>NZ_BBIV01000006.1 GCF_000730665.1 Pseudomonas plecoglossicida NBRC 103162 = DSM 15088
CCCCGTCAACCCTTAATTTCATGAAACCCTGATATAGCTGAAAAGCGAAGCGGGGAGGCCTGCCGGCCTCCCCGCTTTTCGTTCTTTCCATATAGAAGCGCTACAACACCCCCGCGTCCCTCAACCGCTGCACAGAGCCTGCGTCCAGCCCCAGCACATCAGCCAACACCACTTCGGTATGCTCGCCCAACAAGGGCGGGGCATGCCGGTACTCGACCGGCGTCTCCGACAACCGAATCGGGCTAGCCACCTGCGGCACGCTTCCGGCCAACGCATGCGGCAGGCTGACAGCCAGGCCGCGCGCCAGCACCTGCGGGTCCTGGAACATCTGCGCCAGATCATTGATCGGCCCACACGGCACACCGGCGGCCTCCAGCTGCTGCACCCACTCAGCCGTGGTCTTGAACACCGTAGCCTGGCGAATCAACGGAATCAGCTCAGCGCGGTTCGCCACGCGTTGCTTGTTGGTTGCGAAGCGCGGGTCATCCGCCCACTGCGGTTGCCCAGCAACCTCGGCGAACTTGCGGAATTGACCATCATTACCGACGGTGAGGATGAAGTCGCCATCCGCCGTCGGGAAGTCCTGATACGGCACGATATTAGGATGCGCGTTACCGAGTCGACGAGGCGGGTTGCCCGTGGTCAGGTAGTTCATGGCCTGGTTGGCCAGGCAGGCCACCTGCACATCGAGCAAGGCCATATCGATATGTTGCCCAACGCCGGCCTGATCACGATGGGCGAGGGCAGCCAGGATCGCCACCGTGGAATACAGACCCGTGAGGATATCGGTCAGCGCCACGCCAACCTTTACCGGCCCCGCACCCTCTTCGCCATCCGGGCGACCGGTCAGGCTCATCAGCCCACCCAGCCCCTGGATCATGAAGTCATACCCAGCCCGCTTGGCATAGGGACCGGTCTGACCGAAGCCGGTGATCGAGCAATAGACAAGCTTCGGATTGAGCGCCTTCAAGCTCTGGTAGTCCAGCCCATAGGCCGCCAACCCGCCAACCTTGAAGTTCTCGATGACGATATCCGACCTGGCCGCCAGCTCGCGCACCAGACGCTGACCCTCAGGCTGGGTGAAGTCGATCGTCACCGAACGTTTGTTACGGTTGGCAGACAGGTAATAAGCCGCCTCACTGGTGTTCTCGCCGCGCCCGTCCTTCAAGAAGGGCGGCCCCCACGAGCGGGTATCGTCGCCACTACCAGGCCGCTCGACCTTGATAACGTCGGCTCCCAGGTCGGCCAGGATCTGACCCGACCAGGGCCCCGCCAGCACGCGGGACAGATCAAGCACCCGCAGATGAGATAGCGCACCCATGGTCAGGCTCCTCTATCAGTAGAACGCCTGGATGCCGGTTTGCGCTCGACCCAGGATCAGCGCATGCACGTCATGGGTACCTTCGTAAGTGTTGACCACTTCAAGGTTGACCAGGTGACGAGCGACGCCGAACTCGTCGGAGATTCCGTTGCCGCCCAGCATGTCGCGGGCCATGCGCGCGATATCCAGGGCCTTGCCACAGGAGTTGCGCTTCATGATCGAAGTGATCTCCACGGCTGCAGTGCCTTCGTCCTTCATGCGCCCCAGGCGCAGGCAGCCCTGCAGTGCCAGGGTGATTTCAGTCTGCATGTCTGCCAGCTTCTTCTGGATCAGCTGATTGGCGGCCAGTGGGCGGCCGAACTGCTGACGGTCCAGGGTGTACTGACGCGCGGTGTGCCAGCAGGCTTCCGCAGCACCCAGGGCACCCCACGAAATGCCGTAGCGAGCCGAGTTCAGGCAGGTGAAGGGCCCCTTGAGACCGCGCACTTCGGGGAAGATGTTCTCTTCCGGCACAAACACGTTGTCCATGACGATCTCGCCGGTAATCGAAGCACGCAGGCCGACCTTGCCATGAATGGCCGGGGCGCTGAGCCCGTCCCAGCCTTTTTCCAGAACGAAGCCGCGGATGTCGCCCGCATCGTCCTTGGCCCAGACAACAAAGACATCGGCGATAGGGCTGTTGGTGATCCACATCTTGCTGCCGCTGAGGCGGTAGCCACCGTCGACCTTCCTGGCGCGGGTGATCATCGAACCGGGGTCGGATCCGTGGTTAGGCTCGGTCAGGCCGAAACAGCCGATCCACTCGCCGCTCGCAAGCTTGGGCAGGTACTTCTGCTTCTGCGCCTCGGTACCGAACTCGTTGATCGGCACCATCACCAGCGACGACTGCACACTCATCATCGAACGGTAGCCGGAATCGATGCGCTCCACTTCGCGGGCGATCAGGCCGTAGCACACGTAGTTCAGCCCGCTGCCGCCATACTGTTCGGGAATGGTCGCACCCAGCAGGCCCACTTCGCCCATCTCGCGGAAGATCGCAGGGTCGGTCTGCTCGTGGCGGAAAGCTTCCAGCACGCGCGGCGCCAGCTTGTCCTGGGCGAACTGATAAGCGCTGTCACGCACCATGCGCTCTTCTTCAGTGAGCTGCTGATCCAGCAGCAGCGGGTCGATCCAGTTGAAGCTTGCTTTACCGGCCATGAGCGAAATCCTCGTATATAGAGAGCAGGTTCTTGTGCCTTTGATCCTAGGCCTGTTCGCGCGTCGGGACAAACGAGGATTGCGCACCTATTAGTGATAATTTGTCACTCCGTAACACCCGCGAACCCACTATTGACGACACCACGAGTGAGGTTGACGTACATGCGCCGCAAGATCCCCAACACCACTGCACTGATTTGCTTCGAAGCGGCCGCGCGCCACGAGAGCTTCACCAAGGCCGCTCAGGAGCTGGCCCTGACCCAAGGTGCCGTCTGTCGACAGATTGGCGGCCTGGAGGCCTTCCTCAATGTGGAACTGTTCCGGCGCTCGAGACGCGGGGTGAAACTGACCGAGGCAGGGCTGTCGTACAGCCGCCAGGTGGCTGCGCAGCTGGATGCGGTGGAGCGCGATGCCTTGTCGGTAATGCGCCAGCAGGGCGCCAACGTGATCGAACTGGCGGTAGTGCCGACCTTCGGCACACAGTGGCTGCTGCCGCGGCTCAAGGATTTCCAGCAGCGCCATCCGGAGGTCACCGTCAACCTGACCAACCGCACCCGACCATTCCTGTTCGCCGACACCCCCTTCGATGCCGCCATCTATTTTGGCGACGCCGACTGGTCCGGCACCCAGTCCCAGCGCCTGATGGGCGAAAACCCCTTGCCGGTCTGCAGCCCGGTCCTGCTGAGCGGCGAGGGCATGCTCGATGCCCGGCGCATCGCCAGCCTTCCGTTGCTGCAACAGACCACCCGCCCTTACGCCTGGCGCCAATGGTTCAACGGGCAGGGCATGAATGTCGCAGGTGACATGACAGGGCCACGCTATGAACTATTCTCCATGCTTGCCCAGGCCGCGATGCACCAGATGGGCGTGGCGCTGATCCCACCCTTCCTGATCCAGCGCGAATTGGAGGAGGGCAGGCTGGTGGTCGCTAACCGGCATGCACTGTCCAGCGACAAGGCCTACTATCTGATGATTCCCGACCGCAAGGTGGAGTCGGCATCCCTTCGCGCCTTCCGTGACTGGTTGGCGGAACAGGCGCGTGACTACATCGCCTCGCACAGAGACGAGGCCTTCGCCCGACTGTTGTAGTCAATTATTTTTAACACCTACAGATATAAGCTTTTGTCGCATTTAAGCAAACTGTTCAGGTGAATCGAAAAATCTCGGCAAAGCCGCCAAACACGCGGATTTCAGAAGGTTTTACGACACTCGCGAGCCCATTTGCGAAATCATCGCAAAAAATTTCAAAAAATCCCTTAATCTGCCAATAGCCCATGCTTGACGGGCTGAAGCCCGATGATTGCGACATACGGTCACAGGGTGACTTGTAGTTTTGACTTGGTTTCGCTCCAGAATCTGTTGAAGGCCCCTGGGTTCGTCTGCAAAATGCTCGGCCCGCCCAGGATTCGGCGGACTGGCGCTCAATAGCCAACCCTGCGCACCACCCGAAGTGCGCTGGCTCTTATAAAGACAAAAAAGGTCACCGCAGGAGAAATAGTCGTGCACATTGGTGTTCCTCTCGAGACGCAGACCGGTGAGACAAGGGTCGCTGCGACCCCCGAAACCATCAAGAAACTGATTGGCCAAGGCCATCAGGTCACCGTCCAACGGGGGGCAGGGCTCAATGCCAGCATTCCGGACGGTGCCTATGAGGCCGTGGGCGCTTCCCTTGGAACCGCAGCCGATGCCTACGGCGCCGAACTGGTTCTGAAAGTGGTCGCGCCTGATGACCAGGAGCTGGCCCAGATCAACAGCGGCAGCCTTCTGATCGGCATGCTCAATCCCTTCAACAACGAGCTGATCGGCAAGATGGCCGAACGCGGCATCACCGCCTTCGCCCTGGAAGCCGCACCGCGTACATCGCGCGCACAGAGCCTGGACGTACTGTCGTCGCAAGCCAACATCGCCGGTTACAAGGCCGTGCTGCTGGCCGCCCATCATTACCCACGCTTCATGCCCATGCTGATGACAGCTGCCGGCACCGTGAAGGCCGCCCGCGTACTGATCCTCGGTGCCGGTGTTGCCGGGCTGCAGGCCATCGCCACGGCCAAGCGTCTCGGTGCGGTGATCGAAGCCTCGGACGTGCGTCCGGCAGTGAAAGAGCAGATCGAGTCGCTTGGCGCCAAGTTCATCGACGTTCCCTATGAAACCGATGAAGAGCGTGAGTGCGCCGAAGGCGTTGGCGGCTATGCCCGCCCGATGCCCGCCAGCTGGATGCAACGCCAGGCCCAGGCCGTGCACGAGCGCGCCAAGCAAGCCGACATCGTCATCACCACGGCGTTGATCCCCGGCCGCAAGGCTCCGACCCTGCTCAGCGCCGAAACCGTGGCGCAGATGAAGCCTGGCTCGGTGGTCATCGACCTTGCCGCAGCCCAAGGCGGCAACTGCCCGCTGACCGTGGCCGACCAGGTGATCATGGAAAATGGCGTGACCATCGTCGGCCCGACCAACCTGCCAGCCCAGGTAGGGGCCGATGCCTCGGCACTGTATGCACGCAACCTGCTGGACTTCATGAAGCTGCTGTTCGACAAGGACAGCGCGCTGGTCATCAACCTCGAAGACGATATCGTCGCGGCCTGCCTCATGTGCCGCGACGGCCAAGTCGTCCGCAAGAACGGCTAAGGAGCACGACTATGGACGACATGCTGATTTCCCACGGCATCTACAACCTGATCATCTTCGTGCTGGCCATCTATGTGGGCTACCACGTGGTGTGGAACGTCACCCCGGCCTTGCATACCCCGCTGATGGCGGTCACCAACGCCATCTCGGCGATCGTCATCGTCGGCGCCATGCTGGCTGCCGCGCTGACCGTGACCCCGGCCGGCAAACTGATGGGCACCCTGGCGGTGGCCCTGGCCGCGGTCAACGTGTTCGGTGGCTTCCTGGTCACCCGTCGCATGCTTGAGATGTTCAAGAAGAAAACCAAGAACGAGGCGCAGAAGTAAGCATGAGCATGAATCTGGTAACGCTCCTCTACCTCGTCGCCTCGGTGTGCTTCATCCAGGCGCTCAAGGGCCTGTCGCACCCGACCACCTCGCGGCGCGGCAACCTGTTCGGCATGATCGGCATGGGGATCGCGATCCTCACCACGGTCGGCCTCATCTATAAGCTCGGGGCTGAAATCGCTACCGCCGGCATCGGCTACGTGATTGTCGGCCTGCTGGTCGGCGGTACCGCCGGCTCGATCATGGCCAAGCGTGTCGAGATGACCAAGATGCCGGAACTGGTCGCCTTCATGCACAGCATGATCGGCCTGGCCGCGGTGTTCATCGCCATCGCTGCGGTGCTCGAGCCGCAATCGATGGGCATCGTCGCCAGCATCAGCGACCCGATCCCCACCGGTAACCGCCTGGAACTGTTCCTCGGCGCGGCCATCGGTGCCATCACTTTCTCGGGTTCGGTGATCGCCTTCGGCAAACTGTCGGGCAAGTACAAGTTCCGCCTGTTCCAGGGCGCACCGGTACAGTTCGTTGGCCAGCACAAGCTGAACCTGATCCTGGGGCTGACCACCATCGCCCTGGGCCTGCTGTTCACCTTCACCGGCCATTACAGCGCCTTCACCCTGATGCTGGCCCTGGCCTTCATCATGGGTGTGCTGATCATCATCCCGATCGGCGGAGCCGACATGCCTGTCGTGGTGTCCATGCTCAACAGCTATTCGGGCTGGGCAGCGGCGGGGATCGGCTTCTCGCTGAACAACTCGATGCTGATCATCGCCGGCTCCCTGGTGGGCTCCAGCGGTGCGATCCTGTCCTACATCATGTGCAAGGCGATGAACCGCTCGTTCTTCAACGTCATCCTTGGCGGCTTCGGCGGCGATACCGATGCCGGTGCGGCCCAAGGCTCGAAGGAGCAGCGCCCGGTGAAGTCCGGTTCGGCAGACGATGCCACCTTCCTGCTGAGCAACGCCGACAGCGTGATCATCGTCCCGGGCTACGGCCTGGCAGTCGCCCGCGCCCAGCACGCGCTCAAGGAACTGACCGAGAAGCTCAGCCACAACGGTGTGACCGTGAAGTATGCGATCCACCCGGTGGCAGGGCGCATGCCCGGGCACATGAACGTGCTGCTGGCCGAGGCCGAAGTGCCTTATGACCAGGTGTTCGAGATGGAAGACATCAACGCCGAGTTCGGCCAGGCCGACGTGGTGCTGGTGCTGGGCGCCAACGATGTGGTCAACCCGGCGGCGAAGAACGATCCGAAGTCGCCGATCGCCGGCATGCCGATTCTCGAAGCATTCAAGGCCAAGACCATCATCGTCAACAAGCGCTCGATGGCCAGCGGCTATGCCGGGCTGGACAACGAACTGTTCTACCTGGACAAGACCATGATGGTGTTCGGTGACGCGAAGAAGGTCATCGAGGATATGGTCAAAGCCGTCGAGTAAGACCTTTCCTATAAAGGTTGCGATATAAAACCCCGGCGCATTATTCCCGGGGTTTTTTTATTTCACTGATCCAGATCAATGGCTCTATTTCCAGGCCTCCCATTCGACCATGGTCGTGGGACGGCGACGGGCGAAATCTCTAGACTGCGCTGCAGTAGCCTCAGTAGCCCGAGATAACAATCCATGTACCGTGATCGTATCCGCTTGTCCTCCCTGCACAGCAAGGTAATGAGTGCGGCTGATGCCGCTGGCCTTATCGAGGACGGCATGACCGTCGGCATGAGCGGCTTCACCCGCGCCGGCGAAGCCAAGGCGGTCCCGCATGCCCTGGCCGAACGCGCCAAGCAGTCGCCCCTGAAGATCAGCCTGATGACCGGCGCCAGCCTGGGCAATGACCTCGACAAGCAGCTGACCGAAGCCGGCGTGCTGGCCCGTCGCATGCCGTTCCAGGTCGACAGCACCCTGCGCAAGGCCATCAACGACGGCCAGGTGATGTTCATCGACCAGCACCTGTCGGAAACCGTCGAGCAACTGCGCAACCAGCAGCTCAAGCTGCCGGACATCGCAGTCATCGAAGCGGTGGCCATCACCGAAGAAGGCCACATCGTGCCGACCACCTCGGTGGGCAACTCGGCGAGCTTCGCCATCTTCGCCAAGCAAGTGATCGTCGAGATCAACCTGTCGCACAACGCCAACCTCGAAGGCCTGCACGACATCTATATCCCGACGTATCGCCCGACCCGTACGCCGATCCCGCTGGTGAAGGTCGATGATCGCATCGGCAGCACTGCGATCCCGATCGACCCGGCCAAGATCGTCGGCATCGTCATCAGCGACCAGCCAGACTCGCCGTCCACCGTGCTGCCGCCGGACGACGAAACCCAGGGCATCGCCGACCACCTGATCAACTTCCTCAAGAAAGAAGTGGAAGCAGGGCGCATGACCAACAAGCTTGGCCCGCTGCAAGCCGGTATCGGCAGCATTGCCAACGCGGTGATGTGCGGTCTGATCGATTCGCCTTTCGAAGACCTGACCATGTACTCCGAAGTGCTGCAGGACTCGACGTTCGACCTGATCGACGCCGGCAAGCTGAGCTTCGCCTCGGGCAGCTCGATCACCCTGTCGACGCGCCGCAATGCCGATGTGTTCGGCAACCTGGAGCGCTACAAGGACAAGCTGGTACTGCGCCCGCAGGAGATCTCCAACCACCCTGAAGTCGTGCGCCGCCTGGGCATCATCGGCATCAACACGGCGCTGGAGTTCGACATCTACGGCAACGTCAACTCCACGCACGTCTGCGGTACCCGGATGATGAACGGCATCGGTGGCTCTGGCGATTTCGCCCGCAACGCCCACCTGGCGGTGTTCGTCACCAAGTCCATCGCCAAGGGTGGTGCGATTTCCAGCGTGGTGCCGATGGTCAGCCATGTCGACCATACCGAGCATGACGTGGACATCCTGGTTACCGAGCAAGGCCTGGCCGACCTGCGTGGCCTGGCGCCTCGCGAGCGGGCACGGGCGATCATCGATAACTGCGTGCACCCTGACTACCGCGCAGCCTTGAATGACTACTTCGACCGCGCCTGCCAGCGTGGCGGCCACACCCCGCACATCCTGCGCGAGGCGTTGAGCTGGCACGAGAATCTGGAAGAAGGTGGCCGCATGCTGGCTGGCTGATCCGCATAGCACCTGTCGCCGGCAAGCCGGCTCCCCACAGTCATGCGCTGCCCTCGAGGCCAGCGCTGCACCATTCTGTGGGAGCCGGCTTGCCGGCGATAGGGCCAGCAAGTCAATCCTCGCAATCCCTCTTCGTAAAACTGTTCTACTGTACTGGCATCCCCGCCAGTCAGCCTCCTCAAAATCCCCCAACTTATTACGTAACGCACCACAATAGTGCAGACCAGTACAGTTGCGCCAATTTCGAGTGCAACAGTAGGGTTACACAGTTAACTGAGCCATCCTATTTCTACAGAACTGTATCTACTGTTATGGACAACAGAAGAGGATCATGGGCACCAGTTAAATCACTACCTAATCCCGCCACAAGCGGAAGGATGAAGCATCATGGAACGTACCCTCAGTTCCGGTCTGGTTTTTGAAAGCAACGCCCAGCAATCCCACGCATCGCTGCCGCTGCGCGCCCTGTCCACTCTGCTGCTGTGGCAGCGTCGCATGGCCAGCCGCCGTCAACTGGCTCGCCTGGACGCCCGCCTGCTGGCAGACGCCGGTATCAGCGAGTCGCAGCGTTACGAAGAGCTCAGCAAGCCGTTCTGGCGCTAAGCACCGGTTCGCCGGCTCCGGCTGGCACCGCGAATTCCCAAACCCGTTGCAGGTCACTGCAGCGGGTTTTTTCTTTAGCGAAGCCTCGTGTCAGAGCGCTTGCCAGACAGATACAGTTTCGTATTTCTGCAAATAGACCATAACAGTAGATTTTCGTGACGTTCGTTACCTTCTTGAAATCTCGCCGCGTGATACGCTTGGCTTAGCTGTCTGGCAAGAACCAGATGCGCAAGTACCGTGACGAACCGTGTGAACGTCCGATATTGCAGACTCACCCGATCCTTCCAGGAGTCCACGCCCATGTCCCGCAAACACCTGATTGGCGCCGCCCTGCTGCTCGGCCTGGCCGGCACCGCAAACGCCACCAGCTTCGTCGTCACGACCGATGCCGTAGTACGTGCCTTCGCTTCGTCCACCGATGCCACCTCCGACCTGAGCTCGTCGTTCCGCGACGACAAGATCGTCCAGGCCGCCCGCGATGACGCAGCCAGCTTCGTCGGCAGCCAGGGCTCCATTCGTGGCGCCAGGCTGGAAAGTGCCTTCCTGCACATCCGCTCGAGCATGCCGACCCTGCAAGCCAACGATGCACAACTGGCCCAGGCCATCCTGACCATCTGATACACCGGCTGCACAACGAATGCGCTGGCCACAGCCTGCGCATTCGTTCGAATCTTCGCCGCCCGCCCCGGTCGCCAACAAGCTCCTGCATTGTCAGTTGCCGCATTCGTCGGCGACCTTGAACTGGCGCGGACAATTCTCGTCCAAGTAATAACCTTGACTCCCTGTATTTTTGGAGATGCTCCATGCGTAAACCGCTGATCGCCGCGACCCTCGGCATGTTGTTGCTGGCCGACCTGGCCCAGGCACAGACCTTGGTGGCTACCAGCAACATCATCGTGCGGGCCATTGGTCGCTCGATCGATTTCACGTCCGACACCACCACGTCGATCCGCGACTCCAAAGTGGTACGCGAAGCCCATGACGACGCCGCAAGCTTCGTCGCCAGCAACGGCGACATCCGTGGCGCGCAACTGGAGGCAGCCTTCGTGACCCTGCGCGAGCGCTTACCTGAAGCGCGCGGCGCCAGCGACCAGGTCCTGGCCGAAGCCATCCTCGCACTGTGACTGGCGTGCGTGCCTGGCTGCTCGCCGGCGTCCTGACGCTGCTGGGCATGCCCGCCCTGGCCGACCTGCAGCTTGAACTGCAGGCGTCCGGCCTTACCCCCCAGCAACTTCAAGCCACCCAGGCCTTGCTCGATGAAGCACTGAGCAAACTGCCGCCACGCTTCAAGCAGCAGCTGGATCGGCGCATCCAGGTCAGCTGGACTGACAAGATGCCGGCCGATGCCTATGGCCAGGCTTCGCTGGTCTCGACCCTGGCGCTCAATCGTCGCCTGCTGCCCAGCCTGACCGACGGCAGCGCCGCGCATCAAAGCACCAACCGGCCACATGGCACGGTTCGCCAGGAGCTGCTGGCCACCGTTCTGCACGAGCTGACCCACATCTACAACCGTGCGCGGCTCTGGCCCGACGCCGAACGCTCGATGATCGCCCGCTGCAAGCGCCAGCAGGGCACCCTGGGCAAGATCGGCCAGCCAGAGGCTTGCCGTGGCCAGGCACAACGCCGTTTCACCCTCAGCGACGATCCACGCTTGCTCGACCTGGCCGGTTGGCCGCAGTACGTGGGCCGCCGAGGTGAACGGGAGCAGCACAATGGCCAACTGGTGCGCAGCCCCGACAGTTATGAACTGAGCAGCCCCAAGGAATTCGTCGCGGTCAACATGGAGTATTTTCTCCTCGACCCGAGCTATGCCTGCCGGCGCCCGGCCCTCAATCAATACCTTCGCGATCACTTTGGCTGGGCCCCACGGCAGGATACCTGCGCCAAAGGCCTGCCGTTCCTCAACGCCGGCAGCGACTTCGCCCGCCAGCCATTGGGCGAGATCGACCCGGAGCGGGTGTATGAAGTGGACTACCTGCTCGCCGAAGCCAACCAGAACTGGGTCAGCCGCTGGGGCCACAGCATGCTGCGCCTGGTCATCTGCAAGCCGGGGCGGCCACGCGGACCGGACTGCCGCCTGGACCTCGACCGCCACCTGGTGCTGTCGTATCGCGCCTTCGTCAACGATGTGCAGCTTTCCAGCTGGGACGGCCTGATCGGTAACTATCCGTCGCGGCTGTTTGTCCTGCCCCTCGGCCAGGTAGTCGACGAGTACACCAAGACTGAACTGCGCAGCCTGGCGTCGGTGCCATTGAAGCTGGACCGCAACGAGATCGAGAACCTGGTGCGCCAAGCCGCCGAGATCCACTGGAGCTACGACGGCAGCTATTACTTCCTGTCCAACAACTGTGCAGTGGAATCGTTGAAGCTGCTGCGCAGCGGCACCGGCAACCCACGCCTGAACGATCTCGACAGCATCATGCCCAATGGCCTGCTGGAGGTGCTCAAGGGCAGGGGGCTGGCCGACACCAGCGTGCTCGATGATCCACGCGAAGCCTTGCGCCTTGGCTACCGCTTCGACTCCTACCGTGACCGTTACCAGGCCATGTTCGAGGTACTCAAGCAGCAGCTGCCGATCAAGCAGGACAAGGTCGAAGACTGGCTCGAGCTGGATGCCGAGCGACGCCGCGGCTGGTTCCCACAAGCCAACCTGCGCACCAGCGCCGCATTGCTGCTGCTGGAACAGGCCAGCCTGCGCCGGCAGTTGTTGCTGGCCCAGGACGAAGTGAAGCAACGCTATCTGAATGCCGTGGAACTCAAGGACGGCAGCATGAACCAGGCCAACCGGACCCTGCAGCAGATGCTTGCCAACAGTGGTTTCCTGAGTCGTCCGGCGGAGTTGCTCGATGCCAAGGGCTATGGCTTGCCACAACCGGATGAGCGCGCGCATCTGGAGAAGGTCAGCAATGAGCGGCAAGCCCAGTTGTTGCGCTTGAGTACCGACCTGGACAAAGAGGTAAGGGCACTGCTGGACCCTTCGCGGGCCAGGGAGATTGCTGCAGTCGAGGCCAATGTGAAGCAGGTGGGTGAGCATTTGCGGGCGCTGCACAAGGCGGCGGGGGGGCTGGAGCTGCCGTAGCGCCGGCGATGAGGCCCGACAACCCAGCACAGCAGCTACGGTTGCTCCTCGGCCTCTCCCGGCAAATCCTCATCCAGATGCAGCCACGGCAACCGGCTGCTAGTCCAGATATGCCGCTTGGCCCGCACCTGCTCCGGATGATCCAGCGTCGCGACCGTCACATCGATACTGCCCGGGCTATGATCGGTCACCAACGCCACATGCGCACCACATTCCCCACAGAAGTAGCGCTTGCAACTGGCCGGCGCCACATAGCACTGGGGCCTGCCCGCCAACCAGCGAAAGCCTGACCGGGGCAGGGTAAGCCAGGTCACCACAAGCCCCCCGCTGACACGCCGGCAGATCGAACAATGGCAATGGGCGATATCCGTCAGCTCGCCCTGAAGTCGATAGCGCAAGGCGCCGCAATGGCAGCCCCCCTCGGTTACATCAGGCATTACTTACCTCCCGTCGCCCTTTTCCCGGCGAAAGCTGGCTGAAAGCTTGTCCCCCTAGGATAGCCCCCACTACCGGCAGCAGACCGGTCAGCCAGGGCACCCGGATCTTTCCGCGCCCGGCCCATCAACAACAACAATGGTGATTCCGATGTTTTCCCGTGCCCGCTCTTTTGCCGCTCCCTTGCCCTTGCTCCCTGCGCAGCGCCCCACGCGCTGACTCGCCCGAATAGCCTTTCCTTTCGCCGCGCCACGCCTGGAGTACTGCCATGCTGACCTTCCTCGGCTTTGCCATGGTCATCACCTTCATGTACCTGATCATGACCAAGCGCCTGTCGGCCTTGATCGCGCTGATCCTGGTACCGATCCTGTTCGCCCTGTTCGGCGGTTTTTCCGCCAAGATCGGCCCCATGATGCTCGAGGGCATCAGCAAGCTTGCGCCCACCGGCGTGATGCTGATGTTCGCCATTCTGTATTTCGCCCTGATGATCGACTCCGGCCTGTTCGACCCGGCCGTGCGCAAGATCCTCAAGCTGGTCAAGGGCGACCCGCTCAAGGTCTCGGTGGGCACCGCCGCACTGGCCCTGGTGGTGTCGCTCGACGGTGACGGCGCCACCACCTACATGATCTGCTGCGCCGCCATGCTGCCGCTGTACAGCCGCCTGGGCATGAGCCCGCGGATCATGGCCGGCCTGATCATCCTGGCCGGCGGGGTGATGAACATGACCCCCTGGGGCGGCCCTACCGCCCGCGCCGCCAGCGCCCTGCACGTGGACCCCTCGGACATCTTCGTGCCGATGATCCCGGCCATGCTGTTCGGTATCGTCGCGATCCTCGGCATCGCTTACCTGTACGGCAAGCGCGAGCGCGCCCGCCTGGGTGAACTGCACCTGCCCACCGACGACATCGACCACAGCGAAATCAGCGTTTCGCAATTCCCCGAAGCCCGTCGGCCCAAGCTGCTGTGGTTCAACGGCGCACTGACCGCCGCGCTGATGGTTGCGCTGATCGCCGGCCTGCTGCCGCTGCCGGTGCTGTTCATGATCGCCTTCAGTATCGCCATGATCGTCAACTACCCCTGTCTGCAACAGCAGAAGGACCGTATCGCCGCCCATGCTGGAAGCGTGCTGGCGGTGACCGGGCTGATCTTCGCTGCCGGCATCTTCACCGGCATTCTCTCGGGCACCGGCATGGTCGAGGCCATGTCCAAGAGCCTGCTGGCGGTCATCCCCGAAGCCCTGGGCCCTTACCTGGCGGTGATCACCGCGATCGTGAGCATGCCGTTCACCTTCTTCATGTCCAACGATGCGTTCTACTACGGTGTGCTGCCCGTACTGTCGGAAGCCGCCAGCCACTACGGCATCAGCCCGGTGGAGATGGCCCGCGCGTCGATCGTCGGGCAACCGGTACACCTGCTCAGCCCGCTGGTACCCTCCACCTACCTGCTGGTGGCCCTGGCGGGTATCGAATTCGGCGATCACCAACGCTTCACCCTCAAGTGGGCAGTACTGGTATGCCTGTGCATAATGGTCGCCGCGCTGCTGATGGGCATTTTCCCACTGTTCAGCAGCCTCTGATCAAACCCGCATCACCTCAACGCGAAGCGCCCCTGAAGGGGCGTTTCGCCATTATCGTTCGAAGGAATACACATGGAATGGCTGACCAGCCCGGAAATCTGGGTTGCCTTTTTCACCCTTACAGCGCTTGAGATCGTTCTCGGTATCGACAACATCATCATGATCTCGATCCTGGTCAGCCGCATGCCCAAGCACATGCAGCCGCGCACCCGGATCTTCGGCCTGGCGCTGGCGATGGTCACTCGCATCATGCTGCTGCTGTCGATCACCTGGGTCATGCGCCTGACCGCCGACCTGTTCGTGGTATTCGGCCAGGGCATATCCGGCCGCGACCTGATCCTGTTCTTCGGTGGCCTGTTCCTGCTGTGGAAAAGCTCCCAGGAGATCTACCACGGCCTGGAAGGCGAGGATGAAAGCAGCGATGAGCCGAAAGGGGCGGGTGGCAAGTTCTTCTACACCATCATCCAGATCGCCATCATCGACATCGTGTTTTCCCTGGACTCGGTCATCACGGCGGTGGGCATGGTCTCGCACGTGCCCGTGATGATCGCCGCGATCGTCGTTGCCGTGCTGGTGATGATGCTGTGTGCAGGCGCCATCAGCAATTTCATCGACAAGCACCCTTCGCTGAAGATGCTGGCGCTGTCGTTCCTGATCGTGGTGGGCACCGTGCTGATCGCCGAATCCTTCGACGTGCACGTGCCAAAGGGTTACGTCTACTTCGCCATGGCCTTCTCCCTGGCCGTCGAGGCGATCAACATCCGCATGCGTACCGCCATGGCACGCAAGGCGGGCAAGGAACATGACCCGGTGAAACTGCGCAAGGACATTCCGGGTCAATAAGCCACGGCAGTACCGTAAAAAGGCCCTCCGGGGCCTTTTTTGTCATCGAAGCTTTCATGACTGAATGATTTCAAATGCTTGCCGGGCATGCCAAGCTGGCGCCTGGCCTGCAAAACAACTAAAGCTTGAGTGAGCACTGGATAAAAACACCCACCCCCGGGCCAGGCTCGCGGCTTCACTCATTGGCTCCGTTTCTGGAGCACGAACAAGGGGGGCTGGACCATGCTGACCCTGCTCAACCTGCTTTCCGCCGTTGCCTTGCTGGTGTGGGGCACACATATCGTCCGTACCGGCATCCTGCGGGTGTTCGGCTCCAACCTGCGCCGAGTGCTCAGCCAGAACATGAACCGGCGACCACTGGCGTTCATCGCCGGCATCGTCGTCACTGCGCTGGTGCAGAGCAGCAACGCCACCGCGATGCTGGTCACCTCCTTCGTCGGCCAGGGCTTGATGGCCATGACCCCGGCCCTGGCGATCATGCTGGGCGCGGATGTGGGTACGGCACTGATGGCGCGCGTGCTGACCTTCGACCTGTCGTGGCTGTCGCCGCTGCTGGTGTTCCTCGGTGTGATCTTCTTCCTGTCCCGCAAGCAGACGCGTGCAGGCCAGATGGGGCGGGTAGGCATCGGCCTGGGCCTGATCATTCTTGCCCTCGAGCTGATCGTGCAAGCCGCAGCGCCGATCACCCACGCCCAGGGCGTCAAGGTACTGTTCGCCTCGCTGACAGGCGACATCATGCTCGACGCCCTGGTCGGCGCGCTGTTCGCCATGATCACCTACTCCAGCCTGGCGGCTGTCCTGCTGACCGCGACCCTGGCGGGCGCCGAGGTGATCAGCCTGCCGGTGGCCATCGGCCTGGTGGTCGGCGCCAACATCGGCAGCGGCTTGCTGGCCTTCATCAGTACCAGCATGCAGAACTCCGCCGGCCGGCGCGTGGCCCTGGGCAGCCTGCTGTACAAGTTGATGGGGTTGCTGCTGATCATCCCGGTGCTGCATCCACTGGTGGAGTGGATGGACTCGCTGAGCTTCAGCCCCCAGGAACTGGTCATCGGCTTCCACCTGCTCTACAACACCCTGCGCTGCCTGATCATGCTGCCCACGGTCAAACCCATGGGCCGGCTATGCAACGCCCTGCTGCCCGACCGCGAGAACGGCAATGGCCAGGTGCGCCCACGCCATCTCGACGCCTCGGCCCTCACCACGCCCAGCCTGGCCCTGGCCAACGCCGCCCGCGAAACCCTGCGCCTGGGCGATATCGTCGACAGCCTGCTCGAAGCCATGCTCGGCGCCCTGCGCGGCACCCATACCGCGCTGCCACAGCAGGTGCGCGCCCTCGGTGAAGACGGCGAGGCCCTGTACAGCGCAATCAAACTGTACCTGGCCCAGATGACCCGGGAAGACCTCAGCGACCAGGACAACCGGCGCTGGGCCGAGATCATCGAACTGGCGATCAACCTCAAGCTCTCCTGCGACCTCATCGAACGCATGCTGCGCAAGGTTCAGCAACAGAAGACCAGCCAGCGCCGGGAGTTTTCCCAGGTCGGGCTGGAGGAGCTGACCGGTCTGCAGGAGCAATTGCTGGCCAACCTGCGCCTGGGCCTGTCGGTATTCCTCAGTGCCGACCCCGAAAGCGCCCGGCTGCTGCTGCGCGAGAAACGCCGCTTCCGCGCCCAGGAGCGGCGCCTGGCGCATGCCCATGTCAGCCGTCTGCAACGCAAGGTGGTGCAAAGTATCGAGACGAGTTCGCTACACTTGGAGCTGATCGCCGACATGAAGCGGTTGAACTCTTTGTTCTGCAGCAGTGCCTATGTGGTACTGGGTGGGTCGGACACGGGCGGGCTGATGCTCGACACCGTACCGGACGAAGCCCGACTACCCTGACCTCGCATACCCGGAGACCCGAGCTCGCCCATGCGTTGCCTGATGTTCGTTTGCCTGCTGATCTGCAGCCTGCCCTCACTTGCCCTCGATCGTTCGCGGGTCGAGGGTTACCTGTTGCCCAATGGCCTGCAGGTCATCCTCAAATCCGGCTACGAACGCGACCATGTGGCGATCCGCCTGGTGGTGGGGGTTGGCCTGGACGACTTCGATTGCGAGCAGAAAGAGCTGCCCCATCTGCTCGAGCACCTGCTGTTCGGCGGTATCGACGAGACCGGCGAGGGCGGGCTGGAAGAACGCCTGCAATCGCTGGGCGGGGAGTGGAACGCCTATACCAGTAGCGCCGACACCACCTTCGTCATCGAGGCCCCGGCGCGCAACCAGCGCAAGGTGCTGGATCTGCTGCTGGCGGTAATCCGCGATACGCGCATCGACGCCAACAGCCTGGCCACCGCCAAGCGCATCATCGAACGCGAGGATGGCGGCCACTACGGCCACCTGCAGCGCTGGCTCGACCGCCAGGACATCGGCCACCCCGCCAGCGACCAGCTGGCCACCGAGCTGGGCCTCAAATGCCCCGAGCGCTCCAACCTCGACGACATGACACTGGAGCAGGTGCAGGCCCTGCGTGACCGCTGGTATGCCGCCAACAACATGACCCTGATCATGGTCGGTGGCCTCGATCGCCTGCTGCCGGCCTATCTGGACCGCACCTTCGGCGAACTGCCCGCCACCGAGCCGGAAGAACGTCGTACCCTCGAAAGCATCAGCCAGCAAGCCGAGCGGCGTCGTTACCTGACCCGGGGAGTGCTGGGTGACAGCGCCAAGTTGCACTGGCTGTTCATCGAGCCGGTCCTGGACAACGACCACCAGCAGACCCTCGACCTGCTCTCGCGCTACCTGGACTGGGCCTTGTACGACCAGTTGCGCCTGCGCAACGGCCTGTCCTATGGGCCTTCGGTACAGCGCGAAAGCTTTGGTGACAGCGGCATGCTCAGCTTCAATGCCGACCTCGAACGCGACGATGTCGATGCCGCGATCAAGGTCATGCAGCAATTGTTCGACCACTTGCGCAAGGACGGCCTCGACCCGGATACCTTCGCCCGCATCAAGGATGCCGCCGTTGCCAAGGAAAGCTGGAGCACCCAGGGCAACAGCGCGCTGGCCGACTATTACTGGGGCGCGCTCAACGACTACACCCACGGGCGTTTCGCCGACCCTGTGCGCAAGCTGCGCCAGGTCACCCTGACGCAGGCCAACGCGGCGCTGAAGGATCTGCTCAAGGATGAAGGTTACGTGCGGATCGAGCGGCCGTTTCTCGGGTATGACGAGCTTTACGGCTGGGTGGCGCTGGTTCTGGGGCTGATCCTGGCTGCTGGGCTGCTGCGCTGGCGACGTCATGCGCCTGATCGACCCAGTGGCGCTACACGGGAGCGGTAGATCGGAGGTATCCTTTTGCCAGTACCGGCCCTATCGCCGGCATAGCCCCCATAATCCTGTTGCAGCCCCATGCCCCCTATACCCCCGATCGTCCAGCGCATCATCGAACTGCTCAAACGCTACCCCGGCATCATCGCGCTCGGCGGTTTCCTCTCCGGTATCGGCAGCTTCATCCTGGTCGACCGCCAGGCCGGCCTGGCCAGCTGGGTCGCTGTCCTCATGCTGGTCAGCTGGGTCTGGCTGATGCTGGAGAACACCCTCACCGGCCTGTTCGCCCGCATGTTCAAGCGCGAGATCCCGCAGCCGCTGCTGCGCTACGCGACGCAGATGATTCACCAGGAAAGCCTGTTCTTCGTCCTGCCGTTCTTCTTCGTCACCACGACCTGGAACAGCAGCCAGCTGGTGTTCACCGGCCTGCTCGGTGCCGCCGGTCTGATCTCGATCATCGACCCGCTGTACTACAAGTGGCTGGCCCCGCGGCGCTGGCTGTTCCTGGCGTTTCATACCCTGACGCTGTTCGCGGCGCTGCTCACCGCGCTGCCGATCATCCTTCACCTGACCACTGCGCAAAGCTTCAAGCTGGCGTTGATCGCGGCAATGGCGCTGTCGTTCCCCAGCCTGGTCAGCAGCTTCCCGGTCAACACCTGGCGTCGCGGGGTGGCACTGGTGCTGGTGACCCTGGCCGTCGGTGGCGGCGGCTGGCTGCTGCGTTCCTGGGTACCGCCCGCCACCTTGTGGATGACCGAGGTGGCAGTCAGTACTGAAGTGCTCAATCGCCAGCCCGGCAAGTCACTGGACGAAATCGCCGCCAGCCGCATCCGCAGCAGCGGCCTGTACGCCTATACCGCCATCAACGCACCGCGGGGGCTCAACGAACGCATCTACCATGTGTGGCAGAAGGACGGCCAGGAGGTCGACCGCATTGCCCTGGATATCCATGGCGGGCGCAAGGAAGGCTACCGGGCCTGGACCCACAAGCAGAACTTCCCGCCCAATCCGGTGGGCAAGTGGCAGGTCAGGGTGCTGACCGAAGATGGGCAGGTGATCGGGGTGCTGCGCTTCAAGGTGGTCGACGACGTACCGGCGGGGTGAGGGAAAGGGGCTGCCTTGCAGCCCAATCGCCGGCAAGCCGGCTCCCACAGTGAAGCGGTGGAGATCCCTGTAGGAGCCGGCTTGCCGGCGATTGGGCCAAGACAGACTCGCTGCGCTATGATCAGCCTCTACGCCCCCGCGCGCAGTCAGATGCATGGAGCCTATGACCACCCCCAGCGCCACCCTGGACACCAGCTGCCAACCGGCCTGCCTGCGCATCACCGGTGACTGGACCCTGGCCCACTACGCCAGCCTGCGGCGCGACAGCGAGCAACTGCGCACGCAAGCCACCGACGACGCAGTCGCCGACCTCAGCCAGCTGGGCCGCCTGGACACCGCCGGCGCTGCGCTGCTGGCCGAGTTGCTCGGTACCGAGCGCCTCTCGCACTGCAGCGAAGACTTGCCCGAAGCCAGCCGAGCCTTGCTGAAAACCGTCTATTGCTCGGTGCAGGACTACTGCATCCCGGTCAAGGCGCCGGAGCGCAACGTACTGCTCCTGCTGCTGGAGCGCATTGGCTGTGCGGTCGGCACGCTGTGGCAAGACAGCATGCAGTTGCTCGGCTTCGTCGGCCTGATCCTCGAAACTCTGGTGCGCCGCCTGTTCCAGCCCCACCGCTGGCGTGTCACGCCGGTGGTCGCGCACATCGAGCAGACCGGCCTCGACGCCGCCCCCATCGTTGCCTTGCTGACCTTCCTGGTGGGCGCCGTGGTGGCCTTCCTCGGCGCCACGGTATTGGCCGCGTTCGGCGCAACCGTCTTCACCGTCGACCTGGTGGCCTTCTCGTTTCTGCGCGAATTCGCCGTGCTGCTGACCGCCATTCTCATGGCCGGCCGCACCGCCAGTGCCTTTACCGCACAGATCGGCTCGATGAAGGCCAACGAAGAGATCGACGCCATCCGCACCCTGGGCCTGAACCCCATGGAACTGCTGGTGGTCCCGCGGGTACTGGCGCTGCTGATTTCACTGCCGCTGCTGACCTTCGTCGCGATGATCTGCGGCATCGTCGGCGGCGCGGTGGTGTGCGCCCTGACCCTGGATATTTCACCGGCGATGTTCCTTTCGCTGCTGCAGAGCGACATCGGCGTGCAGCACTTCCTCGTCGGCCTGGCCAAAGCGCCGTTCTTCGCGTTCCTGATCGCCGCCATCGGTTGCCTGGAAGGCTTCAAGGTCAGCGGCAGCGCCGAGTCCGTAGGCGCCCACACCACCTCCAGCGTGGTGCAGTCGATCTTCGTGGTCATCGTGCTGGATGCCGTGGCTGCCCTGTTCTGCATGGAGATGGGCTGGTGAGTGGCCGGGAAGCGGTGATCGAAGCACGGGGCATCTGCAACCGCTTCGGCAGCCAGAGCGTGCACGAGCAGCTCGACCTGGACCTGTACCGCGGCGAGATCCTCGCCGTGGTGGGTGGTTCGGGCAGCGGCAAGTCGGTGCTGCTGCGCAGCATCATCGGCCTGAGGCAGCCGAACGAAGGGCAGATCAAGGTGTTTGGCGAGGATCTCGCCAGCTTGCGCGAGGAGCAGCGTTCGCTGGTCGAGCGGCGCTTTGGCGTGCTGTTCCAGAAGGGCGCGCTGTTCTCCTCGCTGACCGTCACCGAGAACGTGGCGCTGCCATTGATCGAACATGCCGGCCTGTCGCGCGACGATGCCGAGCACCTGGCCGGGGTCAAGCTGGCCCTGGCCGGCCTGCCGCTGTCGGCCGCCGACAAGTACCCGTCTTCACTGTCCGGCGGCATGATCAAGCGCGCGGCACTGGCCCGTGCGCTGGCCCTTGACCCGGACATCCTGTTCCTTGACGAACCCACTGCCGGCCTCGACCCGATCGGCGCCGCCGCCTTCGACCAGTTGATCCTGACCTTGCGCGATGCCCTGGGCCTGAGCGTGTTCCTGATCACCCACGACCTGGACACCCTCTACACCATCACCGATCGCGTCGCCGTACTGTCGCAGAAGAAAGTGCTGGTCGCAGGCCCCTTGGCCGAGGTCGAACAAACCAACGATCCATGGATCCATGAATACTTTCACGGCCCACGCGGGCGAGCGGCCGAACACGCCGCCGCCAGTGCCGGGCAGGAGCGCTGAACGATGGAAACCCGAGCTCATCACGTTCTCATCGGCCTGGTCACCGTGGTGGTGGTGGTCGGTGCCATGCTGTTCGGCCTGTGGCTGACCAAGTCCAGCGTCGACGACGCCTTCAAGGACTACGAAGTGGTCTTCAACGAGGCCGTCTCGGGGCTGTCCCGTGGCAGCCCCGTGCAATACAACGGCATCAAGGTCGGCGATGTCACCAGCCTGCGCCTGGACCCCAAGGACCCCCGCCGGGTGCTGGCCAGGGTGCGCCTGAGCGGCGACACGCCGGTGAAGGAAGACACCCAGGCCAAGCTGACCCTGGCCGGCGTCACCGGCAACTCGTTCATCCAGCTCAGCGGCGGCACCCCGCAGAGCCCGGAGCTCATCAGCAAGAATGGCAAGCTGCCGGTGATCGTCGCCTCGCCCTCGCCGATCTCGCGCCTGCTCAATGACAGCAGCGACCTGGTGACCAACATCAACCTGCTGCTGCACAACGCCAACCAGATGTTCTCCGACAGCAACATCGAGCGCCTGAGCAACACCCTGGCCAACCTCGAGCAGACCACCGGGGCCTTCGCCAACGAGAAGGGCGGTATCGGCGCGGCCATCGAGCAACTGGCGCTGGTCGGCAAGCAGGCCAATGCCACCCTGGCCGAGACCCAGGCCTTGATGCGCAATGCCAACGGCCTGCTCGGCAACCAGGGCAAGCAAGCCATCGACAGCGCCGAGCAGGCGATGCAGTCGCTGGCGCAGAGCATGGCGACCATCGACAGCCTGCTGCAGGACAACCGCCAGTCGATCGACGACGGCGCGCAAGGCCTCAACCAGCTGACACCGGCCATCCGCGAGCTGCGCGAAACGCTCAATTCGCTCAAGGGCATCTCCCGGCGCCTGGAAGCCGACCCAAGCGGCTACCTGCTCGGCCGTGACAACACCAAGGAGTTCCAGCCATGAATCCGTCGCTGCGCCTGCTGGCCCTGGCGGCCACGCTGAACCTGGCCACCGCCTGCTCGATCCTGCCCCAGCGCGAGCCTGTAGATATCTACCGCCTGCCGGTCAACCAGGCCAGCCGCAGCGCGACATCGGTGGACTGGTCACTGCGCCTGAACAAACCGCTGGCCAGCGAAGTGCTGGCCAGCCCGCGCATCGCCGTGATTCCCCAGGGCGATGTGGTCAGCAGCTACAAAGGCGCGCGCTGGAGCGACCCGGCGCCATTGCTGCTCCGCAACCGCCTGCTCGACGGCTTCCAGCGCGATGGCCGGGTACAACGCCTGAGCGCTGACGACAGCAACCTGCAGGCCGACTACGAGCTGGCGGGCGAGCTGCAGGCGTTCCAGAGCGAGTACCGACCCGGCGGCAAGGTAGAGGTGGTGATTCGTTATGACGCTCGCCTGGTGCAGGGGCGCAGCCAGCGCATCCTCGCCAGCAAGCGCTTCGAGGTGCGCCAGCCGCTGGCCGACACCCAGGTGGCTGGCGTGGTCGCAGGCTTTGGCGCGGCCAGCGATCAACTGGCCGGGCAGGTCGTCAACTGGACGGTGGCGCAGAGCGCCCAGGCTCAGGCGAAGAACCAGTAGCAGATGCAGATGGCCGCGATCACCCCGGACAGCTCGGCCAGCAGGGCGCAGCCTACGGCGTGGCGCACGCGCTGGATACCTACGGCGCCGAAGTAGACGGCCAGCACGTAGAAGGTGGTTTCGGTACTGCCCTGGATGGTCGCGGCCACCAGCGCCGGGAAGCTGTCCACGCCATGGGTCTGCATGGTCTCGATCAGCATCGCCCGCGCGGCGCTGCCGGAGAACGGCTTGACCAGGGCCGTCGGCAAGCCTTCGACGAAGCGCGTGTCCATGCCCAGCCAGTTCACGGCGTGGCGAATGCCATCCAACGCCAGCTCCAGGGCACCGGAGGCACGCAGCACGCCCACCGCCACCAGCATCGCCACCAGGTAGGGCAGCAGGCTCTTGGCCACGTCGAAGCCTTCCTTGGCCCCTTCCACGAACGCTTCGTACACCTTCACCCGTTTCAACGCACCGATCACCAGGAACAGAACGATCACGCCGAACAGGGTGAGGTTGCCGAGGACCGACGACAGACTGGCCAACGCCGCTGCCGACAAGGTGCCGAGGAACGCCATGAAACCGCCCAGCAGCAGCGCCCCCGGGATCATGTAGGCCAGCACCACCGGGTCCCACAGGCGCAGGCGCTGCATCACCGCCACCGACAGCAGCCCGACCAGGGTCGACACGCTGGTGGCCAGGAGGATCGGCAGGAATACCAGGGTGGGGTCGGTGGCACCTTGCTGGGCGCGGTACATGAAGATCGTCACCGGCAGCAAGGTCAGGGACGAGGCGTTGAGTACCAGGAACAGGATCTGCGCATTGCTCGCCGTGGTGCTGCTGGGGTTGAGCTCCTGCAGGGCGCGCATGGCCTTCAGGCCGATCGGGGTGGCGGCGTTGTCCAGGCCCAGGCCATTGGCCGCGAAGTTCATGGTGATCAGCCCCAGGGCCGGGTGGCCGGGCGGAACCTCGGGCATCAGCCGGGCGAACAGCGGGCCGAGCACCTTGGCCAGCCATTCGACGATCCCGGCCTTTTCAGCGATCTTGAGAAAGCCCAGCCACAGGGTCAGGGTGCCGAACAGCAGGATCATGACCTCCACGGACAGCTTGGCCATGGCAAAGATGCTCTCGACCATCGCGGCGAAGATACCGGCATTGCCGCCGACCAGCCATTGGGCCAGGGCGGAGACGGCCGCCACCAGGAAAAAGCCGAGCCAAAGGCCGTTGAGCATCCGTGTGTCCCCCTGAAAAATGCCCGAATGATAACTGGTTTAGCCTGTACCGGCCTCATCGCCGGCAAGCCGGCTCCCACACAGGCTGCAGTGTCCTCTGTGGGAGCCGGCTTGCCGGCGATGAGGCCCCTGCAGACAACAAAAAACCCCGACAAGTCGGGGTTTTTTTGTTCAACGCATCAGGCTCAGCGCTTGGCGGCTTCGCCAACCACGGCCGCTTCCTGCTTGTCAGAGATCAGCGAAGCATAGTACTGCTCGCCCTTGGCGGCGTCGTACATGCCTTCCCAGCGAGCGATCACCAGGGCAGCCAGGGCGTTGCCGACCACGTTCAGCGCGGTACGGGCCATGTCCATGATGCGGTCGACACCGGCAATGAAGGCCAGGCCTTCCAGCGGGATACCGACGCTGCCCAGGGTGGCCAGCAGCACCACGAAGGAGACACCCGGCACACCGGCGATACCCTTCGAGGTGACCATCAGGGTCAATACCAGCAGCAGCTGCTGGCTCCAGGACAGGTCGATGCCGTACAACTGGGCGATGAAGATCGCCGCGATGCTCTGGTACAGGGTCGAACCGTCGAGGTTGAACGAGTAGCCGGTCGGTACCACGAACGAGCAGATCGACTTCGGCGCACCGTACTTTTCCATCTTCTCGATCACGCGCGGCAGCACGGTCTCGGAGCTGGAGGTGGAGTAGGCGAGGATCAGCTCATCTTTCATGATGCGCATGATCTTGATCACCGAGAAGCCGAACAGGCGCGCCACCAGGCCCAGCACCATGAAGGCGAAGAAGGCGATGGCGAAGTACACCAGCAGCACCAGCTTGGCCAGCGGCAGCAGCGAGCTGAAGCCGAAGTTGGCGACAGTCACGGCGATCAGGGCGAAAACACCGATCGGGGCGTAGTTCATGATCATGTGAGTGACCTTGAACATGGTTTCCGACACGCCCTGGAAGGTACGCACCAGCGGCTCGCGCAGGTCGGCCTGCAGGCTCGACAGGCCCAGGCCGAACAGTACCGAGAAGAAGATGATCGGCAGCATCTCGCCACGCATCAGCGCTGCGAAGATGTTCGACGGGATCAGGTTCAGCAGGGTCTCGATGAAGGCATGCTCATGCTGCACCTCGGCCGCAGTGGCCTGGTACTTGGAGATGTCGACGGTACCCAGGGTGCTCATGTCGATGCCGGCACCGGGGTGGAACAGGTTGGCCAGCACCAGGCCGACGACGATGGCGATGGTGGTCACCACCTCGAAGTAGATGATGGTCTTCAGGCCGATGCTGCCCAGTTTCTTCGCGTCGCCAACCCCGGCGATGCCCACGATCAGCGACGAAATCACGATCGGGACGACGATCATCTTGATCAGGCGAATGAAGATGTCACCGGCAGGCTGGAGGACGTTGCTGATCCACCATGCCTTTTCTGCACTGAAGTGATTCAGCAGTGCGCCGATTGCAACGCCCAGGACCAGACCGATGACGATCTGCCAGGCGAGGCTCAGTTTTGCCTTCTTCATGTCTTTACCCTTTGTTCTAGTGGTCACGGGCACCGACCGGAAAAGCGCGTAACAGAGCCGTTGGCAACGTCACGGGCAGCAGCAGCTTCCGTCCGGAGACCTCATGTAAGGACACCGCGATCGAGCGTCTAGGCGCTCGGGCCAGCGAAAAAGGCGGCAACTATTGCGATGGGAAAGGATGAAATCTAATGCCGGAAGCGTATACCCCATACCGATTAAGCATACTGATCTGCGTCAAAATGGGCCGCTCGCAAGTCCTTGATTTACAACGTTCGGAATTCCGAACAAGACCAAAGCGCCATTTTTAGGCATTTTTGACAGCTGGGAGAGGGGAGGAAATATGGCTTGTTCGACAATCCGAATGGCCAAAATGGCACTTGCGTTGCCAAGAGGTGGGCTCGAAAAAAAATGATGTACGGTCAAGACAAGATGTGTCCTGACAGCAAAAACTGAAAAGTCAGCCACAAAAGCAGAAATGGCGCCTCGGAAGCCAGGCCTCGATAGCATGGTGTGAAACATGCCGGACCTGAAGCTTCCGAATCTGCCTTTTCCTGACCCGGCCCAATCCTGGAGGCACTCCCTGTACCCCTAGGCCACTCCGATCCTGCAACAATCAGAACAGCCCGGCCCCTTGGTCATGTGTCGCCCCTCCTCGGGGCGGCGCATCATAGAAGCGAGAAATATAGAAAGGTTCCGCTTCTATCACATGACAGCGCGCGACCGCTTGTCGATGACGCTCAATACCATTTCGGGTCGCGCTTGAGTTGCTCCTGCAACATTGCCTTCATGCCGTCGTCGGGTTCACCCAGCCAACGGTATTGCGCGTGGCGGGTGGGCGACTTGTCGCTCGGCAGGCCCTCGGGCACTTCAACGAGCATGCCGTAGGCATCATCCTTGTCCCAGCTGAACGCCACGATCAGGCGCTTGTACGTGCAGTTCTCCTGGGATTCGCACAGTGGGCCGACCAGGTACTTGTCGCCGTCTTCGGTCACTGCCGACATCTGCTGCTGAGAACTGCCCGTCAGATTGATCACCCAATCGGGCAGGCGTTCCTCACCTTTGAGTGCGTCCTGCCAGGTTTCCCGGTATTGAGGGTCCGAGCCGAGCAATTGATCGACCCGGACCTGGCCATCATTGGCCGCCATGGCCCCTGTACTACACGCCAGCATCAGGGCGCCAGCCATGGCTGTGCAAAGCTTCCTGCCCATCGTCAACCTCGACCACGTCCAAAGAAGAAGGAGGCTACGAACAGGACCAGGAAGACAATGAACAGGATCTTCGCGATACCCGTAGCGGCGCCAGCGATACCACCGAAGCCAAGTACGGCGGCGACAATGGCGATGATGAGGAAAGTGATAGCCCAGCTAAGCATGATGCTTCTCCTTTCTTTTTGGAAAATCGATCCAGCTCGTCAGAACACCCAGCGTTCCTGCGGTACGACATTTTCCACAGTGCCCGGGGCGGTATTGGCCGAAGGCAGCGGTTGGGCGGCCTTCACCAAGGTATTGGCGCGCGTGGCCTGGATGTGCGTCAGCAGCGCAGTTTGCGCCGCCACCTGCTCAGCCAGTCGTGCGGTCTGCCAGCTGTAGTAGAAGAGGCCGGCGGCCAAGGTCAGCAGCATCGCTATCCCGAGCAACAGGATTTGACGCAGGGGAAGTGCGACAGTGTGCGAGCGGTTGACGGATTGGCGGTTCATGCCGGTTCTCCTGCTGTAATTTTTCTATTCAAACCTGAGTAGGTAATTGCAGCCTGCATGCCAGCCTTTCGACTCAATAAAAATACTTATAAATCAATTAGTTACATGAATTCCTCATTCTTTCGAGGGACGTATCCTGCACGATGGGCACTGTAGCGTCGTGCGAATTGCACGATCAGCCCTCGACCTTGGTCGCCACTTTCAACAGGTCGGCGTCTACCCCGCGCACCCCGATGATCTGGCGGGCAATCTCCACGGCCACGGTTTTCTGCTCACTGCTGAGCACTTCGCCAGACAGCCGCACCATGCCCTCCTCACTGGCTACCTTTATGTTCAGCCCGTCCAGATTGCGGCTGAAGCGGAAGCTGTTCTGGATCTTGTCGATCACCCAGCTGTCCTTTGGCTGCGGCCCGCTGGACGCATCCACCGGCGTCTCCCGGGCCTTGGCCATGGCCACGGTATCCAGACTGACCAGGTTGTTCACCAGGTGCACGCCATCGGTTGTGCGCGCCACTACCCCGGCCAGCTCCTTGGCTTCTGTACTGTCGACCTTGCCGCGCAAGGTCACCACGCCATCGCTGCTTTGCACGTCGATGGCGGCTTTTTCCGTGACTCGGCTCCACAGCAACCGGGCCCGGATCACGGCGGCCAGGGTGGCGTCCTCCAGGCGCTGGGCGTAGGCACGCAGCTCCAGCGGCCGCTCGACCAGTTCGGCATTGACCCGCAGTTGGTTGTCGACCTGCTCGATACCCCGGGTGGCCAGCGCCACCTGCTCTGCCAGCTGACGCTCGACCTCGTTCTCCACCTCGCCGACCAGGCGTGCACGAGGCCCCTCGACCTCGACCTGGATGCGAAATGGATTGAGCATCTCGTTGAGCGACAGCGCCGTTTGCAGCGCACCTTCAAGGCGTGCGTCCTTGACCGGGTCGGCGATGGCCGACGTGCAAATGGCGAGGAGGCTGACCGTTATCGCGGCCATTCGGGTGGAAAAGGGCATGACTGCACTCCTTTGTGGGCAAAATCCGTAAATCGTCGCAACCAATGTGCCAGCGCGTTGCTCTAAGGAAATCATCGACAAATCAGGGAAGAAGGCGGGGGTCAGGCCATTGGCTAGCATGCAAAGGACAGAATCCTTCAGAATTGACCATGCAACTTGCCCGATTTTTCCCACACTAATTGAAGACCTATCCTAAGGAGCGCAGGAAATGGAGTCAGCCCAGGACAACCAAGGCCGCATTCTGCTGGTGGACGATGAGTCCGCAATCCTGCGTACCTTCCGCTATTGCCTGGAAGACGAAGGCTACAGCGTGGCCACGGCCAACAGCGCCGCACAGGCCGAAACCTTGTTGCAGCGCCAGGTGTTCGACCTGTGCTTCCTCGACCTGCGCCTGGGTGAAGACAACGGTCTGGATGTACTGGCGCAGATGCGTATCCAGGCACCGTGGATGCGGGTGGTGATCGTCACCGCGCATTCGGCGATCGATACCGCCGTCGATGCCATTCAGGCAGGCGCCGCCGATTACCTGGTCAAGCCTTGCAGCCCCGATCAGCTGCGCCTGGCCACCGCCAAGCAACTGGAAGTTCGCCAACTGTCGGCACGTCTGGAGGCGTTGGAAGGCGAAATCAAGAAACCCAAGGACGGCCTCGACTCCCACAGCCCGGCGATGATGGCGGTGCTGGAAACCGCACGGCAGGTGGCTACCACCGATGCCAACATCCTGATCCTTGGCGAGTCGGGTACCGGCAAGGGCGAACTGGCCCGGGCCATTCATGGCTGGAGCAAGCGGGCACGCAAGGCATGCGTGACCATCAACTGCCCCTCGCTGAATGCCGAACTGATGGAGAGCGAGCTGTTCGGCCACACCCGCGGCGCCTTCACCGGTGCCAGCGAGAGCACCCTCGGGCGGGTCAGCCAGGCCGACGGCGGGACGTTGTTCCTGGATGAAATCGGTGATTTCCCGCTGACCTTGCAACCGAAACTGCTGAGGTTCATCCAGGACAAGGAATATGAGCGGGTAGGCGACCCGGTGACCCGCCGCGCCGACGTGCGCATCCTTGCCGCGACCAACCTGAACCTGGAGGAAATGGTGCGCGATAGCCGTTTCCGCGAGGACCTGCTGTACCGCCTGAACGTCATCACCCTGCACCTGCCGCCACTGCGCGAGCGCAGCGAGGACATTTTGACCTTGGCCGACCGCTTCCTGGTACGCTTCGTCAAGGAATACTCACGCCCGGCCCGCGGTTTCAGCGACGAGGCCCGTGCCGCGCTGCTCAACTACCGCTGGCCTGGCAATATCCGCGAGCTGCGCAACGTGATCGAGCGTGCCAGCATCATCTGCCCGCAGGAGCGCGTGGAGATCAGCCACCTGGGCATGGGCGAGCAGCCAGCCAGCAATGCTCCCCG
Source organism: Pseudomonas plecoglossicida NBRC 103162 = DSM 15088 (assembly GCF_000730665.1). GTDB lineage: Bacteria > Pseudomonadota > Gammaproteobacteria > Pseudomonadales > Pseudomonadaceae > Aquipseudomonas > Aquipseudomonas plecoglossicida. Next base: position 29,992 of record NZ_BBIV01000006.1, read on the forward strand.
CGTGGGCGCAGCGTTGAGCCTGGATGAGCTGGAGCGCGCCCACATCGGTGCGGTGCTGGCAGCCAGTGACACGCTCGACCAGGCCGCCAAGACGCTGGGCATCGATGCTTCGACCCTCTATCGCAAACGCAAGCAGTACAACCTGTGAGACGGCCGTTGAAGCTGCGCACGCGGCTTTTCCTCAGCATTTGCGCACTGGTCACGGTGGCCCTGCTAGGGCTGATGCTGGGCCTGGTGAGCGTGATGCAGATGGCCACGGTGCAGCAGAAGTCGGTGCGCGATACCACCCAAGCCCTCGAAACGGGCCTCAAGCTGCGGCAGAACCTGGGTGAACAACTGACGTTGATACTTGATGAGGGCACAGCGCCGGAAAGTCTGCAGTCCCTGCAGGAAAGCTTTCAGGGGCTCTTGCGACAAGGGCTCGAACACGGTGGCGAACGCACCGGTTTCAGCAAGGCCAGCAGCAACTATCAGGCGTTCCTCCAGGCTTACCGCGACAGCCCGGCACCGGCACGCAGCATGGGTGCCGATCAGCCATTGGGCGCGGCGTTCAACCAGGTTCGAACCGACCTGATCGACTCCCACAAGCAAGCACTGGAATACATCACCCGCAGTGAGGAACGTACTCGCGATCGCGCCTTGCTGGTCAGCGGAGTGCTCGGCCTGATGGGCCTGGTGGTGCTGGTCCTGGGTTTCATCACCGCGCACAACATCGCCCGTCGCTTCGGCCAACCGATCGAGGCCTTGGCCAAGGCGGCCGACCAGCTCGGCCAAGGCAACTTCGATGTCACCTTGCCGGTGACCCAGGCCATCGAGCTCAACCAGCTGACGCGTCGCTTCGGCCTGATGGCCGATGCCCTGCGCAAGCACCAGGCCACCAACGTCGATGAGCTGTTGGCCGGCCAGCAGCGCCTGCAAGCGGTGCTCGACAGCATCGACGATGGCTTGCTGATCATCGACCGCCAGGGCCACCTCGAACATCTCAACCCCGTGGCCCAGCGTCAGCTGGGATGGGACACCAGCCGTGTCGGCAGCAGCCTGGCCGAAGCGCTGCAGCGCCCGGAACTGGAGCAGCAACTGCGCCAGGTGCTGCGCGGCGGCAGCCTGGATCGTCCGCCTGACGACTTGAGCATCGAGGTCGATGAAGAGTCTCGTCTGCTGACCTACAGCCTGACCCCAGTCAGTCACCCGCAGGGGCCGATCCTTGGGGCGGTGATGGTGTTGCATGATGTCACCGAGCAACGCGCATTCGAACGCGTGCGCAGTGAATTCGTGTTGCGCGCCTCCCACGAGTTGCGCACCCCGGTCACCGGCATGCACATGGCCTTCGGCTTGCTGCGCGAGCGCATCAAGTTCCCACCCGAAGCGCGCGAAAGCGATCTGCTGGACACCATCGGCGAGGAGATGCAGCGCCTGACCCAGTTGATCAACGACCTGCTCAATTTCTCGCGCTATCAAAGCGGGCTGCAAAAGCTCGAACTCGCGCCATGCGCCATCGATGATCTGCTGGACCGTGCCCGGACACGTTTCAGCGAGTCGGCCTCGGCCAAGCAGATCGAACTGTTGCAGGAACTGGAGTTGCCGCTGCCGCGCATTCAAGCCGACATCGCGCAACTCGACCGCGTGCTCGACAACCTGTTGCACAACGCCATCCGCCATACCGCCAGGGGTGGGCGCATACGGCTGCATGCGCGGCGGCATGCAGAGCGGGTAATCATCAGCGTCGAGGACAACGGTGAAGGAATCGCCTATGGCCAGCAGGGGCGGATCTTCGAGCCGTTCGTACAGGTCGGGCGCAAGAAAGGCGGGGCAGGGCTGGGCCTGGCATTGTGCAAGGAAATCGTCCAGCTGCATGGCGGGCGAATGGGCGTATTTTCCCGGCCGGGGCAGGGCACGCAGTTCTACATGGCGCTGCCGGTGTGAGGCCTGCGCTCAAGGCTCATCATCGATGCGCTGGCGCCTGACCTGCCGCCCGCGCGTCACCAGCTCGGCGAACTGCCGTGCATTCAGCGGGTGGGCGAACAGCCAGCCCTGCCCGTAATTGACCCCTTCGCTGTTGAGCAGCACCGCCTGGGCTTCGCACTCGATGCCCTCGGCTATCACCCGCAGATGAAGGTCATGGGCCATGCGAATGATGTGCGGCGCTACCCCACTGCTGGCGGCATCGTGGCCCAGCGCATCGATGAATGCCTTGTCGATCTTCAGGCAGTCCACCGGCAGGGTCTGCAGATAGGCAAGGCTGCAGTAGCCGGTGCCGAAGTCATCGATCAGCACCTGATGCCCTACGGCACGCAGCGCTTGCAGGTTGTCGCGGGCCACCACCACATCGATCAGCCCGCGCTCGGTGACCTCGAAGGCGATCTGGCTGGCTGCGACCCGGTGCAGCGCCAGCAGCCGCGCCGCCACCCGGCCGATGCGCGGCGCCATGACATCGCAGGCGGCGAGGTTCACCGAGATGTACAAATTGCGGTGCGAACGCAACAACTGGCCAAGCTGCTCCAGCACGCGCTGCAGCACGAAATCGGTGATTTGCCGGATCTGCCCGGTGTTCTCGGCCAGTGGAATGAACAAATCCGGGCTGGTCAGTGTGCCATCGGGTCGCCGCCATCGCACCAGCGCTTCGGCGCCCACGCAGCGCCGGCTATCGAGTTCGATGATGGGCTGGTAGAGCACCTGCAGTTCGCCGCGCCGCAGCGCATTCTGCAGCTCCGAACTCATCGAGCGGCGCTGCAGGATCAGCTGCAGCACCAGCCAGCCAATGCAACAGGCCGCCAGCACGCTGCCGGGGAACAGCAGCCAGAGCATGCCGTTCATCCGCAGCGGCAAGCTGGCCCGCGGCGCGATCAGCACCAGCTGGTAGTCCGGGGATTTGGTCGGCATGCGATAGACCAGGCGGTCATGCAGTTCGAACAGCGAATTGCCGCTGGGTGGCGGCCAGCTGTTGGCCGGTGGCCAGACCTGCGGCGGGCCCAGCACCGGAATGGCCCGCGTGCCATTGTCGAGCACCACCAGCAAGCTGCCACCGGGCGGCAGGTCGACCACGTCTGTCAGGTGCCCGCGCGAGGTGGAAACCAGGAAATTGCCCCGCGCGAGCATCAGGGCCGCGAGGTTTTCGTTGGGCTCGGTGGTGGTATTGAGCCAGTAGCTGTAGGTCGGCCCCTGGATATCCGGCGCCCGTTTGGGGACGAAGGCCCTGGCACCGCCACGGTTTGAGCAGGCGACATTGACGTCGACGTAGGCGGCCTCGTAGATGAACCGGGAACCCAGCCCAACCTGTTGCAGCAATGCCAGCATCGCCGGGCTGCACCCCCGAAGCGGCTGCCCCTGCAGTTCGTCGACCCCCTCACGCAGTTGCCCGAAGACTTGCTCCAGACGATCGAGAAAGCGCTCGCCCTGGGCGTTCATCTGCGCGCTCTCGCTTTCCTTCATCTGCTGCAAGGCAATGCCGATGCTGGCGGTCAGCAATACTGCGGCGCTGGCCACCGCTGCCAAGGAAGCCAGCATCCAGGGTCGGTAGAAAAATTGGCGAAGCGCAGTTATCAGGGCCGACATGGGCAGCATCCAGTTGATATCCAAGGTATAGCAACTGAATCGAAGATTGGCCTGCCCGTTTGGCAGAGGACTTAGCGCATGCGGTTGAGCACCTGCAGCATGGCAGCCGTCTGGGCGTCAGGCGTGCCATCGAAGCGCTGCGGTCGAAAACGCATCTGGAAGGCCGCAATCACGTGCCGCGTAGCGACATCCAGCTGCCCCGTCTGCTCGATAGCGTAGCCAAAGCGGGCCAGCTCTTGCTGGTACCAGCCGATGGTTGGCGGGCTCGTATTGAAGTAGGCCTGCTGCCGGGCCACGGCGTTGGCCTCGGGCCAGACCCCAAGCCCGGCATAGGCCAGGCGCTTCCACGGGAACAGCGGACCCGGGTCGAGCTTGCGCAGTGGCGCGATGTCGCCGTGGCCGATGATGTGCCGCGGCTCGATGTGGTTGCGCTTGACGATGTCCTTGAGCAAGGTGATCAACGACTGGATCTGCGCTTCCGTGTACGGGTACCAGACACGCCCGTTGGGCGTATCGTCGAACCCTGGGTTGACGATTTCGATGCCGATCGAGCTGGAGTTCAGCCAGGTCCGGCCTTGCCACTCGCTTTCACCGGCATGCCAGGCGCGGCGGTTTTCGTCGATCAGCTGATAGATCGTGGCCGGGCCATCGCCGATCAGGTAGTGGGCGCTGACTTCACCATGGGTCAGCAACGCCAGCGAGCGCTCCAGCGAAGCATTGGTGTAATGCAGGACGACGAACTGGATGCGGTCGTCCTGGTTGGCAGAGGGGTGGCTGCGGTCGATGCGCAAGCCCGTGGAGCACCCTGCCAGGATCAGCAGCAGGAATGCGGAAATCAGCGCTTTCATAGGAGAAGCCAAGTGATGAGCCGATAACGCAACAGCATAACGTATGCGCGTCCGGCCCACCTGCTCAGCTTTGTTCCACCCGATTGCGGCCTTGGTCCTTGGCTCGGTACAGCGCCGCATCGGCGCGTTTGAGGACCTGGTCGCCACGCTCGCCGGAACGGAAGGTGCTCAGGCCGATGGAGGTGGTGATGACCACACGCTCGCCCTTGAAGTGGAACGGGCAGGCCTCGATGGTCGCACGCAGCACTTCGGCGACCTGGGCAGCAACGGCAAGCGACGTCTGGGGCAGCAGAACGACGAATTCCTCGCCGCCGAAACGGGCAATGAAGTCACGCGCCCTCAGGCGCTTGCGCAACTGGTCGGCGACGATCTTCAGCACTTTGTCGCCCGCCAGGTGGCCATAGTTGTCGTTGATCCGCTTGAAGTGATCCAGGTCGAGAATCGCCATCGCCAGATGGCCACTCTTGTCCTGCCAATCGAGCATCTCGCGCTCGACTTGCTCGCTCCAGGCGGCGCGATTGGGCAGACCTGTCAGCGGGTCGATCAGGGCTCTCTGCCGCTGCTCCTCCAGATGTTCGCGATAGCCGAGGGCTTCCTGTTCCATGCTTGCGACCCGCTCCGCCAGGCCTTGCAGGCGCCCCGCCAGTTCCTGTTCACGACGGTCGCGTTCATGCTGGTGATCGTCCATGGTCCCCAATAGACCTTCCAGGCGGTTTTCCAGGATGTGCTTGAGGCTGTCCACGTCGGCCGCACCCTGCACGCTGCTGTGCAGGTCGTCGACCTGCTCGCGCAGCTGGCTATCCAGTTCACGGGCGGCCGAACTGTTGTCGGCATGGCCTGCACTGGCTTCGTGCAAATGGCTCTGGAAACTTTCCAGGCGTTCGTTGAGCTGCTGCAGGTAGGTTTCGAACTCGTGCTGCCCGCTGTCGGTAATCGCCAGCATGAGCACCGCCAGGTCATCCAGGACCGGGATCAGTTCGTACCAGTTCAAGCCTCGGGCGACGCGCTCGCGCATCGCCAGTGCCTGAGCCTTGTGACGTTCCGGCAGGCTCAGGTCATCGAGCAGGCCGAGCAGCGTCTGCTCGATATGCGCGGCAACCTGACTGTAGGGCGGCTCTACCGCGTCCGGAAGCGAGTAGGGGCCATCTTCGCCGAACGTCTGTTCGAGGCTTGGCAGGGCTTCGGTCTCGGCTGTCGCGGCCTCGGGCAACGCTGACGCTACCGCACCATCGCGGGCATCCGGCTCGGGCTCCGAGTCTTCATTATTGATTTCCGGTTCGACAACCGCCATCTCAGGCGCTTGCTGGTCTTGCTCGGTTTCCGCCGCTGATGCAAGCGGGCGCAGCTCGTCGACATCGCAGGGCGGCACGTCCACCAGCGCGGGACCTTCAGGCTGCGCCGGTGCTTCGACTTGCGCTTCGACGGCCGGAGGCACTGGGTCGTTATCCGTTTCCGGGTCACTGTCGCGGTGGCCGAACAGCCGCTGCAGCAAACCAGGCCGCGCGTGTTCGTCCGGCCTGGTCAGCGATGACAGGGCACGTCCCTGCAGGCCGCTGAGCTCACCCAGCAAGGGCGGCAGCTCACGTGACTGACTGACGCCACCGTCGAGTTTCTTCGCCAGCTTCTTCAGCGGGCGGGAAACTTCACCGGGCAGCGGCAGGCCTTGCAGCTGGCCAACCAGCGCGGTCAGCGCATCGCTGACCTGGTTCATTCGCGTCTCGCGGCGCTGCTCGGAGTCCAGCACGGCCTTTTCCAGGCGCGGGATCAACCCGGCAAGGCCGGCGTCCATGTTGTCAGTGCGGATGACCTCGCGCATCTCCTTCATGCACTGGTCGACGACCTTGTCGCTACCCTCGGCGGCAAGAGAACTTCGTACCAGCCCTCGGCGCAGCAAGTCGAGGCGGGCAGCCCAGCGACGCTCGAGCTTTTCCTGTTGTTCGATGCTTTTGAGGTACTTTTCTTTCCAGCGCTCGGCTTCTTCGGTCATGCCTGGATCCGCGACGGGTGATGCATCTGAGGGACGGGAATAAACGCTGTCGGCGCGCACTTCCAACACTTGAGGGTGCACGAGGCGTTAGCTGATCTAGCTCAAGACCGGCAGCGTATCCACAGTCAGTGCATCCGGCAATCGGATCTCCACGGCGACCGGAAGATGGTCGGAAATCGGCTGCGCCAGTACCTCGACCCGCTCCAGGGTCAGGCTCGAGCTGAGCAGGATATGGTCCAGGCAGCGCTGCGGGCGCCAGCTGGGGAAGGTCGCTTCGACCTGAGGGGCGACAAGGCCCAGGTCGCGCAGGGGGGAATGGTCGAGCAAGTCGGTGGCATGGGTGTTCATGTCGCCCATGAGCACCTGATGGCGGTAGCCGCCGATCAGCTCGCGAATGTAGGCCAACTGGCGGGCGCGGGTCTTGGCGCCCAGCGCCAGGTGCATCATGACCACGATCAGCGCATCTTCACCTTCGCCGAAGCGCACCAGGATCGCACCGCGCCCCGCCGGGCCGGGCAGGGGGTGGTCTTCGAGCAGGTGTGGCTTGAGCCGGCTGAGCACGCCGTTGCTGTGCTGGGCAAAACGCCCGAGGTTGCGATTGAGCTGCTGGTACCAGTAGGGGAAGGCGCCCAGGTGGGCAAGGTGCTCCACCTGGTTGACGTAGCCCGACCGCAGGCTGCCGCCGTCGGCTTCCTGCAAGGCCACCAGGTCGAAGTCGTTGAGCAGGTCGCCAATCTTCTGCAGGTTGCCGGCCCGCCCGTTGTGCGGCAACAGGTGTTGCCAGCTGCGGGTCAGGTAATGGCGATAACGTTCGGTGCTGATGCCGACCTGGATGTTGAAACTGAGCAGCCGCAGGCGACCATCCTCGGGCAGGCCAGGGGCCTGCAGGTGATGCTCGTTGACCTGCGGCTGGTGCAAGCCAATGCCACGCGCGGATCTGAAACGGCGCATGGGATTCGCCGCTTACTTAGCGGCGCGCTCCTTGGCAATCAGTTGGTCGGCGACGTTCAGCACGCCGTCCGGGCCGCCCGCGGTACCCAGGTCGAAGCGGTACTTGCCGTTGACGACCATGCTCGGTACGCCGGTGATTTCATACTTCTTCGCCAGTTCCTTGGCCTGGTTGACCTGGCCCTTGATGGCGAAGGAGTTGAAGGTGGTGAGGAACTTGTCCTTGTCGACACCCTGAGTGGCGAGGAAATCGGCCATGTCCTGAGGGTCGGTCAGGCGCTTCTTCTGATTCTGGATGGCATCGAACACGGCGGCGTGGACCTTGTGCTCGACGCCCATGGCTTCGAGGGTCAGGAACATCTGGCCGTGGGCATCCCAAGGGCCGCCGAACATGGCGGGCACGCGCTTGAAGTTGACGTCTGCCGGCAGTTTCTCTGCCCATGGATTGACGGTCGGTTCGAAGTGGTAGCAGTGAGGGCAGCCGTACCAGAACAGCTCGACCACTTCGATCTTGCCGGGCACGGATACCGGAACCGGGTCGCTCAGCTCGATGTACTCCTTGCCGGCCGTGACAGGCTCTGCTGCCTGGACGGCGGCCATACCGAAGACGCTGGCAGCGACCAGCGCGGCGCTGAGAATCAGTTTACGCATGCTTTACTCCTGAGCATTCATAGGTCGCCTCGACGCGACCTGTGCTTCAGACAGGTCGGGAAGGGCCCGAGTTCTGTAGTGTAACGGCTGCGGACAGAAAAAAGGGCGGTCCGCGCCGCCCTTTCATCTTTAGCGTCTGCGCATTAACCGAATGTTAATGCAGACCCTGGATGTAGCTGGCCAATGCCTCGATATCGTGGTTGCTCAGCTTGCCGGCGATGGTGCGCATGGTCATCGCATCGCCATCGTTGGTACGGTTGCCCTCACGGAAGTCGGTGAGCTGCTTGGTCACGTACTGCGAATGCTGGCCACCCAGATGCGGGAAGCCGGCCAGTGCGATACCCGCGCCATTGGGCGAGTGGCAGCCGGTACAGGCAGGCATGCCCTTTTCCAGGTCGCCACCATTGAACAAGGCGCGGCCACGCTCGACCAGCTTCGGATCGGCGGCGCCGACACTGCCTTTCTGGCTGGAGAAGTAGGCGGCAATGTCGGCCAGGTCCTGCTCGCTGAAATTGGTCAGCATGCCGGTCATTTCCAGCACGGTACGCTTGCCCGACTTGATGTCGTGCAACTGCTTCTCCAGGTAGCGCTGGCCCTGGCCGGCCAGTTTCGGGAAGTTCGGCGCCAGGCTGTTGCCGTCGGGGTTGTGGCAGGCCCCACAAACGGCCGTTTTGGCCTGGCCGGCGGCGGCATCGCCTTTGATGGGGTCCGCAGCAGTGGCTGCACCGGCGACACCCATGGTCAACAGCAGACTCACGACTAGTTTGTTCATCAGCTAATCCAACACGGCTAAGGGTGAAATGTTATGTATCGGGACTGCCGCTCATCCAAAGGATGACCAAACGGTAGTCCTCGGCACTGCAGTCCATGCACAATCCACGCGGCGGCATAACCTTGAAACCCTGTGTAACATGCGTCTGAAGTACCTCCATGCCTTTCGCCAGCCTTGGCTCCCACGCTGCCAGGTCGCCCTTCTTGGGTGCCTGTGGCAACTGCCCGGCGTGACAGGCCGCACACGTGCGGTTGTACAACGCCTCGGGATCCTGTGTAGCCTGTGCGCTGAAAAACGGCAGGAACATACCGACAGCAAGCAGCCATTTCGCCATGCGAAACGACCTGACAGGGTTGGGGGACGCGCTGCGTTCTGATGCGCGAGCTATTGTTCGACACCCCATGCACATTCCCCTTCGCTGGGAGAATGAGCACACAAAAACTGGGGCATTATATACTTCCGCCATCCAAACGGAAACGACACCGCTTGCCGGCCTAGGCTTTGGCAACACCCACATCGGATATCCCATGCAAGTCAAGAACCCCATCCTCGGCCTCTGCCAGAAAGCCAAATTCGCCCTCAGCGCTGCCAAGGTCGAACAATGCCCGGACGACCAGGGTTACGAGGTGGCTTTCGCCGGCCGCTCCAACGCCGGCAAATCCAGCGCCCTCAACACCCTGACTCATGCCAGCCTGGCGCGTACCTCGAAGACCCCAGGACGCACCCAGCTGTTGAATTTCTTCAGTCTGGACGATGAACGGCGTTTGGTCGACCTGCCGGGCTATGGATATGCAAAAGTTCCGATTCCGCTCAAGCAACACTGGCAGCGCCACCTGGAAGCCTACCTGGGCAGCCGCGAGTGCCTGCGCGGGGTGATCCTGATGATGGACGTGCGCCATCCCATGACCGACTTCGACAAGATGATGCTCGACTGGGCCAAGGCCAGCGGCATGCCGATGCACATCCTGCTGACCAAGGCCGACAAGCTGACCCACGGCGCGGGCAAGAACACCCTGCTCAAGGTGCAGTCGGAGATTCGCAAGGGCTGGGGTGATGGCGTGACCATCCAGCTGTTCTCGGCACCCAAGCGCTTGGGGCTTGAAGAAGCCTACAAGGTGCTGGCGGACTGGATGGAGCTGGAAGACAAGCCAGTGGCCTGAGGCGGCCTCATCGCCGCCAAGCCGGCTCCCACGTGACCCTGTGGGAGCCGGCTTGCCGCCGATAGGGCCAGCACCGACACCCCAAATTCCGGGCAAAAAAAACCCCGGACTTCGTATGGGGAGGGGGAAGTTCGGGGTTCAAGTCCGGACCGCTAGGGCGGGGTCCAGATATCTGCCAACACTTAACACAACATAGGAGCATCGAAAGGCTTCACCAGCCATTCAGTTACTCTGAGTCCCGTTTCACCAGATTAGTTCCGAAGACCTGAAAACTATTTGCGATAGTTTCATGAAACTTCCAAACCGATGGCATTGAGCCATGCCAGGATCCGCGTCACTACGCCGCAGATCCTACACAGCTTTGCCTGCTCAATCAGTGAGCTTCGTCCCAATTCGCGCCAATACCGACTTCGACCAGCAACGGCACATCCAGTTGCGCGGCGTTGCTCATGTGCCCGCGGATTTCATCTTTCACCTGCTCGACCAGGTCCTCACGCACTTCCAGCACCAGTTCGTCGTGCACCTGCAGGATCACGCGCGCCTCCAGGCCGCTTTCGCTCAGCCAATTGTCGACGTTGACCATTGCCCGCTTGATGATGTCGGCGGCGGTGCCCTGCATCGGCGCGTTGATCGCCGTGCGCTCGGCGCCCTTGCGCAGGGCAGGGTTCTTGGCATTGATGTCCGGCAGGTACAGGCGGCGGCCGAACAGGGTCTCGACGAAACCTTGCTCCGCAGCCTGGGCGCGGGTGCGCTCCATGTAGGCCAGCACGCCCGGATAGCGCGCGAAGTAACGGTCGATGTAATCCTGTGACTGCTTGCGGTCGACGCCGATCTGCTTGGCCAGGCCGAACGCGCTCATGCCGTAGATCAGGCCGAAGTTGATGGCCTTGGCGCTGCGACGCTGGTCGGTGGTGACCGCTTCCAGGGCGACGCCGAACACCTCCGCCGCCGTGGCACGGTGCACGTCCAGGTCATTGCGGAAGGCGTGCAGCAAGCCCTCGTCCTTGGCCAGGTGCGCCATGATGCGCAGCTCGATCTGCGAATAGTCCGCCGCCAGCAGCTTGTAGCCCGGGCTGGCAACGAACGCCTGGCGAATGCGCCGGCCCTCGGCAGTGCGAATCGGGATGTTCTGCAGGTTCGGGTCGCTCGACGACAGGCGCCCGGTAGCCGCCACGGCCTGCTGGTAGGAGGTATGGATGCGCCCGGTACGCGGGTTGATCTGCCCCGGCAGCTTGTCGGTGTAAGTGCTCTTGAGCTTGCTCAGGCTGCGGTACTGCATCAGCACCTCAGGCAGCGGGTAGCCTTGCTCGGCCAGTTCATCGAGCACCGATTCAGCGGTGGAGGGCTGGCCCTTGGCGGTCTTGCCCAGCACCGGCATGCCCAGCTTGTCGTACAGGATCGCGCCCAGCTGCTTGGGCGAACCGAGGTTGAATTCCTCACCGGCCAGCTCATGGGCACGGCGCTCCAGCTCGGCCATCTTCACGCCCAGCTCACCGCTCTGCACCTGCAGCAATGCGGCATCGACCAACGCCCCCTGGCGCTCGATCTTGGCCAGTACGGGCACCAGCGGCATCTCGATGTCCATCAGCACCGGCAGCACGCTCGGCGTCTTGGCCAGGCGCGCCTGCAGCGCCTGGTGCAGGCGCAAGGTGATGTCGGCATCTTCGGCAGCGTATGGGCCGGCCTTGTCCAGGTCGATCTGGTTGAAGGTCAGCTGCTTGGCGCCCTTGCCGGCGATGTCCTCGAAGGCGATGGTGGTGTGGTCGAGGTACTTCTGCGCCAGGCTGTCCATGTCGTGACGGGTGGCAGTGGAGTTGAGCACATAGGACTCGAGCATGGTGTCGTAGGCCACACCGCGCATCTCGATGGCCGGCGAGCCATTGGCCAGGATGTTGATGTCGTACTTGGCGTTCTGCCCGACCTTGGCCTTGGCCGGGTCTTCGAGCAACGGCTTCAGGGCCAGCAGCACGGCTTCGCGGTCGAGCTGGACCGGTGCGCCTTCATAGTCATGGGCCAACGGCACGTAGGCCGCCTGATGGGCCTCGACGGCGAACGACAGGCCCACCAGCTGCGCCTGCTGGGCATCCAGGCTGGTGGTCTCGGTATCGAACGCGAACAGCGGCGCCTGGCGCAGCTTCTCCAGCCATTGATCGAAACGGGCCTGGTCGAGGATGGTCTCGTACTTCGGCTCTACCTTGGCGGCAGGCTCCTCGGCCGGAGCAATCTCGTCGCCAGCCTTGGCCGCGTCGCGCTGCACGTCGGCGATCCAACTCTTGAACTCCATCTCGGTATACAGCGCCATCAGCGCTTCGCGGTCCGGCTCGCCGCACACCAGCGCGTCCACTTCGATGTCCAGCGGCACGTCGAGCTTGATGGTCGCCAGCTCATAGGACAGGAACGCGGCGTCGCGGTGCTCCTCAAGCTTCGCCGGCAAGGTCTTGGCGCCACGGATGGCCAGCGCCGGCACCTTGTCGAGGTTGGCGTACAGGTCGCTGAGACCACCGCCGATACCGGTCAGCAAGCCGACAGCGGTCTTCTCGCCAACACCGGGTACGCCTGGGATGTTGTCGACCTTGTCACCCATCAGGGCGAGGAAATCGATGATGTGCTCCGGACCGACGCCGAACTTTTCGTGCACACCGGCCACATCCAGCACACTGCCGGTCATGGTGTTGACCAGCGTGACGTGGCCGTCCACCAGCTGCGCCATGTCCTTGTCGCCGGTCGAAATGATCACCGGCCGGCCCTGGGCGGCACTGCTGCGCGCCAGGGTACCGATCACGTCGTCAGCCTCCACGCCTTCCACGCACAGCAGCGGGTAGCCCAGTGCCTTGACGCTGGCGTGCAAAGGCTCGACCTGGACCCGCAAGTCGTCCGGCATGCTCGGGCGGTTGGCCTTGTACTCGGCGAACATGGCATCGCGGAAAGTGCCACCCTTGGCGTCGAAGACCACGGCGAACAGGCTGTCCGGGTACTGTTTGCGCAGGCTCTTGAGCATGTTCAGCACACCCTTGACCGCGCCGGTGGGCATGCCCTTGGAAGTGGTCAGCGGCGGCAGCGCGTGGAAAGCGCGGTAGAGGTAGGAGGAACCGTCCACCAGGACGAGAGGCGCTTGGCTCATGAGGAGAATCAACCTTTTCGGCGGGTCCGGAGCTAGAATAGCCGGATCGATGACGACAAAAGGACAAGGTTATCATGCGTTCACTCAATCGCCTGTTACTGCTCGGTCTGCTGGCAACCATGCCGGTCGTCACCCTGGCGGCGGACGACGCCCCCTCGGCCGATCCCGAGGTGACCATTCGCACGGAAGGCGATAAAACCATCCAGGAATACCGTCAGAACGGCTTCCTGTATGCGATCAAGATCACGCCGAAAAACGGCAAGCCTTATTTTCTGGTACGCGCCGATGGCTCCGATGGCAATTTCATTCGATCCGACCAGCCGGACATGCTGATCCCGTCCTGGAAGATCTTCGAGTGGTAATCTGACGCGTATCGTTCACATCAACTCGGCACTTCCCCGGCGAAGTGCCCGCATGGGCATTCTTTCATCATGTCAGTCTTCACCCCCGTGACCCGGCCTGAGCTGGAAACCTTTCTGGCGCCTTACCAGCTGGGCCGTCTGCTCGACTTCCAGGGTATTGCCGCCGGCACCGAAAACAGCAATTTCTTCGTCAGCCTCGAACAGGGGGAGTTCGTCCTGACGCTGATCGAGCGCGGGCCCAGCGAGGACATGCCGTTCTTCATCGAACTGCTCGATACCCTGCACGCTGCCGACATGCCGGTGCCCTACGCCGTGCGTGACCGCGACGGCAATGGCCTGCGCGAGCTGTGCGGCAAGCCTGCCCTGCTGCAGCCGCGGCTGTCGGGCAAGCACATCAAGGCGCCGAACGCCCAGCACTGCGCCCAGGTCGGCGAGTTGCTGGCGCACATTCACCTGGCTACCCGTGACCACGTCATCGAACGCAAGACCGACCGTGGCCTGGACTGGATGCTGGCCTCCGGTGCCGAGCTGATGCCACGCCTCACCGCCGAACAGGTGGCGCTGCTGCAACCGGCACTGGACGAGATCACCGCGCACAAGGCGCAGATCCTGGCCTTGCCGCGTGCCAACCTGCATGCCGACCTGTTCCGTGACAACGTGATGTTCGAAGGCACTCACCTGACCGGTGTGATCGACTTCTACAACGCCTGTTCCGGGCCGATGCTGTATGACATCGCCATCACCGTGAACGACTGGTGCCTGGACGAGCAGGGTGCGATCGATGTGCCACGCGCCCAGGCGCTGCTGGCGGCCTACGCGGCGCTGCGGCCGTTCACCGCAGCCGAGGCCGAGCTGTGGCCGGAAATGTTGCGTGTCGGGTGCGTGCGTTTCTGGCTGTCGCGCCTGATCGCGGCCGAATCGTTTGCCGGGATGGATGTGATGATCCATGACCCGAGCGAGTTCGAGGTGCGCCTGGCGCAGCGTCAGCAAGTGGCGTTGCACCTGCCGTTCGCGCTCTGACCTCGAAGGCCCCATCGCCGGCAAGCCGGCTCCCAGCAAGAGAGTTCACGCCTCCATTGTGGGAGCCGGCTTGCCGGCGATAGGGCCAGCCCAGCCATCACAACTGCTCCAGGCACCCCGCCAGGTCACCGCCCAGCTTCTCCAGCAAACGCTCATACCCCTTGGCGTCCACAGAGTCCGTGCCACCCAGCGCATCCAGCTCGGCCAACCGCACCGGCAGCCCCGCCGTCAGCGTCTGCGCCAGACGCGGCCGCAGCGGCGGTTCGCTGAACACACAGGTCTTGCCCACTTCCTGCAGGCGCTGGCGCATGGCCGCGACGTGCTGCGCCCCCGGCTGCACCTCCGAGGCCACACTGAACACACCGGTGTGTTTCAGCCCATAGGCCGACTCGAAGTAGTCGAACGCCTCGTGGAACACGAAGTACGGCTTGCCAGCGATACCTGCCACACGCGCCTTGATGCGGGCATCCAGGCCATCAAGACGCTCGCTGAACGCCTTCAGGTTGCTCTGGTAGCGCGCCGCATTGGCCGGGTCCGCCGCCGCCAGGTCCGCCGCCATCTTCGCCGCGATGACCCGGGCATTGGCCGACGACAGCCACAAATGCGCATCCAGGCTACCCGGACGGTGGTCGTGGTCATGCTCGTCGTGGTCGTCTTCTTCGTGGGAATGGCTGTCCTCGCCGAAGTGACGCAGTTGCAGGCCGGGCAGCGACTGCACGGCTACCGCCGGCTTGCTGCGGCTGCCCAGCACCCGCGGCAGGAAACTTTCCATGTCCGGGCCGATCCAGTACAGCAAGTCGGCATCGCCCACCCGCCGCACGTCGGAAGGGCGCAGGGCGTAATGGTGCGGCGAAGCACCGGGCGGCAGCAGCACTTCAGGGCTGCCCACGCCGTCCTGCACGGCAGCGGCAATCTGCTGCAGCGGCTTGATGCTGGTCAGCACGCGCATGTCTGCCTGCGCCGAGCAGGCGATGAAAGCGACAAAAAGCACAAGGAATCGGGACACGGTGAATACTCGTCTCGTCGGAAACAGGTAACATAATAACGTCTCCATCCAGAACCGTCGCTGCCCATGTCCATCACGCCGCTGGCCCACCGCCCCCACGATCACTCCCATTGCGTGCACAGCGCCCTGGCCGAAGCCGATGCCCTGTGCGCGCGCCAGGGCCTGCGCCTGACCGCGCTGCGCAAGCGCGTGCTGGAGCTGGTGTGGCAGAGCCACAAGCCGCTGGGTGCCTACGACATCCTTGCCGTGCTCAGCGAGCAGGATGGCCGCCGCGCCGCGCCGCCCACCGTGTACCGCGCCCTCGACTTCCTCCTGGAAAACGGCCTGGTGCACCGCATCGCCTCGCTCAATGCCTTCATCGGCTGCAGCCACCCGGAACACGCGCACCATGGCCAGTTCCTGATCTGCCGCGTGTGCCACGTGGCCATCGAACTGGAACAGGACAGCATCAGCGACGCCATCGTCGCCAGCGCCAAGGGCGTGGGCTTCACGGTCGAGACCCAGACCGTGGAAATCGTCGGCCTCTGCGGCAACTGCCGGAGCGCAGCATGAGTGACGCCCTGATCCGCCTCGAGCAGGTCGGTGTCACCTTCGGCGGCGAGGCGGTTCTCGACAGCATCGACTTGTCGGTAGCACCCGGCCAGATCGTGACCCTGATCGGCCCCAACGGTGCCGGCAAGACCACCCTGGTGCGCGCAGTACTGGGTTTGCTCAAACCGCACCGCGGCAAGGTCTGGCGCAAGCCGAAGCTGCGGATCGGCTACATGCCGCAGAAAATCCAGGTGGACCCCACCCTGCCGCTCTCGGTCCTGCGCTTCCTGCGCCTGGTGCCGGGCGTGGACCGCGCAGCGGCCCTGTCAGCGTTGCAGGAAGTCGGTGCCGAGCAGGTGATCGACAGCCCGATCCAGACCATTTCCGGGGGTGAGATGCAGCGCGTGCTGCTGGCCCGGGCACTGTTGCGCGAGCCCGAACTGCTGGTGCTGGACGAACCCGTGCAGGGCGTCGACGTGGTCGGCCAGACCGAGTTGTACAACCTCATCACCCGCCTGCGCGACCGTCACGGCTGCGGCGTGCTGATGGTCTCCCACGACCTGCACCTGGTCATGAGCGCGACCGACCAGGTGGTCTGCCTGAACCGCCATGTGTGCTGCTCGGGCCACCCCGAGCAGGTCAGCAACGACCCGGCCTTCGTCGAGTTGTTCGGCCAGAACGCCCCGAGTCTGGCCATCTATCACCACCATCATGACCACAGCCACGACCTGCACGGCTCGGTCGTGGCCCCTGGCGCCCATGTTCACGGAGAGCACTGCAAGCATGGCTGATTTTCTTCTTTACGCCTTGCTTGCGGGTCTTTCCCTGGCACTGGTGGCGGGCCCGCTTGGCTCGTTCGTGGTGTGGCGGCGCATGGCCTACTTCGGCGACACCCTGTCCCACGCCGCACTGCTGGGCGTGGCCCTTGGCTTCGTGCTGGACATCAGCCCGGCGCTGGCGGTGACCGTCGGCTGCCTGCTGCTGGCGATCCTGCTGGTTACCTTGCAGCAACGTCAGCCGCTGGCTTCGGACACCCTGCTCGGCATCCTTGCACCCAGCACCCTGTCGCTGGGCCTGGTGGTACTGAGCTTCATGAAAGATGTGCGCATCGACCTGATGGGCTACCTGTTCGGTGACCTGCTGGCCATCAGCCCCGGCGACCTGGGCTGGATCCTCGGTGGCAGCACCCTGGTATTGCTGTTGCTTGCAGCTCTGTGGCGGCCACTGCTGGCGATCACCGTGCACGAGGAACTGGCGATGGTCGAAGGCCTGCCGGTGGCCGGCCTGCGCATGGCGCTGATGCTGCTGATCGCCGTGGTGATCGCCGTGGCCATGAAGATCGTCGGCGTACTGCTGATCACCTCGCTGCTGATCATTCCGGCCGCTGCGGCGCAACGCCATGCCCGCTCGCCCGAGCAGATGGCGCTGGGCGCCAGCTTGCTGGGCATTGTCGCGGTGTGTGGTGGCCTGGCCATGTCCTGGTTCAAGGACACGCCGGCCGGCCCATCGATCGTGGTCTGCGCGGCGGTGCTATTCTTGCTGAGCCTGGCCCTGCCAAAACGCTGAAGCGCGGGGTACACGTTGGTGTGCCCTGCAACTTTTTCGCGGGTAAAGGGTCTGTAAGACCTGTTTTCGAGCGTGCGCACCTGGGTGTAGACTTGCTCGCTTTTTGCGCAAATAGAGAGTCGCAGGAATGAAGCCGTTCGCATCCCGTTATCTGCTTGTTGCCGCGTTTTCCCTGTTGCTGGCCGCATGTTCCAGTGCGCCGGTCAATCAGGCCGATGCACCTGCCCAAGCCGATGCCTGGCAGCAGCTGCAACAGAATATCGCCAGCAATGAGCTGGCCACCGCCGAAGACCAGCTGGCAGCCCTGCAGGCCCAGTCACCCGATGACGCACGCCTGGAGCAATACCAGCGCCAGTTGGCCGAGGCCTACCTCAAGCGCAGCCAGGTCGTCCTGCAAAAGGGCGATGTCAACGCAGCGGCGACCGCGCTGGCCCGGGCCCGTGCGCTGATGCCGCAGGCGCCGGCAGTCACCGGGGGTGACGCTGTAGCCCAGGCGCGCAAGGCTGAACTGGAGAAAGCCGAAGCGGCCTTGAAGGCGGCCGAGGCCAAGCCCAAGCCACGCGTGATCGACCCCACCGCCCCAAGCACGGTGATCGCCCTGAAGACCACGGACATTGCCGCCATGCGTCGTCAGCTCGATGAAATTGCCAAGGACGTGGTGAATTACCAGTGCGAGGTGGTGTTCCAGGTGCCGCGTACCGAGGATGCGCCCTGGTTGAAGAACCTGCTGCACAAGCGTGTGCACAAGCTCGACAGTGGCTTCGAGCTGAAGCAGAAGCATGAGATTCAGCGCAAGATGCCGGCGCAGGTGGTATTGGTTCCGCATCAGCAGTGAAGGTTGAGCGCCTCATCGCCGGCAAGCCGGCTCCCACAGGTTTCAGTGCGAATCCTTTGTGGGAGCCGGCTTGCCGGCGATGAAGACGACCCCGATCAGGCAGGAACACCCTCGGCAGCCGCCTCCCGCTCCCACACCCGATGCCCTTCGACCACTTTGACGAAAGCCTCGACGCCCTTCTGCTCATCCCCCAGCAACAACCCCTTGTCCTCCTTGAGCCCCAGGCTGCCCAGCATTGCCTTGGCCTCCTTCGCCAGGAGCATGGCCTTCAGGTGCTTGTAGCCCTCGAGCAGGAAGTGCTTGGCCACGCCACTGGCTGCCAGGGCATCGACTGAACCCTGCCCACCGGCCACGACGATCCCGTCGAACATGATCGACGGCATCCCCTCAATCGACGCCGCTACCGGCAATGCCTTGCCATCAGCCGACTTCACCGGTGCCGAGGTCGGCCCCAGCAGCATCGGCCGTGCACTGTGTGCCTGCAGCGCCTTGACCAGCTTGTCGACGCTCGCAGCGTCTACGCCATCTGCTACCAGCACTGCGATCTTGCGCCCCTTGATGCCCACGTCACCGGGATGGTTCATCTGGCTCAAGGCCTTGGATTTCGCCGGTTTGCTGCCTTTTACCTGAACCGTGCCCTGCTTGGGCGCCGGTAGTCCGAGGTTGGCGGCCACCGCCGCGGCCAGTTTCAGGTCGATGTTGGCAAGGATCTCGTTCACTTCGCGGGCGCGTATCGCCTCGCGCTCCACCTTGCCCAGTTCGAAGCTGTAGGCCTTGATGATGTGCTGCTGCTCGGTAGGGCTCATGCTCTGGAAGAACAGCCGGGCCTGGGAAAAGTGATCGCCGAACGACTCGCTGCGCTGGCGGATCTTGTGCGCCTCAATGCGCTCCTGGTAACTCTCGAAGCCACCGTCCTGCGCGGCTGGCGGCGTTTCCCTGGGCCAGCCGCCATCGATCGAATTGGGTTCATACGACGCCCGACCCTTGTCGATGGTCATGCGGTGCATGGCATCGCGCTGGCCGCTGTGGTTCGGTGCCACCGGCCGGTTGATCGGGATTTCATGGAAGTTCGGCCCACCCAGCCGGCTGATCTGGGTGTCGGTGTAGGAGAACAACCGTCCCTGCAGCAACGGGTCGTTGCTGAAGTCGATGCCCGGCACGATGTGCCCCGGGCAGAAGGCGACCTGCTCGGTTTCGGCGAAGAAATTGTCCGGATTGCGGTTGAGCACCATCTTGCCCAGCAGTGTCACCGGCACCAGTTCCTCAGGAATGATCTTGGTGGGGTCGAGCAGGTCGAAGTCGAACGTGTGCTCGTCGGCCTCGGGGACGATCTGTACGCCCAGCTCCCATTCAGGGTAATCCCCGGTCTCGATCGCCTCCCACAGGTCGCGGCGATGGTAGTCGGTGTCCTTGCCCGCCAGCTTCTGGGCTTCGTCCCAGAGCACCGAATGCACGCCCTGACGCGGCTTCCAGTGGAACTTGACGAAGCTGGCGACACCCTCGGCGTTGATCATGCGGAAGGTGTGCACGCCAAAGCCTTCCATCATCCGCAGGCTGCGCGGAATGGCCCTGTCGGACATCGCCCAGATGACCATGTGTGCCGATTCCGGCACCAGCGAGACGAAATCCCAGAAGGTGTCGTGCGCCGAGCCACCGGTGGGCATTTCGTTGTGCGGCTCGGGCTTCACCGCATGCACGAAGTCGGGGAACTTGATCGCGTCCTGGATGAAGAATACCGGCATGTTGTTGCCAACCAGGTCGAAGTTGCCTTCATCGGTGTAGAACTTCACCGCAAAGCCGCGCACGTCGCGCACCGTGTCACCCGAGCCGCGCGGCCCCTGAACGGTGGAAAAACGCACGAACACGGGGGTTATCTTCTCCGGGTCCTGCAGGAACCCGGCCTTGGTCAGCTCGGCATGGCAGCCGTAGCTCTGGAAATAGCCATGGGCCCCGGTGCCACGGGCGTGGACGATGCGTTCGGGGATGCGTTCGTGGTCGAAGTGGGTGATCTTCTCGCGCATGATGAAGTCTTCGAGCAGCGACGGCCCACGTGCCCCAGCCTTCAGGCTGTTCTGGTTGTCGGCGACCTTCACCCCCTGATTGGTGCGCAGGGCCTGGCCGGTGGCATCGCTGCGAAACGTTTCCAGGCTCTGCAGCTTGGCATTGGTATTGGCCCGATCAGGGGTCTGGGTACCGGCGGCCTCGCTGTGCTTGGGCGCGTCCGTTTTCTTGCTGGGCATGGTCGGCTCTCCTCGTCAGTCTTCACGCGTGCCCGTGGCGGGCTTGTTCCATTAGTGACTGGGAGGCTTCGCCGAGCGTTCAATCGGGATTACCAGTTGTCGCGTTATGCCCGATGGATTGGACCATTACGAAATAAATGCTAAGAACAGCTAGGGGAAAAGGCTAAAATGCGCGACCCCAGCTAACCGCTGACCCAAATTCCATGCGCCCCACAAGGTTCGCTACGTGATCGAGTTCCAACATGTACACAAGACCTACCGCGTCGCCGGTAGGGAAATTCCCGCGCTCAACCCGACCAGCCTGACCATCGAAGATGGCCAGGTGTTCGGCCTGATCGGCCATTCCGGCGCCGGCAAGAGCACCATGCTGCGCCTGATCAACCGCCTGGAAGAGCCCTCCGGCGGCAAGATCATCGTCGATGGCGAGGACGTCACCGCGTTCAACGGCAACCAGTTGCGCGGTTTCCGCCAACAGGTCGGGATGATCTTCCAGCACTTCAACCTGCTGGCCTCCAAGACCGTCGCCGACAACGTCGCGCTGCCGCTGACCCTGGCGGGTGAGCTGTCGCGCAGCGAAATCGACAAGCGTGTCACCGAACTGCTGGCCCGCGTGGGCTTGCAGGACCACGCCAAAAAGTACCCGGCACAGCTGTCTGGCGGCCAGAAGCAGCGCGTCGGCATTGCCCGTGCCCTGTCCACCAACCCGAAGATCCTGCTGTGCGACGAGGCCACCAGCGCCCTCGACCCGCAAACCACGGCCTCGGTGCTGCAACTGCTGGCCGAGATCAACCGTGAGCTGAAACTGACCATCGTGCTGATCACCCACGAAATGGACGTGATCCGCCGGGTCTGCGACTGCGTGGCGGTGATGGATGCCGGTCAGATCGTCGAGCAGGGCTCGGTGGCCGAGGTGTTCCTGCACCCGCAGCACCCGACCACCAAGCGCTTCGTCCAGGAAGACGAGCAGGTCGACGAGAGCGAACAGCGCGACGACTTCGCCCATGTGCCAGGCCGCATCATTCGCCTGACCTTCCAGGGCGAAGCCACCTACGCACCACTGCTGGGCACCGTCGCCCGCGAAACCGGGGTGGACTACAGCATCCTCGCCGGGCGTATCGACCGTATCAAGGATGTGCCCTATGGGCAGCTGACCCTGGCCGTCACCGGCGGCGACATGGAAGCGGCGTTCGACCGCTTCAAGGCAGCTGACGTACATATGGAGGTACTGCGTTGATGGACGCCCTGAATTTCTTCGCCAACGTCGACTGGGCCGAAATCTGGCTGGCCACCGTCGATACCATGATCATGCTGTTCGGCTCGCTGTTCTTCACCGTGCTGCTGGGCCTGCCGCTGGGTGTGCTGCTGTTCCTCTGCGGCCCGCGGCAGATGTTCGAGCAGAAGGGCGTTTACGCGCTGCTGTCGCTGATCGTCAACATCCTGCGTTCGCTGCCGTTCATCATCCTGCTGATCGTGATGATCCCGATCACCGTGCTGATCACCGGCACCTCGCTGGGCGTGGCGGGTGCCATCCCGCCGCTGGTGGTGGGGGCCACGCCGTTCTTCGCGCGCCTGGTGGAAACCGCCCTGCGTGAAGTGGACCGCGGCATCATCGAGGCCACCCAGTCGATGGGCGCCACCACTCGCCAGATCATCACCAACGCACTGCTGCCAGAAGCCCGTCCGGGCATCTTCGCCGCCATCACCGTCACCGCCATCACCCTGGTGTCGTACACCGCG
Organism: Pseudomonas plecoglossicida NBRC 103162 = DSM 15088; assembly: GCF_000730665.1. Lineage (GTDB taxonomy): Bacteria > Pseudomonadota > Gammaproteobacteria > Pseudomonadales > Pseudomonadaceae > Aquipseudomonas > Aquipseudomonas plecoglossicida. The sequence continues at coordinate 52,328 of NZ_BBIV01000006.1, forward strand.
ATGGCCGGTGTGGTCGGCGCCGGCGGCCTGGGCGACCTGGCCATCCGCTTCGGCTACCAGCGCTTCCAGACCGACGTGATGATCGTCACCGTCGTGCTGTTGCTGATCCTGGTTCAAGTCCTGCAGAGCGTGGGCGACAAACTGGTAGTGCATTTTTCCCGTAAGTAACCCCAATGGGGTCGGCCCTGCCGACCCGTTCGGGGGCCGTCGCGGCCCTCACAAGGAGTGATTCATGAAGAAGCTGCTTGCTGTCGCTGCCGCTGTCGCGGCCTTCTCGGCCCATGCCGGTGACCTATCGGTCGCCGCCACCCCGGTGCCGCACGCCGAGATCCTCAACTTCGTCAAACCGCAGTTGGCGAAAGACGGTGTGAACCTCAAGGTGAAAGAATTCACCGACTACATCCAGCCGAACGTGCAAGTGGCCGAAAAGCGCCTGGACGCCAACTTCTTCCAGCACCAGCCGTACCTGGATGAGTTCAACAAGGCCAAGGGCACCAATCTGGTCAGCGTGGCCGGCGTGCACATCGAACCGCTGGGCGTCTACTCGGCCAAGATCAAGAAGCTCGACGAGCTGTCCTCCGGCGCCACCGTGGTCATCCCCAACGACGCCACCAACGGCGGCCGTGCCCTGCTGCTGCTGGACAAGGCAGGCGTGATCAAGCTCAAGGACAACACCAACATCCTGTCCACCGTGAAGGATGTTGCCGAAAACCCGAAAAGCCTGAAATTCCGCGAGCTGGAAGCGGCCACCATCCCGCGCGTGCTGACCCAGGTCGATGCCGCCCTGATCAACACCAACTATGCGCTGGAAGCCAAGCTGAACCCGGAGAAGGACGCGCTGGCCATCGAAGGCAGCGACTCGCCTTACGTGAACATCCTGGTTGCCCGCCCGGACAACAAGGATTCGGAAGACATGAAGAAGCTGGCCGCAGCGCTGCACTCGCCTGAGGTGAAGCAGTTCATCACCGAGAAGTACAAGGGCGCTGTGGTGCCGGCGTTCTAAGCCGCAACATTTCATTGCTCCGATCGCCGGCTTGCCGGCGATGCTTTTGCGGCCTCCATCAGTCCCGCTTGACCAGCCCCGGCAGCTGCGCCACCAGTTTCTGGTTGTTGAACGGTGCACGAATGAACCCGCGCTGACGCCCATCCGGCCCGACGATGGCCAGGTTGCCGCTGTGATCCACGGTGTACCCCGGCTTGCTGGTATCAGCCGGAATGAACGGAATGCTCAAGGCATTGGCGAGCTTCTGGGTATCTTCGATCGACCCCGCCACCCCCACGAAATCCTTGTCGAAATAGCCCAGGTACTGCTTGAGCTGGTTCGGGGTATCGCGATTCGGGTCCACGCTCACCAGCACCACCTGCAGACGGTCCACGGCCTCCTTCGGCAGTTCGCTCTTCACCTGGCGCAGCTGGGCCAGCGTCGTCGGGCAGATGTCCGGGCAGTACGTATAGCCGAAGAACAGCAGCGACCATTTGCCCTTGAGGTCGTCCAGCTGCAACGGCTGGCCATCCTGGTTGGTCATGGTCACGTCGGCCACCGTGCGGCTTTGCGGCAGGAGGATGATGCCGGCGTCGATCAGCTCGGCAGGGTTGGGCTGGTCACGGCCATTGAGCACCTTTTTGACGGTCAGGCCCATGATCAGTGCGACCACGGCAACGAGGATGAAGACGGTTTTCTGGGTTCTGGTCATAGGCTCAGCAACAGGTAGTGGTCAACGAGCAACGCGACGAACAGCGCGAACAGGTAGCCGATAGAGTACTTGAAGGTGCCGATCGCCGCGTGCGGCCGGCTGCCACGGTACAACACCCAGGCCCAATGCAGGAAGCGCAGGCCCAGGGCGAGCGCGCAGGCCAGGTACAGCGGGCCGCTCATGTGGATGGCATAGGGCAGCAGGGTCACCGCCAGCAGGATCAGGGTATAGAGCAGGATATGCAGCTTGGTGTAGCGCTCGCCGTGGGTCACCGGCAGCATGGGGATGTCGGCCTTGGCGTACTCCGCCTTGCGATGGATCGCCAGGGCCCAGAAGTGCGGCGGCGTCCAGGCGAAGATGATCAGCACCAGCAGCAAGGGTTCGGCACTGATGTGACCACTCACCGCCACCCAGCCGAGCAACGGCGGGGCCGCACCGGCCAGGCCACCGATGACGATGTTCTGCGGCGTGGCACGCTTGAGAAAGCCGGTGTAGAGCAGGGCATAACCGAGCAGCGAAGCGAGGGTGAGCCAGGCGGTGAGGGCATTGGTGAACACCAGCAGCACCGTCATGCCCAGCAGCGCCAGAGCCAGTGCGAACAGCAGCGCTGGCAGTGGCTCGACCCGTCCCTGGGCCAAGGGCCGTTTGTGGGTGCGCGCCATCAACGCGTCGATGCGCCGGTCCACCACATGGTTGACCACCGCCGCGCCACCGGCACACAGGGCGATACCCAGGTTGCCGAACAGCAACACGCTCCAGCTCACACCCGCCCGGGTCGCCAGCAACATTCCCACCAGCGAGGTGATAAGCATCAGTACCACGACCTTGGGCTTGGTCAGCTCCAGATAGTCGCGCCAGCCCGCACGCCGGGCCTCTAGAAGCGTCGCCACGAGCCATTCCTCATGTGTTGGGAGATGGCCACGCCAGCGACCGGCCGCAAGCGCCAGCCCTGGCCGACCCCGACGCGGACCTTGTCGACCACGCAGATACGGTAGTTCACCAGCACCATGCTCAGCAGCAACAACGCGCCGCCGGCGTTGTGCGCCACAGCCACCGCCAGCGGCAGGTGCAACAGCACGTTGCTGATGCCCAGCCCCACCTGCAACGCCAGGGCACACAGCACCAAACGCGACAGACCTGGCAAGCCACAGCGGTGCAGCTTCCAGCTGAGCATCAGCAGCACCGCAGTGACCATCAGCGCGCCCAGCCGATGGCTGACATGAATGGCCGTGCGCGCATCGCTGTCCAGTTGCCCGCCCAGGTAGTTGGGGCCGACGTGCTGGGTCAGGTGAAAGCCGTTGCTGAAGTCCGCCGCCGGCCACCACTGGCCATGGCAGGTCGGCAGGTCGATGCAGGCGACCGCCGCATAGTTGGCGCTGACCCAGCCGCCCAGGGCGATCTGGCCGATGACCACCAGCAAGGCCAGTGCCGCGATCCGGCGCAGGCTCAAGGGCAACTTCGGCAAGGGCGCAAAGGCCCGTGACAAACGCAGGGACAACAGGAACAGCAGGCTCAGGGTGGTGAAACCGCCCAACAGGTGCGCGGTGACCACCTGCGGCCATAGCTTCAATGTCACGGTCCACATGCCGAACGCCGCCTGGGCCAGCACGACGCCGAGCAACAGCACGGGCAGACGGTACGGCTGGCCGTCGCGGGCATGGCGCCGCAACGCCTGCACGGCGAGCAGGGCAATCACCATGGCAAGCGTCCCGGCAAAGTAGCGATGGACCATCTCGGCCCAGCCCTTGGCTTCTTCCACCGGGTGCTCCGGGAAGTGCAGCTCGGCATGGGCCAGCTGGGCATCGGTCTTCGGCACGCCGATGAAGCCATAGCAACCCGGCCAGTCCGGGCAGCCAAGCCCGGCGTGGGTCAGGCGGGTATAGGCACCGAGCAGGACGACCAGCAGGGCCAGCAGGGTGGCGAACACAGCAAGGCGAAATCCAGGTCTGGCCATGGCAGGCTCCTAGCCGATGTTGGACAGCTTGAGCAGGTGGCGCAGGTCATCCAGCACATGCTTGCCGTTGACCTTGGCGTCATAGCGCAGCACCAGGTTGCCGTGCGGGTCGACGATCCACAGCTGCGGGCCGGGCTCGCCGACCTTCTGCACATACTGCGGGGCATCCAGCGGATAACGCTGCAACTGCGGGTACTCTCGACCCAGCAATGCCTGGAAGTCCGCGCTCAGCGGCTGGGCAGCGGCCAGCGCATGGCTGGCGCGGCTGGCGTCACGGCCGAGGCCCACCTGGATCTGCCGGGCCAGGTACACCAGGCGCTGGCAATCCTCGGCACAGGCCTCGGGCGCGCTGACCAGCAGTTGCCAGCGCGCGTCCTCGCCGGCAATACCGATTTCGGCCCGGCTCTGGCCGTTGCCGATCATCGCGCCGTGATAGCTGCGCCCGTCCGGCACCCAGAACTTGAGCTTGTACATGCTGGTGGCCAGGATCATCGGGCCGAGTACCACCAGGAGGATCAGGATCAGCTGCAAACGCCCGTGGACTCTGGGTTTGCGACGTTCAGACGGGTCCAGTGGAGTGGTGGCGGCGGCCATGGGGGTTCTCCTTTTTCCTGTTGTGCCAGCCAAAATAGAGGTAGAGCAGCACCAGCGCCGTGGCCAGGGCAAACCACTGCACGGCATAACCCAGGTGCTTTTCCGGGCCCATGGCGACCACCGGCCAGTCCAGGCGGTAGCTCGCCGGGCCAGGTTCCAGGCGCAGTTCATGGACGAACCCTTCGCGGTCGAGCTGCTGCCAGAGCTGCTCGGGGTGGATTGCCGTCAGCAGGTGCGGCCACTGGCCGCCCTGCGGATCGGGACGTAGCTGAAAGGTGCGGCCCGGTTCCACGTACACCGAAGCATCCAGGGCCAATGCCTGGGCAGGGGTGTCGAAGTGCACCGGCACGCGCCGGTCGGGCCATGCCAGCCAGCCACGGTTGACCAGTAGCCACAGGCCGCTGGGCTGGTCGTGGAACGGCTGCAGCAGTTCGACACCGGCCTGGCCATCACGCATGCGGTTGTCCAGCAGCAGGCTGTGCTCGGCGTCGAATCGGCCATAGAGATGGACCCGACGGAACGCCGAGTCATCGCTTTGCTGCAACAGGGAGGTGCTCATTGGCGCGTCGGCACTGCGCTGGGCGTAGCTCGCCAGCAGCGCGCGCTTCTCCTCGGCGCGGCCGAGTTGCCAGCAGCCGAGCGCAATCAGCCCCGGCAGCAGTGCGAGCACCACCAGGGTCGGTATCCAGCCTGGGCGAAACGGCCTCATCGAAGGCTCGTCGGGTCAGTCGCTATACTTGTATTCATCACCGCATCCCCCCGGAGTTGTCGCCATGCTCAAGGCCGCGATTGTCCTGATGCTGTTGGCCACGGTTGCCAGCCTGTTCAGTGGCCTGGTGTTTCTGGTCAAGGACGATGAAAACTCGACCCGCCTGCTCAAGGCGCTGACCGTGCGTGTCACCCTGGCCAGTTTGACCATTGGCCTGGTGGCTTATGGCTTTATCAGTGGTCAGCTTGTCTCCCATGCTCCCTTCTGAGTCTGTACTGGCCCTATCGCCGGCAAGCCCGCTCCCACAAAGGCGCATGGGCCCTAAAGCACATACACAAAGATGAACAACCCCACCCACACCACATCGACGAAGTGCCAGTACCAGCTGGCCGCTTCGAAACCGAAGTGCTTGTCGGGGTTGAAATGCCCGCGCAGGATGCGCACGAACATCACGATCAGGATGATCGTGCCCAGGGTCACGTGGGCACCGTGGAAGCCCGTGAGCATGAAGAAGGTCGCGCCGTAGATCCCCGAACCCAGCGTCAGCCCCAGCTTGGTATAGGCCTCGTGGTACTCGTAGGCCTGCAACGTGATGAAGCTGATGCCCAGGATGATGGTCAGCGCCATCCACAGTTTCAGCGCACCGCGATGGTCGCGGCGCAGGGCGTGGTGGGCGATGGTGATGGTCACGCTGGAGCTGACCAGCAGGATGGTGTTGATCAGCGGCAGGTGCCACGGGTCGATCACTTCCTTGGGCGGCGGGAACAGTTTCGGATCAGGCGTGTGCAGCAACGGCCAGGTGAATTCGAAGCTGGGCCAGAGCATGTGCGCGACCCCCTTGGCACCCTCGCCCCCGAGCCATGGCCCGGCCAGCACGCGCACATAGAACAGCGCGCCGAAGAAGGCCATGAAGAACATCACTTCGGAAAAGATGAACCAGCTCATGCCCCAGCGGAACGAGCGGTCCAGCTGCGGGCTGTAGAGCCCGGCGCGGCTTTCTCTGACCACCGAGCCGAACCAGCCGAACAGCATGTAGGCCAAAAACAGTGCACCGACGAAGAAGATCAGCGGCCCGTGGGAGTCGGGGTGGCCGGCCTTGAGGTCGTTGAACCAGGTGCCCAGGCCGAACACCGTGATGAACATGCCGATGGTGGCGATGATCGGCCACTTGCTCTGCGCCGGAACATAGTAGTGCTCATGACTTGCCATTGCTGTTCTCCTTCCCTTAACGGGCGCCCTGGACGTCCTGGGCCGCGATGTGAGCGACCGGCGGGTGGCGAGCGGTGATGTCGAACAAGGTGTAGGCCAGTGTCAGGTGCTTCACGCTGGCCGGCAGGTCGCGGTCGACGATGAAGCGCACCGGCATTTCGATGCGTTCGCCGGGCTGCAGCACCTGCTGGGTAAAGCAGAAGCACTCGGTCTTGTGGAAATAGGCCGCCGCTTCGGCGGGGGTGATGCTGGGAATGGCCTGGGCACTCATGGGCCGGTCGGTCGGGTTGTGGGCGACGAAGATCATCTGGTTGACCGCCCCGGGGTTGACCTCGAGCTGGTCGGCGGTGGAATAGAAGTCCCAGACCATGTCGCTGGCGTTGGTGGACATGAACTGCACCCGCACCGAGCGCGTCGGGTCGCTGACCTGGCTGCCCTCGTACTGCCCGCCCGTCTTGCCGTTGATGCCGAAGGCCTTGCACATCACGTCGTAGATCGGCACCAGGGCAAAGCCGAAGGCGAACATCACCACCGTCAGCATCAGCAGGCGCACTACCAGGGGTTTGAGCGGTTGGCCGTTCATGGCGGTTACCTATTTCACTTCCGGTGGTGTCTGGAAGGTGTGGTAGGGCGCGGGCGAGGGGATCGACCACTCCAGGCCCTCGGCCCCGTCCCAGGGCTTGGCCGGTGCCGGCGCCCCCCCGCGGATGCACTTGATGACGATGAACAGGAAGAAGATCTGCGTGGCGCCGAACATGAAGGCACCGATCGACGACACCATGTTGAAGTCGGCGAACTGCAGGTTGTAGTCGGGGATCCGCCGCGGCATGCCGGCCAGACCCACGAAATGCATGGGGAAGAAGGCCATGTTCATGCCGATGAACGACAGCCAGAAGTGCAGCTTGCCGAGGGTTTCGTCGTACATGTGCCCGGTCCACTTCGGCAGCCAGTAATAGGCCGACGCGAAGATGCCGAAGATCGCTCCTGGCACCAGCACATAGTGGAAATGCGCCACCACGAAGTAGGTATCGTGGTACTGGAAGTCCGCCGGTGCGATCGCCAGCATCAGCCCGGAGAAGCCACCGATGGTGAACAGGATTACGAAGGCGATGGCGAACAGCATCGGTGTCTCGAAGGTCAGCGAGCCTTCCCACATGGTGCTGACCCAGTTGAACACCTTCACCCCGGTGGGCACGGCGATCAGCATTGTCGCGTACATGAAGAACAGCTCGCCGACCACCGGGATGCCGACCACGAACATGTGGTGGGCCCAGACGATGAACGAGAGGAAGGCGATCGCGCCGGTGGCGTAGACCATCGAGGTGTAGCCGAACAGCGGCTTGCGCGAGAACGCCGGGATGATCGAGCTGACCGCGCCGAACGCCGGCAGGATCATGATGTACACCTCGGGGTGGCCGAAGAACCAGAACACGTGCTGGAACAGGACCGGGTCACCACCGCCGGCAGCACTGAAGAAGCTGGTGCCGAAGTGGATGTCCATCAGCATCATGGTCACCACCCCGGCCAGCACCGGCATCACCGCAATCAGCAGGAACGCGGTAATCAGCCAGGTCCAGACGAACAGCGGCATTTTCATCAGGGTCATGCCGGGCGCGCGCAGGTTGAGGATGGTGGCGATCACGTTGATCGCGCCCATGATCGAACTGATGCCCATCAGGTGGATGGCGAAGATGAAGAAGGTCACGCTGGCCGGGGCGTAGGTGGTCGACAACGGGGCGTAGAAGGTCCAACCGAAGTTCGGCCCGCCGCCAGGGGTGAACAAGGTCGAGACCAACAGCAGGAACGCCGCCGGCAGCAGCCAGAAACTGAAGTTGTTCATGCGCGGCAGGGCCATGTCCGGGGCCCCGATCATCAGCGGGATCATCCAGTTGGCCAGGCCGACGAAGGCTGGCATCACTGCGCCGAACACCATGATCAGGCCATGCATGGTGGTCATCTGGTTGAAGAACGCCGGCTCCACGATCTGCAGCCCGGGCTGGAACAGCTCGGCGCGGATCACCATGGCGAACGAGCCGCCGAGCAGGAACATCATGAAGCTGAACCACAGGTACATCGTGCCGATGTCCTTGTGGTTGGTGGTCAGCACCCAGCGCATCAGGCCCTTGGCGGGGCCGTGCGCGTGGTCATGGCCGTGGGCGTGGTCGTCGATCACTGCACTCATGTCCTGTCTCCTGCAATCCACTGACTGCGGCGAATGGCCCGGCTCATTTCGCTTCTGCCTGCTTGAGCGCCAGCACGTCCTTCGGCGTGACCATGTCACCCTTGTTGTTGCCCCAGGCGTTGCGCTCGTAGGTGACCACGGCGGCGATGTCGACTTCCGAGAGCTGCTTGCCGAACGCGGCCATCGCCGTGCCTGGGCGGCCATGGAAGACCACGCTCAAATGTTCTTCCTTCGGCCCGGTGGCGACTTTCGAGCCCTTGAGCGCCGGGAACATCGGCGGCAGGCCCTGGCCTTCGGCCTGGTGACAGGCCACGCAGGTGGTGTGGTAGACCTTGTCGCCGCGCTCGACCAGCTCTTGCAGGGTCCATTCCTTGCTGGTCAGCTCCTTGAGCTTGGCCGCCTCGGCCTTGCGCTCGCCGAGCCAGGTGTCGTAGTCGGCCTTGGACTTGACCTCGACCACCACCGGCATGAAGCCGTGGTCCTTGCCGCACAGTTCGGTGCACTGGCCACGGTAGATGCCGGGTTTCTCGATGCGCGTCCAGGCTTCGTTGACGAAGCCCGGAATGGCGTCACGCTTGACCGCGAAGGCCGGCACCCACCAGGAATGGATCACGTCGGCGGCGGTGACCAGGAAGCGCACCTTGGCCCCTACCGGCAGCACCAGCGGCTGGTCGACTTCGAGCAGGTAATGCTCGTCCTTGGGCGCCTTGTTGTGAATCTGGTCGGTGGGGGTGGCCAGGTTGCTGAAGAACTCGACGTCCTGGCCCAGGTACTTGTAGTGCCATTTCCACTGGTAGCCGGTGACCTGGATGTCGATATCCGATTCACTGGCGTCGTAGATGTCGATCAGGGTCTTGGTAGCGGGAATGGCCATGGCCACAAGGATCAGGAACGGGACCACGGTCCAGAGGATTTCCACCCAGGTATGCTCGTGGAAATGCGCGGCCTGCTGGCCGGTGGAGCGGCGGTGCACGACCATGGACCAGAACATCGCGCCGAACACCACGACGCCGATGATCACGCAGATCCAGAAGATGGTCATGTGCAGGTCGAACACGGCGTTGGAGACTTCCGTCGCCCCTGGCGCCATGTTCACGGTCCAGGCGGCGTTTGCCTGACCGAAAACCGACCACAACAGAAGGCCCATCCAGACATGTGGATGTCGCATCATTGCGGGTTCCCCTTCTAGTTCTTGTTTTCCCGAAGGCGTGGCCTGCGGCAAGCGGGAACGGCGGTCAAGACTGCCTGACTTCGACGACCGAGCCCCCTGCGAAAGCAGACGGGCCTCATCAACGAATCACGTTCAACCCGAGTATAGACAGCGACCAATGGCACGCAACGCAAGCGCGGAAATGAAACGAACGAATTCGTGAAATCCCCCGCAAAGTGCGTGCTAGAGGGGGTCTGGCATAATGGTGGCACTTGGTTATACCCAACAGCGCACACGTTTGCGAAATTTATAACAAATGAGTCTTAGGTATTCGGTATACCGAGCTAATTTAGTGTCTTCCGTTTGAAACGTCTTGTCCCTGGAGTTGTCATGAACATCGCTGCTGTACGCGAGCAAATCAGCCAAGCCCACGATCACGAAGGCCGTACCGGCCAACTGAAACAGCGTCTCGAGCTGCAACTGCCCCACCTGCACCCCTCGATCCAACTGCCTGAGCAGGACGCCCAGGGTACTTTGGTGCGCTTCGTCAGCGCCTACATCGACCAGGTTCCGGAATTGCTCGAGGCTGCCCATGCGGTAGCGCTCGAAGCCGGTATCGAGTCGCAGATCAAACCTGTACTGAAAATCGCCGAAGCCTATTTCCTGCAGCCTCCAAGCGTGATGCAAGGGCATGCAGGCCTGGATTGCCTGCTGGATGAGGCCTACCTCGCGCACCGTCTGGTGGAAGAAGTCAACGACCTGTATATCCGCCACTTCCAGCAGCCGCTGATTCCGTTCGATACCACCGTGGCGAACCTGGTGGCGCATCAATTGATCGGTGAAGCGTTTGCCAACCAACTGGATGAAGTGGTGCATCATTCGGTGGATGAAATGCTCGATGACGAGAGCTTCGCCGCAGAATCGGTGGAAGCGTACCGCGAGACCTTGAGCAGCCCCGAGACTGGCGCCGCATGGAAACGCTGGCCGTGCCTGTCGCGCCAGCTGGGCGTCGAATTGGGCCAGCCGGCCTGACCCGCTCAGGGGAATCGGCTCCAACTGATTCGCTGCACCGCGCACAGATAGATTCTTCCCGCCTTTCTTCAAAGAGGCATCCCCTTGAATGGCGAGGAAGACGCTATGAGCATCAAATGGAACAGGCTTTATACCGACCTGCTGCGCGGCAGTCGCTCCACCCTGTGGGGCAACTGGGCGCTCAATCCGCTCATCAGACCCGGCGCGGTGGGCATCATCGACCCGGCCTCCGGCGACTTCACCCTGGTCAGCGAAGCACTGCCAGACGTAAAGATCACCAACGTCCAGCAGGGCCGGCGCTGGGCCATCAGCTCCAAGGACGTGTCCCGCAAGGAAACCAAGGCCAATGTTTCCGGCACGGTGATGGACCCGACCAGCGGTGTTCAGATCAAGCCGGACCTGACACTGGAGTGGACCTTCGGCAAGGAGGAGTCGATTGCTTCGGAGTTTGCCCTCAACGGCGAACAGCGACTGAGCGACCTGGCGTTGATTCATGATCAGTACGACTGGCTCTACGCTCAGGCCGAGAAGGTCGGCATGGCCAGCAATGGCAGGATCGCAGAAGGGTTTGGCGTAGTGACCAGCGTCATCCTTGCCGACAGCGGCGTGAACGCCGGGGCGAAGAGCAAGAATGCCAAGTTCTCCCTTTCCGGCTCGGCCAGTGGCCTGAATGCCTTGCTGGGCGAAAACGGCATTTCCGGCAAAGGCGGGGCATCGTTCATTTCCAACCGCGATGCGTCGTCGGTGGAGTCGCACACGCTTCCCGCACAGGATGGCCAGATTGCGACCACTCCACTGCCTGTGGCTTACAGCTTCGCATCTTTCGGCCCTGACAGGCTGATCATTCCGATCTGGGTGAAAAAGATCGGCAGCCTGCGAATGACGGTGGACAGCAAGGCCAGTTCCGCCACCACCTACATCACCAAGGTATCCATTGCCTATGACCTGGCCGGTGAAAGCCGCAAGACCGAAGGCCCGGTTACCGTTTCCGGGGGCCTGTCGACCAACTTCGACATACCGCTGGGTGCCAGGAACCTCGAGTTCAGTGCCGAGTTCGTCAATGTCGGCCAGAACGAAGTGCTCAAGAAACAGTGGGCCACCCCGCTGAGCCAGTGGGTGGGGGGTAGCCGGACCATCAACCTGTTCGGTATCTGGCCCGGCTCGCCATCGCTTCAGGTCGTCGAAGAAGACTGAGCTCAGCACTCGGCCGCAGTACGCACACGTCCCTCGATCCTGCGCTTGAACCCGCGCTGCTCGATGATCAGGCGCGACCCGGCGCTGCGCTGGGCGCGCCCCCAGTCCTCGAGCATCTCCAGCACGGAGTGGTCGATGTAGTGGAGGTTGGTCAGCGGCACGTGCAGCTGCGTGCCGGCGGGCACCTTGTCCAGCACCCGGGACAGCGCAGGCACCTTGAGGAAGGTGGCGGCGCCACTGAGGCGCAATTCCATGTGCTGCGGCTTGTCCAGGCTGATCAGGTTGATCTTCAACCGCGCCGCCTTCAGAGCCAGCTTCAGCAAGGTAAGGGCAAAGCCCAACAGCACCCCGGTCAGCAGGTCGGTGCAGACGATCGCCAGCGCAGTGGCGGCGTAGGTGAACATGGGCATCCGGCCATACCGGCCCAGGCCGCGAAAGACCTTGAAGTCCACCAGTTTGATACCGGTATAGACCAGCACGCCGGCCAGGCTCGCCACTGGAATCTGCTGCAGCACGCTGCTCAGCACCACGACGAACGCCAACAGCCATACGCCATGCAGGATGGCCGAGGCACGGGTCTGCGCGCCCGCCTGGACATTGGCCGAACTGCGCACGATCACCCCGGTCATCGGCAATGCGCCCAGTACACCACAGAGCATGTTGCCGATGCCTTGAGCCGACAGCTCGCGGTCGAAGTCCGAGCGCTGGCCGCTGTGCATACGGTCTACTGCCGCGGCTGACAGCAAGGTCTCGGCGCTGGCGATGAACGCCAGGGCGAAGGCCGCGACCAGCAGGGTAGGGTCGGCCAGCTGCATCAGGTCATCCGGGCGGATCCAGTCGATCGCCTGGGAGAGGTCCGCGGGCACCTGCACGCGGTTCACCGGCAGCGCCAGCCCCATGCTGATCGCCGTCATCGCCGCCACGCCAAGCAAGGCACCGGGGAGGGTGCAGCCGGCTATCAAGGTTCTAGCGGTGGATGGGACGCTTAGTAGCGGCCTCTCGGAGTAGCGCAGGGGACTGGCTCGCCAGCCGCCAAAGGCAGGAAGCTATCGCTGAGGGCATCGTAGGCTTCGATCTTGCTGGTCTCGATGTCGTAGACCCAGCCATGGATGTACAGCTCGCCAGCCGCCAGGCGCGAAGCCACGGACGGGTGGGTGCGCAGGTGGTGCAGCTGGGCGATGACGTTTTCCTTGGTCAGCACCTGCATGGTCTCGTGCTCGCTGCCGCAGGAGCAGTTGTTCTCGACCACGGTGCGGGCCACTTCGGCGTGACGCAGCCAGGCGGAAACGGTCGGCATCTTGGCTAGCGAGTGCGGGTTGAGCACCGCGCGCATGGCACCGCAGTCGGAGTGGCCGCAGATGATGATGTGGTGCACCTTCAGCGCCGAAACGGCGTACTCGATGGCGCTGGAAACACCGCCGTTCATCTGGCCATAAGGCGGCACCACGTTACCGACGTTACGGGTCACGAACAGGTCGCCGGGCGAGCTCTGGGTGATCAGTTCGGGAACGATGCGCGAGTCGGCACAGGTGATGAACATGGCGCGCGGGGTCTGCGCGGTGGCGAGCTTCTTGAACAGCTCTTGTTGCTCGGGAAAGACGTCATGGTGAAAACGCAGGAAGCCGTCGACGATGTGCTTCAGGGCGGCATCGGCGCTCTCCGCGGGGGCCTGCGGAATGACCTTGGATGGGTCCTTGACGGGCATGATTCATCCTCTTGACGGTGTTTTGGTAAATCCAGTTTACCGGTGAAAGATTCTGGCTATGCAGGGATTTAGATGACACGCACGGGCCATAAATCACAGTCCTCGTGGACTGGTTTCCTACGCTAGCGAGGAAAACTTAACTGAAACTTAATTCGAAGGCTCTAGAACGGGTGTTCCAGAAGAAAAAGGCGGGAGTGGAATAATAGCAAAAAAGCATCAACTGCCAAGAGCCCAGCATGAAATTATGTGCTTGGATTAGCTGGACTGAGGATCAGAACAGCACCATCTGACCGCCGGGTGGGCAGAATGCCGAACAGTCCAGTGCCTGCGCCTCCCGCCCTTCGAACTGCAACCGCCGCATCGCCTTGGCAAAACGTTGCGCCAGCAGCTCGGCGAATACGCCTTCCCCCCGCATCCGCGCACCGAACCGGCTGTCATACAACTCCCCACCGCGGCTTTGGCGAATCAGGCTGAGCACATGGGACGCACGTTGGGGGTAATGATCCTGCAGCCATTGTTCGAACAAGGGCGCCACTTCCAGCGGCAGACGCAGCATCATGTAAGCCGCGCTTTGCGCCCCGGCTTCCTTGGCGGCTTCGAGCAGACGCTCCAGTTCGCTGTCGTTGATCATCGGAATCATCGGCGAACACAACACGCCCACTGGCACGCCCGCTTCGCGCAGCACCCGAATCGCCCGCAGCCTTGCCTTGGGCGATGCCGCACGCGGCTCCAGCACGCGCTTGAGATCGTCGTCCAGGGTGGTCAGGCTGATCATCACCCGCGCCAGCCGCTGGCTGGCCATCTCGGACAACAGGTCGAGATCGCGCAGCACCAGCGAGCCCTTGGTGACGATGGTCACCGGGTGGCGAAAGCGCAGCAGCACTTCGAGCAGGCGCCGGGTCAGCATCTGTTCGCGTTCGATGGGTTGGTAGGGGTCCGTGTTGGATCCCAGGTTGATCGGCGCGCACACATAGCCTGGCTTGCTCAACTGCTGCGCGAGCACCTCGGCGGCGTTGGTCTTGGCGATCAGCTTGGTTTCGAAGTCCAGCCCTGGTGAAAGGTCCCAATAGGCATGGGAAGGGCGGGCATAGCAGTAGATGCAGCCATGCTCGCAACCGCGATAGGGATTGATGGAGCGGTCGAAGGGCAGGTCCGGCGAGGTATTGCGGGTAATGACCGACTTGGCCGTCTCGAGGCGCACTTCGGTGCCTTGGGTGAGCGGCACTTCCTGATACCAGCCGTCATCTTCAACCACCGACTGCCGAGGCGCATAACGATTCTGTGGATTGTTGGTGGTACCACGACCGCGAACTGGGGAGGGAAGCATGACCATGGCCCTGACTACTGTTTTTTCATACAGTACTCTTTGCTTCCCGCTCCCGCTACTGCCATCAGGCGGACAAGTGCCGTCCTGCGTACGCCGCGAGCGACAACGGCCTGCCTGCGAATGCATTGAACGAAGCTGTCATCCTTCGCAGGCCTCCCTTGGCCAGGATTTCTCTACGCATCCGACGCCCCAGAACCGGATCATCGGCGTTGGTCGCCTCGAAGACGCTGAAGGCATCGATAGCGTGCACCTGCGCCCATTTGTAGCAGTAGTAGCCAGCTTCGTAGCCCGTCACCATGTAGTCGAATCCTTCGGCGAATCTGTCCTGCGTGAAGGCTTCCGGCAACCCTACATGCCGGGTGGTGGAAATGGCCAGATGGCGAAGATCCTGGCGCGCCTGGGGGTCGCGGTGAGCCAAAAAGTCAAACCAGCACAGGCGTAGTTGCTCGGCTTCCTTCACGGCCTGCAAAAGACGCTTGCTTGCAAGCCACTGCTGCATCTGTGGCAACGATACCGGCACGTCGCCCATCGACGGTTGCGGCAGCGCAAACAGGGTCGACGCGGACCAGCACCACTGTTCCAGCAAGGTGCCGACGAACTCGCAGGTGTCAGGGCCCAACTCCGATGTTGCAGTACGATTGAGACGACGATGCTGGTTGGTGACCAACAACTGATGAACGGCGTGACCGGCCTCATGAAACAGCTTGCACAGGTCTTCGTGGCTCAAGTTCGGCGAACCCTGCCCTGGCGTCCGCTCGAAACAACAGGAAAGCAGCGCGACTGGCAGGGTGACTGTCCCATCGGCATGCACATGGCGCTGGCACATGGGGTAGCTGTATGGCCACGGCAGTTTTCCTGGGCGCTCATAGGCATCCAGGTAGATATGACCAAGCGGCGTCTCACCTTCGCTTACCTCCAGCACCTGCACATCAGGGTGCCAGCCTGCCATGCTAACAGGCGCAATCCTGATGCCGAGTACCCTCTCTTGCAATTGCCACAGCCCCTGCAACGTGGCATCCAATGGAAAGCGCTCGCGCAGGCTGGCCTCAAGCGCTTCATTGCCTTGAGCCCGAAACTGACGGCTCAGATAAGCCACGTCCCACGGCGCAACCTCGTCGATGCCGAGTTCGTCTGCCAGTACCTGTAATGCCTTCAAATCTTCTTCCAGCCGCTGGCGGTTCTGCTCCATCAATTCCTTGATGAAACCTTCGACCTGCGCCGTGGTGCGGGCATCCTTGACTTCAAGGCCCAACTCGGCGGCATTGGCCAGGCCCAGCAACTGTGCGCGTTCATGACGCAAACGCAACAACGCCTGCAACACCGGAAGATTGTCCTGCGAGGCGTCCTCGCCCAGGTCCGAAGCCAGGCGCCGTGAGGCCTGGTAGACCATTTCACGCAGCGCTCGCTCATCGGCCCACGCAAGAATCACTTCGACGGTGCTCTCTTCAAGATCGACAAGCCAGCCAGGCTCGCCGCGGGCCCTGGCCTTGCTAGCCAGTCGATCACGTTCAAGCGTGGGCAGGCCGGCCAGCCGGGCCTCGTCGGCCAGCAGGCAAGTCCAGGCAGCCCGCGCCTCGATCAGGTTGGCCATGAACTGCTGTTCCAACCCCGCGATCGCTTGCTCGGTGATGCGTAACTGATTGTGTTCACTGCCAGCCAGGCCATGCCCGGCGTAGCGGAAATCCCTCAGGATCAACTTGAGGACAGCCCGGCGCTCGTCATCCAACTCGGCCATATCAAGGCGCTGGTAAGCCTCATGCAGGTCTGGATGCTCGTGCTTGTGCCGTGTCCAATCGAGTAGCAGCTGGTTGCAGGCGGCGACTGCCACCGCCCACTCTTCGCTTTCGTAGTTCAGCGGGACCAAGGTGTGGAAAAGATCTTCCAGGCGCAGGTCCAATCGATCGATGGCCAGTACGAACGTATCCCAATCCGGCGCTTGGCCATGCTCGGCAATCAGGTGTTCGAGTTCTGCGACATTGGCGTCGCGAAGGGACATGAAAGTGGGTTCGAGTTGCTCGGGCCGCAGCGACGGGTAATCGAGCAAGCCATTCGCAAGGATGGCAAGGCTATTGTTCAAGAGGCACCTCAAGGGGCAGGTTAAAGAACCGCCACTCTAATCAGCCACCTTGCCCGAACGTGCAGCCTTGCTTACCACCCGGCATGGCTGGCGCCTCCCAGGCGCCAGCCAAGACACTCAATCCGTCGTTTTCTTCAACTTCGGATTTGGGAAGAACTGCACCGTCTGCACCTTGGCCGGCGCTGCCTTGGGCGCCAGCTGGTTGACCCGGGTACCGAGCTCCTTGGGTACCGACAAGCCTTGCTCGTTGAGGGTGTCGGTGAAGCCGCAGGCCACGCATTCGCGGTGCGGCACGTCATCCTCGCTCCACATCATCAGCTTGTCCGGCTCGCTGCACGCCGGGCAGACCGCCCCGGCGATGAAGCGCTTCTTGGTCTTGTTCACGGCTACCTCGCTCATGCCGCCGCGTCCTCGCTCAGGCCGCTGTGGCGCAACAGTGCATCGATGGAAGGCTCACGGCCACGGAAGTCGACGAACAGCACCATCGGCTCACGTGAACCACCACGGGCCAGGATCGCCTCACGGAAGGCGCGGCCGGTCTCGGCATTGAGCACACCTTCTTCCTCGAAGCGCGAGAAGGCATCGGCCGACAGGACTTCAGCCCACTTGTAGCTGTAGTAGCCTGCCGCGTAACCGCCGGCGAAGATGTGCGCGAAGCTGTTGGGGAAGCGGTTGTACGCCGGCGGGCGCATCACCGACACCTCGTCGCGCACCCCTTCGAGCACCTGCAGGACACTGCGGCCATCGCCATGACTGGCGTGCAGTTCGAAGTCGAACAACGAGAACTCCAGCTGGCGCACCATCATCATGCCCGACTGGAAGTTCTTCGCCGCCAGCATCTTGTCCAGCAGGTCCTGGGGCAGGGCGACGCCGGTTTCATAGTGGCCGGAAATCAGGGCCAGGCCTTCCGGCTCCCAGCACCAGTTTTCCATGAACTGGCTGGGCAGCTCGACCGCATCCCAGGCCACCCCGTTGATGCCGGATACGCCAGCATGCTCGATACGGGTCAGCAGGTGATGCAGGCCATGCCCGAACTCGTGGAACAGGGTGGTCACTTCATCATGGGTCAGCAGCGCAGGCTTGCCGGGCGCAGCCGGAGTGAAGTTGCACACCAGGTTGGCCACCGGGCTCTGCAGCGCGCCGTCCACGGTACGTCGACGGTCACGGGCACCATCCATCCAGGCGCCGCCACGCTTGTTGGCGCGGGCATAGAGGTCGAAGAAGAAGCGGCCGACATGCTGGCCGTTTTCCTTGATCTCGAACAGGCGCACATCCGGGTGCCAGCTGTCGAAGCCCTTGAGCTCGGCGATTTCGATGCCGTAAAGGCGCTGAACGATGCTGAACAGGCCGGACAGCACCTTGTCGATCGGGAAGTAGGCACGCAGGGTTTCCTGCGACACGCTGTAACGCTGTTCGCGCAGTTTCTCGCCAAAGTAACCGGCATCCCAGCTGGCCAGCTCGGGGCAGCCCTGCTCGGCGGCGTAGGCCTTGAGCTGCTCCAGGTCCTGGGCGGCGAACGGCTTGGAACGCTTGGCCAGGTCACGCAGGAAGCTCAGCACCTGGTCGCTGGATTCGGCCATCTTGGTGGCCAGGCTCAGCTCGGCGTAGTTCTCGTAACCCAGCAGTCCGGCCAGTTCCTGGCGCAGGTCGAGGATTTCCTGCATCACCGGGCCGTTGTCGAACTGGCCGGCGTTCGGCCCCTGGTCGGAGGCGCGGGTGCAATAGGCGGCATACAGCTCTTCGCGCAGCGCGCGGTCGCTGGCGTAGGTCATCACCGCGTAGTAGCTGGGGAACTCGAGGGTGATCAGCCAGCCGTCGAGGCCCTTGGCCTGGGCGGCGGCGGCCATCTGCGCCTTGGCCGAGTCGGTCAGGCCGGCGAGGGCGGCCTCGCCAGTGACGTGCTTGGTCCAGGCCTGGGTGGCGTCGAGCAGTTGGTTGGAGAAACGGCTGCCCAGTTCGCTGAGCTTGCTCTGCACTTCGGCGTAGCGCTGCTGCTTGTCTGCCGGCAGGTCGATGCCCGACAGGCGGAAGTCACGCAGGGCATGGTCGAGGATGGTTTTCTGCGCCACGTCGAAACCAGCCGCTTCGGGGCTGTTGACCAGGGCCTCGTAGGCCTCGAACAGCGCACGGTTCTGGCCCAGTTCGGTAGAGTAGGCACTCAGCGCCGGCAGGCAGGACTCATAGGCCTCGCGCAGTTGCGCGCTGTTGCACACCGCATTGAGATGGCTGACCGGGCTCCAGGCGGCGCCCAGGCGGTCGTTCAGTTCGTCCATGGCCAGCACCAGGCCGGCCCAGGTGGGGTTCTTGCCTTGCTTTTCGAGGATCTCGGCAATGGCCTTGCGGTTATCGGCCAGGATCTGTTCGATGGCCGGCAGCACGTGTTCGGCACGGATCGCCGAGAAGGGCGGCAGATCATAGGACTGCAGAAGCGGGTTGTTGGCACTCACGGTTTGGATACCTTGGCAGAAGAAACACTGCCCCATCTTAATTACAATCGACGCCGACCGCAGCAGGCAGCCTGCCTATCGGCACAGATGAGAGACGCTATCATGGCCATCCGAAGCTTCCAGCAACACACTCCGAAAGTTGCACCACGGGCCTTCGTCGACCGTTCGGCGGTGGTGTTGGGCGACGTGGAAATCGGCGAGGACAGCTCGGTGTGGCCGCTGACCGTGGTCCGCGGCGACATGCACCGTATCCGCATCGGCGCGCGCACCAGCGTGCAGGATGGCAGCGTGCTGCACATCACCCATGCCGGCCCGTTCAACCCGGAAGGTTACCCGCTGATCATCGGCGACGAGGTGACCATCGGTCACAAAGTCATGCTGCATGGCTGTACCCTGGGCAATCGCATCCTGGTCGGCATGGGCAGCACCATCATGGATGGCGCCATCGTCGAGGACGAAGTGATCATCGGCGCCGGCAGCCTGGTGCCACCGGGCAAGCGCCTGGAAAGCGGTTACCTGTACGTGGGCAGCCCGGTGAAGCAGGCCCGGCCGCTGACCGACAAGGAGCGCGCGTTCTTCCCCTACAGCGCCAGCAACTACGTGAAGCTCAAGGACCAGCACCTGGCCGAAGGCTATGACCAACCTGAATGACTTGAGTGGAACCTCATACATGCACCAGCAGAACATCCTCTTCGACCTCGACGGCACCCTGACCGACCCACGCCTGGGCATCACCCGCTCGATCCAGTACGCCCTGGCCAAGCTGGGCATCGACGAGCCGGACCTGGCGCGCCTGGAGCACTTCATCGGCCCACCCTTGCTGCAGGCCTTCATGCAGTTCTACAACTTCGACGAAGCCAAGGCGTGGGATGCGGTGAACTTCTACCGGGAACGCTTCCGCGTTACCGGCCTGTACGAGAACCTGGTGTTCGAGGGTGTGCCGGAACTGCTCGAAGCATTGAACGGCCAGGGCCGTACCCTGTACATCGCGACCTCCAAGCCTTGGGAGTTCGCCCGAGAGATCGCCCGGCACTTTGCCTTCGACCATCACTTCAAGGTCATTTATGGCAGTGAACTGGACGGAACACGGACCAACAAGGTGGAGTTGATCCGCCACCTGCTGGATCAGGAAGGGCTGGACCCGGCGCAGACACTGATGATCGGCGACCGCAAGCACGACCTGATCGGTGCGCGCAGCAACGGGTTGCAGGCAGTGGCAGTGGGGTATGGGTTTGGTAGCGAGGAAGAATTGAAGGCCCACACGCCGGAATTCCACTTCGCCACCTTGGCCGAGATGCATCAGGCCTTTATCAAGGCTTGATGTTCAGGGGGCTGCTTCGCAGCCCATCGCCGGCTTACCGGCGATGGGCCGCAGAACGGCCCCAGAATCTCACTGACGCCCCGCCAATCGGGTCAACGCCGCCTTGCGCTCTGCTCCCGGCATCCTTCCCAGCACTTCAACTCGCGCATAGAACCGCGACCAATCCCCGCCCACCTCACCGAACAGCGCCGCAAACGCCGGTACCCACTGGTCATACAGCCCGAACGGCAGCAGCTTGGCATTGTTTATCGGCCCGTAGATCCAGGCGTCGTAACGCTTGTCACCGCCCCACTCACGATCACGCAACGCGCGGTACTCGCGCCGCATGCGCTCGAACTCAGCCTGCTTGGCGGCCCGCTTGTGCGCTTCGTCCAACGGTCCGGCATAAATCGCCTGCAGCCGCTCGCGGCTGGCCAACACCAGGCGGATGAACTGGTCCCGCTGCCGAAACTGATCGTCCTCAATCGCTGCAAGCCCGCGCGCCGCGCGCCATTGCCGTGATCCTTCCTGCTCGACGAAGGTGGCGAATGACTCGTTGAACGCGGTGTCGTCCTGCACATAGAACCGCTGGTGCGCCAGCTCATGGAAGATCAACGTGGCCAGGCGCTCGTCGCCCCAACCGACCATCGACGACAGGATCGGGTCGTCGAACCAGCCCAATGTCGAGTAGGCCTCGACACCGCCCACGTACACATCCATGCCGTCCTCGCGCATCAAGGCTGCCGCGCCACGCGCCGCGCCCTGCCGGTAATAGCCGCGATAGGCGACACAACCGGCGATGGGGAAGCAATGCGTCACCGGCTGCAGCGAAAGCTCCGGCGTGGCGAACACGTTCCATACCACGTAGGGGCGGCCGAGATCGGCATACACCCGATAACTGCGGTTGTCAGGCAGCTGCAAATGCTCGCTTGCAAATACCCGCGCCTGCTCGGCGCCCTGCAAGCGGGCTCGCAACTGCGCACTGCTGCCCGGGTCGGCAATCACCTGCTCCACGGGCTGACGGGCGCGCAGCAACTGCCATTGGCCCTCGGCCAATTGGCCGTAATAGCCAAGGCTGCTGCAACCGTTCAGCAGAAAGCTGCCAAGGACGGGAACCAAAGCGCTGAAAACGCGGTCGAGTGGCCCAGGGCCTGAGCGCTTCAAAAGAAAAAACCAAACCATCTTGGGCTGTTCAACTCGCTCACGGCCGATACGCTCCAAGACTATCTCGCCAAGGGGGAGTTTCGCCATGCGTGCACTGTTCGTCGCCGGCTCACTGTTACTGGTATCTGCCTGTTCGACCCTGCCCGACCCTGACCCGAACCAAGCCTGGATCGAGCTGACCCCGGACGACCACACCTCACTGCACGCCGTGCAGGTGGACGAACGCGACTGGACCGAAAGCCGCTATTTCGAGGTTCAGCCCGGCAGCCACGAGCTGACCGTGCGTTACCAGTTCCCGGTCACGCCGAGCAACATCGGCCCGGTTGACGAGCCGCTGTGGCGCGATTGCCAGCTCAACCTGACCTTCAAGGACTTCAACGCTGGCCAGCGCTACCAGCTGCAAGCGGGCAGCATCGGCTTCCGCCCGTGGATCAAACTCTATGACCAGCAGCAGAAACTGCTCGGCCAAGGCATGCCGGCAGGCTGCCAACGCACCTGAACCGCACAAACGGCGCTATGCTTGTAACTTGTGAGTTGCAAGTGGGAGCTTCACCATGCGCCAGCCCATGATGCTGATCGCCCTCAGTGCACTGGGGGCTTGCGCCAGCCCTTTGCCGCCTGTCGACCCCAAGCAGGCCTGGGTCGACCTTTACACCATGACCCCGGGCAGGGTCATCATGGCCGACCGACTGGACGGCAAACGCCTGGATGACGGCCGCTATTTCCAGGTAACCCCCGGCAAGCACGAACTGGTGGTGCGTTTCGATTACGAAATCTACGCCGGCGGCATGCTGACATCGCCCAAGGACCGCACCTGTTACCTGACCGTGCGCTTCGACGACTTCAAGGCCGGCGAACGCTATCGGCTGGAAGCCCGCGCTCCGGTGATGGAGCCGCAGGTGCTGCTGTACGACGCCAGCCGCAAGGTGCTGGTGAACGAGCCCAGCAACGTGTTCTGCATCCCTTGAATGTCGGGGCCGCAGGCGGCCCCCATCAACTACCGGTCATTCTTCTGGTAGATGATCTTCTTCGTGCCACCATCACAGGTGCCCACAACCATGTTGCGGTCCTTGACCTCGCTGTTGGGCACGATCTCCAGGGTGTAGGACGTCACACCCTGGGCCTGGATCTTCGCTTCGATCTCGGCCTTCAGTTCCTCGCACGGTTTGACCGCCGCCAGTGCAGATGTGGCCAGCAGGGACGCCAGCACGGCAATTGCTACGCGGATCATGGAACGGCTCCCGGAAAGGCAGTAATGCTGCCGACACTCCTTAGACTACAGCAATCCACCGCCGTTGCGCCGCTCAGCCCACCAGCGTGGCGTCCAGACTGATAGTAGCGTTGAGCACCTTCGATACCGGGCAGCCGGCCTTGGCCTTGTTGGCGATTTCGACAAACTGCGCCTCGCTCGCCCCCGGTACCTTGGCCTTGAGAATCAGATGCACCGCAGTAATGGCGAAGCCATCGGGCTGCTTGTCGAGGCTGACTTCGGCAATGGTGTCGATGCGCTCTGCGGTCAGGCCCGCCTCGCCCAGCATCATCGACAGCGCCATCGAGAAGCAGCCCGCATGGGCGGCGCCGATCAGCTCTTCCGGGTTGGTCCCCGGCGAGCCCTCGAAACGGGTATTGAATCCATAAGGATTCTGCTTGAGTGCGCCGCTTTCCGTGGAAAGCAGGCCCTTGCCATCTTTCAGGCCACCTTGCCAGATCGCCGATGCTGTCTTCTTCATGATGCCTCCTGGTCACTGGGTTACATGCTTAAGGTTCAGAGGACAGCGGCCTACGGCAAGTTCAGCGCAATCTTACAGCGGGCATTGAATCCACCGAATGTGCCCATACAGAGTCTAAAAGGCCTCTGGCCAATCCCCTTCAAGGAGGCTTCGATGACGTCGCTGCGTGACCTGAAAATTTCCACCCTCGACCTGGTGCCAGTGCGCGCCGACGCCGGGCCCGCGCAATCACTGCGCAATTCACTGGATCTGGCGCGACACGTCGAGCGCTTTGGCTACCACCGTTTCTGGGTGGCCGAGCACCACAACATGGATGGCATCGCCAGTTCGGCCACCTCGGTGCTGATCGGTTACCTGGCCGGTGGTACGTCGACCATCCGCGTGGGCTCCGGCGGCGTCATGTTGCCCAACCATGCGCCACTGGTGATCGCCGAGCAGTTCGGTACCTTGGCCAGCCTGTACCCGGGACGCATCGACCTGGGCCTGGGCCGTGCGCCCGGCTCCGACCAGATGACTGCCCGCGCCCTGCGCCGCGAGCGCTCGGGCAGCGCCGACGACTTCCCGGACGATGTCGAGGAGCTGTCACGCTACCTGGGCCCGCGCACTGATGATCAAAAAGTGATCGCAGTGCCCGGCCACGACACCGACGTGCCGATGTGGCTGCTCGGCTCCAGCCTGTTCAGTGCGCAATTGGCCGGCATGCGCGGCATGCCCTACGCCTTTGCCTCGCACTTCGCGCCGCGCTACATGCACGAGGCGATCCGCATCTACCGAGACCACTTCAAGCCGTCGACCACGCTGGACAAGCCCTATGTGATGCTGGGCATTCCGATGGTGGTGGCCGAAACCGACGAAAAAGCCGAATACCTGGCCACCTCGGTGTACCAGCGCATTCTTGCCCTGATTCGCGGCCAGAGCCTGATGCAGCGGCCGCCGGTGCAGCGCATGGACGGCTTGTGGCTGCCCCATGAGCGGGACGCCGTCGGCAGTTTCCTGGGCCTGGCGATGATTGGCAGCCCGCAGAAGGTGCGGGCCAAGGTGGAGGTGTTGCTGGAGCAGACCGGGGCGGATGAGTTGATCTTCACCTGCGACTTGTATGAGCATGCGGATCGGGTGCGATCCTATGAAATGCTGGCGCAGGCCTTGAAGGCCGAGTAGGCGTCAATCGCCGGCAAGCCGGCTCCCACAGGCGATTTGTAGCGCCTTTGTGGGAGCCGGCCAGGCGCCCCTCTGACTGTATTACGCCATCACGCCGGGCATTACCAGCCCGACACTGTTTCAGCTGTTGGCGATACGGAAGCCCACCTTGAGCGTGACCTGGAAGTGCGCCGCCTTGTTGTCGCGGATATGGCCACGGGTATCAAGCACCTCGAACCACTCCAGGTGCTTGATGCTCTTGGCTGCCTCGGCCAGGGCATTGTTGATCGCTTCCTCGATGCTGGTGGGCGAAGACCCCACCAGCTCGATCTTCTTGTAGGTGTGATGATCGGACATGAGCGCTCTCCTTGATTGACGGTGAGATTGAGCCTAGCAGTGCAGGCTTGGTTTACCTGCGAGCCGTCGCCACCGAGTAAAGTTCGATCGCACTTTCGCCGCGTCGGGCAGTCGCAATCCTTACAGTCCATTCTGCAAAGGAGAGTCAACATGCACCGCAACTCGCTGCGTAAAACGTCCCTGGAAAGCATGGAAGCGGAAATCGAAAGCCTTCTGAAGAGCCTGGAAAACCTCAAGCATGATGCTTCGGAGGAATCCCAGAAGTCGGTGAAGGCCATCCGCAGCAACGCGGAAAGTGCGCTGAAACATTCGCGCAGCCTGCTCAGCGATGCTTATGAGGAAGTGAAGACCCGCACCCGGCAGACCGGTATCGCCACCCGCGATTACGCCCAGGAACACCCCGTCACCACCGCCGGTGTGGCAATAGGCGCGCTCGGCTTGCTGGCCGCCTACCTGCTGTACCGCCGCAACTAACCTGCCTGCCGTTCCAGTTCACGGCGCAGCCACTGCGCCAACTGCTCGGCGCGCCCGTCCGCGGCGCGCCGTGGCACCCACAGCGCCAGCGCCGCAGGTGTGGGGGAAAAGCCCCATGGCGCGCACAGCCGCCCGGCACGCAGGTCGTCCGCCACCAGAGGCTGAGGTGCGATGGCGACGCCAAGGCCGGCTACCGCAGCTTCAAGCAAGTAGTACAGGTGCTCGAAGGCCTGGCCATACTTCAACCGCGCAACCTCCAGCCCCTGCTCCTCGACCCAGGTCGGCCACGCCTGCGGGCGTGAAGTGGTATGCAGCAAAGCCTCGTCAAGCAAGGCGTCGGCAGGTGCCCCACGCAAACGCTCGAAGCCGGCGAAATGCGGGCTGAGTACCGGCCCGATGCGCTCTGCGGCCAGCACATGCACCTGCATGTCCGCAGGCCACGGGGGTTCGGCGTAGACCAGCAACGCATCCAGCCCAGGCCGCCGTGGGTCGAGGTCGCCTTCTCCTGCCGACAGGTGCAGGCGCAACTCGGGCAAGTCCGCCTTGAGCCGCCCGAGCCTGGGGATGAACCAGCGGGCCAGCAAGCTGCCAGAGCAACCCAGCACGAACGGCGCCTCGCGGGTGTCGCGGCTCAGCTCGGCGCAGACCCCACGCAGCCGGTCGAACGCTTCGCCGCTGGCATCGCGTAGCCTGACGCCAGCATCTGTGAGTTTGATGCCGCGCCCGTCCTTGACGAACAGCGCCACGCCCAGATGCTGCTCGAGCACCTTGATCTGCCGGCTCACGGCCCCGTGGGTCACGTGCAGCACTTCGGCAGCCTGGCTGACACTGTTGAGCCGGGCGGTGGCCTCGAAGGCCCGCAGGGCATTGAGGGGAGGGAGGTCCTGGACCATGAGACTTGTGAGTTTTCCTGACAGGTTTGCGCAATCTTATCGGTTTTCAGCCGGGCGTGCCGTGGTTAGACTAAAGCCCATCACTCATTGCCAACGCCCTGGAGCGACCCATGACCCAGACCCAATACCGCCCCGGCCCAGACGCCAACGGCCTGTTCGGCTCGTTCGGCGGCCGCTACGTGGCCGAAACCCTGATGCCCCTGGTGCTGGACCTGGCCCGCGAGTACGAAGCGGCCAAGGCCGACCCCAAGTTCCTCGAAGAGCTGGCCTACTTCCAGCGCGACTACATCGGCCGCCCCAATCCGCTGTACTTCGCCGAGCGCCTGACCGAACACTGCGGCGGCGCCAAGATCTTCTTCAAGCGTGAAGAGCTCAACCACACCGGCGCGCACAAGGTGAACAACTGCATCGGCCAGGTGCTGCTGGCCAAGCGCATGGGCAAGAAGCGCCTGATCGCCGAAACCGGCGCCGGCATGCACGGCGTGGCCACCGCCACCGTCGCTGCCCGCTTCGGCCTGCCGTGCGTGATCTACATGGGTGCCACCGACATCGAGCGCCAGCAGGCCAACGTGTTCCGCATGAAGCTGCTGGGCGCCGAGATCGTGCCGGTCACCGCCGGTACCGGCACGCTGAAGGACGCCATGAACGAGGCCCTGCGCGACTGGGTCACCAACGTCGACGACACCTTCTACCTGATCGGCACCGTTGCCGGCCCGCACCCGTACCCGGCCATGGTCCGCGACTTCCAGTCGATCATCGGCAAGGAAACCCGTGCCCAGCTGCAGGAAAAGGAAGGCCGGCTGCCTGACAGCCTGATCGCCTGCGTGGGCGGTGGCTCCAACGCCATGGGCCTGTTCCACGACTTCCTCGAAGATGCCAGCGTGCAGATCATCGGCGTCGAAGCCGGTGGCCACGGCGTCGATACCGACAAGCACGCCGCGAGCCTCAACGGCGGCGTACCGGGCGTGCTGCACGGCAACCGTACCTACCTGCTGCAGGACGAAGACGGCCAGATCACCGACGCCCACTCGATTTCCGCCGGCCTCGACTACCCCGGCATCGGCCCGGAGCATGCCTACCTGCATGAAGTGAAGCGCGTGGAATACGTCAGCATCACCGACAACGAAGCCCTCGACGCCTTCCACACCACCTGCCGCCTGGAAGGCATCATCCCGGCGCTGGAAAGCTCCCACGCGCTGGCCGAAGCGATCAAGCGCGCGCCGACCCTGCCCAAGGACCACCTGATGGTGATCTGCCTGTCCGGTCGCGGCGACAAAGACATGCAAACCGTGATGAACCACATGGCCGCCCAGGAGAAACAGGCATGAGCCGTCTTGAACAACGCTTCGCCGAGCTGAAGGCCGAAGGCCGCGCCGCGCTGGTCACCTTCGTTACCGCAGGCGACCCGGGCTACGACGCCTCGCTGCAGATCCTCAAGGGCCTGCCGGCGGCCGGTGCCGACGTGATCGAACTGGGCATGCCGTTCACCGACCCGATGGCCGATGGCGTTGCCATCCAGCTGGCCACCCTGCGTGCACTGGACGCAGGCCAGACCCTGGCCAAGACCCTGCAGATGGTTCGCGAATTCCGTGTGGACAACCAGGCCACGCCAATCGTGCTGATGGGGTACTACAACCCGATCCATCGCTTTGGCGTGGAGAAATTCGTTGCCCAAGCCAAGGCTGCCGGTGTCGATGGCCTGATCATCGTCGACCTGCCGCCGGAGCACGACGCCGAACTGGCCACCCCGGCCCAGGCCGCCGGCATCGACTTCATTCGCCTGACCACCCCGACCACCGACGATGCGCGCCTGCCGCGCGTACTGGAGCGCAGCTCCGGGTTCGTCTACTACGTGTCGGTGGCCGGTGTGACCGGTGCAGGTTCCGCGACCACCGAGCACGTGACCGAGGCGATCACTCGCCTGCGCCGGCATACCGACCTGCCGATCAGCGTTGGTTTCGGTATTCGTACACCGGAGCAGGCCGCTGCAATCGCGCGCCTGGCCGAGGGTGTGGTGGTGGGGTCGGCGCTGGTCGACAAGATCGCCCAGGCCAAGGATGCCGATCAGGCGGTCAACGATGTGTTGAGCCTGTGCTCGGCGCTGGCTGAAGGGGTGCGCGGCGCTCGACGCTGATCCGCGTCGCCTTCATCGCCGGCAAGCCGGCTCCCACAGGGTTAGCGCTGCACATGCCCATTGTGGGAGCCGGCTTGCCGGCGATAGGGCCAGCAAAACCAACCTATTACTCGAAGATCGACAGATCCAGAGGCCGCACGGCCCCCATCCAGATCGCATGATCCCGGTGATCCGCCAGCTCATCCCCGGTCAGCGGGTGCAAGAACACCACCAGCCCCCTCCGATACAACGCCAGCCACGGCAGCACCACGCCCACCACTTCCGGCCCGAACGCCAGCTGGCAGCTCCAGTCCGGGTGCGGCCCCACCGGCTTCTGGTGCAGGCGGCCCATGGTCACGGGAAACAGCCGCGCCGCTTCCTCGCACAACTCGCGGGCCTGCTCGAGGGTGGATGCGTCGTAGTAAACGTGGGCGTGATAGCCCTTGATCCTCTGCACGATAACTCCTGATTGCGGTCAAACCATCACCACCTGTAACGGGAGTGATGTGGTGAAAAATGCCGAAACCCCAATGTTCAAGCTGGTCCTGTTCGGGGCTGAGAGCAGCCTTGGCAGTGCCCTGATGGTCGAGTTGCTGTCACGACAGCATGAGGTCACGGCGGTGGTCGACGACCTCAATCGCCATGCCCCGCGCCCGGGCCTGCATTTCAAGATAGGCGGGCTGGCCGGGGCTGACCAGGCTGAGCAGGGCGCCGCAGGCGGCTCGGCGGTGATTGCCCTGCTGTCTGCGCTGGCGCCCGGAGACCTGCCGGCCCAGTGGCGCATGAGCGAAGCGCTGGTGGCCGGGCTTGGCCGCACGACTATACGCCGGCTATTGCTGGTGGGCGATTTTGCCGTGCTCGATACGCCGGGCCGCTACAGCGATGAACAGCGCGGCGGGGCGGACCAGGTGGTCGATGCGCTGCAGCGCAGTGCCTTGCACTGGACGCTGATCAATGCCCCGGCGGATTGGCCTGGCATGGGCATGGAGCACTTTCGCACGGCCAGCGGCACGGTCGAGCCGGAGCTGGCTGCGCCGCTGCGGCGCTTGGCCGGGGTGGCGGCGGGGATGGTCGACATGCTGGAGCTGGGGCTGCACCGGGGCGAGCATTTGAACTTCGTATCCTGACGCCTCATCGCCGGCAAGCCGGCTCCCACAGGGATCTCGAAAAACCCGCGGGCACTGTGGAAGCCGGCTTGCCGGCGATGGGCTGCACAGCAGCCCCTTTCACTGCCCCCGCTCCTGCTCCAGCCACTCCACGAACCGCTCGATCAGCGCCCCCCGCCGCTTGCGCGGCGGCAGCACCACGTAATACCCCCGCTGCGACCGCAAACTCCCCTCCAACGGTCGACACAACAACCCTTGTTCCACCGATATCCTCATCACCTTCCTCGGCTGGACACCCCACCCGATGAACGTGAAGTTGAAGATGCATTACCTGACAGGCGGGGAGCAGTGGTTCGGCAGCAAGGGCGAAGTCTATACCTTGACCCGCAAGGGTTATCCACAAGCCTGCCCGAATGCGGCTAAGCTGCTGGGCAATCTGAAATTTACCCTGGACATGGAAAACAGCATCATGGCCGAGGTTGTGGATAAGAAGATCAGCTTCGACGAGGCGGCAAAGGCTTGGGTCAAGGCTAACCCCCAGGTCATCGAGGGTTGGTTGGCTGGGGTGACCACCATGGCCGGGGGTAGTGCTCAGGAAGCAGTCAAAAGCCATTTGTAGAACCTGTACCGGCGATGAGGCCGGTACAGCCAACACAAGATAACCCCAATACGAGTACCCCATGATTCACCTGACCCACCTGCTGCCCTTCCTCACCTGGCTGCCCCGCCAATCGGGTCGCAGTCTGCGCCAGGACCTGCTGGTGGGCCTGAGCGGTGCGATCCTCGCCCTGCCGCAATCGATCGCCTACGCCCTGATCGCCGGCCTGCCCGCCGAGTACGGCCTGTACGCCGCCATCGTGCCGGTGCTGGTCGCCTGCCTGTGGGGTTCCTCCTGGCACCTGATCTGCGGCCCGACCGCCGCCATCTCCATTGTCCTCTACGCCAGCATCAACCCCCTGGCCGTGGCCGGTAGCGACGACTACGTGACCCTGGTGCTGCTGCTGACGTTCCTCGGCGGCATCTTCCAATTGCTGCTTGGCCTGCTGCGCTTCGGCGCGCTGGTCAATTTCGTCTCCCATTCGGTGGTGCTCGGCTTCACCCTCGGCGCCGCCATCGTCATCGCCCTTGGCCAGTTGCCCAACCTGATGGGCATGGACCTGCCCAGCCAGGCCACGGCGCTGAAGACCGTTCAGGACCTGGCCAGTCACGCCGGCGAGGTCGACCTGCCGTCGCTGCTGCTTGGTCTGGCCACGCTGGTGATCGGCGTAACCCTCAAAATCTGGCGGCCGCGCTGGCCGAGCCTGTTGATAAGCCTGGTGCTGGTCAGCCTGGTGGCCTGGCTGCTGCCGGGGTTCTTCGGACATGTGCCACGGGTACCGGCCTTCACCGGTCAGCTGCCACCGCTCAGCCCGTTGCCGCTCCTGGACCTGGAGCTGATCCTGCGTCTGCTGCCCAGCGCTGTTGCGGTCGGCATGCTCGGCCTGGTGACCAGCCTGTCGATCGCCCGCTCGCTGTCGGCACGCTCGGAACAGCTGATAGACGCCGACCAGGAAATCCGCGCCCAGGGCCTGTCGAACATGGTTGGCGCGTTCTTTTCCGGCTACCTGTCTTCCGGCTCGTTCACCCGCTCGGGCCTGAGTTACGACGCCGGCGCCCGCTCACCCCTGGCCGGCGTGTTTTCGGCATTGTGGGTGGCATTGTTCGCGGTGACGGGGGCCGGCCTGATCGCACACCTGCCGATCCCGGCCATGGCCGGCAGCATCCTGATGATCTGCTGGGGATTGGTCGATCACCGGGCGATTCGCGCGCTGTTCCGGGTCAGCCGTTCGGAGTTCCTGGTCATGGCCCTGACCGCTGCCGCGACCTTGCTGCTGGAGCTGCAGACGGCGATTTACGCTGGAGTGCTGGCCTCGCTGTTCTTCTACCTCAAGCGCACATCGAGGCCACGGGTGCAGCAGAGCCGTGAAGGGCAGGCCGATGTGCTGCGGGTGGGCGGGTCGATCTTCTTTGGCGCGGCGCATTACCTGCAGGTGCGCTTGCAGCGCTGCCAGGGGCCGCATGTGGTGATCGATGCGCGGCAGGTGAACTTCATCGATTACTCGGGGGTGGACATGCTGCACCGCGAGGCGCGGCGGCTGAAACGGGCGGGTGGGAGTCTGACCTTGCACAGGGCCAGGCCGCAGGTGATCGAGGAGTTGCAGAAGCTGGAAGGGGTGGCGCTGTGTCCGATTCGATTTGCGCAGTGATCGTTGGGGCCGCAAAGCGGCCCTGACCTCTAACCCCGCGCCAATTGCCGTCGCAGCTCCGCCAGCACCGGCCCGGTATCCGGCCGAACCCCACGCCAGATGAAGAACGCCTCGGCCGCCTGCTCAGCCAGCATGCCCAGCCCATCCAGCACCTTCGCCGCCCCCAGCTTGCTCGCCCACTTGCAGAAGGGCGTAGGCTCCTTGCCATACATCATGTCGTAGCACACCGTGCGCCCCGGCTCGACCAGGCTTTCGGCAATCGGCGGCAACTCGCCGGACAGGCTTGCCGAGGTGGCGTTGATGATCACGTCCACCGGCTCCTGCAACCAGCTGTAACCACTCGCCACCACCGGCCCCAGCTCAGCGAACTCGCGCGCCAGCTGCTCGGCCTTTTCCACCGTGCGGTTGGCGACCACCAGCGATTGCGGGTCGAGGGCCAGAATCGGCTCCAGCACACCGCGCACAGCACCGCCGGCACCGAGGATGAGAATGCGCTTGCCGGTCAGCTCGACCCCGGCATTCACCGTCAGGTCACGCACCAGACCGGCGCCGTCGGTGTTGTCACCTTGCAACGTGCCGTCGGCCAGCTTGCTCAGGGTGTTCACCGCGCCAGCACGCTGCGCGCGCGGAGTGAGGCTGTCGCACAGGCGGTAGGCCTCTTCCTTGAACGGCACGGTGACGTTGGCGCCGCTGCCTTGCTTGAAGAAGCCACGGGCGCAGTCGCTGAACTCGTCCACCGGCGCCAGCAGGGTGGTGTACTCCAGGTCCTGGCCGGTCTGTTCGGCGAACAGACGGTGGATCAACGGCGACTTGCTGTGGCCGATGGGGTTGCCGAAAACGACGTACTGGTCCATGGGGGCTCCTCGGTTATCCACAGGGCTTACTGGCCAAGCCAGTCGCGGTCTTGCAGGAAGTAGTCGGTCAGGCGCGCTTCCTCGCTGCCGGGCTCGGCCTTCCAGTCGTAGCCCCAGCGTACTTGCGGCGGCAGCGACATCAGGATCGACTCGGTGCGACCGCCCGACTGCAGGCCGAACAAGGTGCCACGGTCGTAGACCAGGTTGAATTCCACGTAACGGCCGCGGCGGTACTCCTGGAACTCACGCTGCTCGGCGGTGTAGGGCGTGTTCTTGCGGCGCTGCACGATCGGCAGGTAGGCGTCGATGTAGGCATCGCCGATGGCACGGATGAAGGCGAAGCAGGTGTCGAAGTCCCATTCGTTCAGATCATCGAAGAACAGCCCGCCGATACCGCGCGGCTCGCCACGGTGCTTGATGTGGAAGTAGCGGTCGCACCAGGCCTTGTAGCGCGGGTACACGTCGGCACCGAACGGCGCACAGGCCTGCTCGGCGACGCGGTGCCAGTGGATGCAGTCTTCTTCGTTGCCGTAGTACGGGGTCAGGTCGAAGCCGCCACCGAACCACCAGACGGCCTCTTCGCCTTCTTTCTCGGCGATGAAGAAGCGCACGTTGGCGTGGGAGGTTGGCACATGCGGGTTATGCGGGTGGATCACCAGCGACACGCCCAGGGCCTCGAAACCACGGCCCGCCAGCTCGGGGCGGTGAGCGCTGGCTGACGGCGGCAGGCCGGCACCGAACACGTGGGAGAAGTTGACCCCGCCTTTCTCGATCACCTTGCCGTCGCCGATCACCCGCGTGCGGCCCCCGCCACCGGCTTCGCGCACCCAGGCATCCTCGACGAAGCGGGCGCCGCCGTCCTCGGTTTCGAGGGCAGAGCAGATGCGGTCTTGCAGGTCGAGCAGGTAGGCTTTCACGGCCTCGGTGCGGCTAGTCATCGGGTCACCAGGAACGGGCAGGGAAGAATTCGCCGCGTAGCATACCACCGGCGGCCCGCGCGCCGCAGTTGACGGCGATCAAGCAAAGGCGTCCGATAGAAGGCCTTTCCCGATCCCGACAACAGGAGTGCGAGATGGCCAAGCGAATCCAGTTCAGCCAGCATGGCGGCCCGGAAGTGCTGCAGCTTGTGGAGTTCGACCCGGCACCGCCCGGCCCGCTGCAGGTACGCGTGCGTAACCATGCGGTCGGCTTGAACTTCATCGACACCTATTTCCGCAACGGGCTGTACACACCGCCTGCGCTGCCTTCCGGCCTGGGCACCGAAGGTGCCGGGGTGGTCGATGCGGTAGGCGAGGGCGTCACCCGTCTGAAGGTGGGCGACCGCGTGGCCTACGCCGTCGGCCCGCTGGGTGCCTACAGCGAGGTGCATACGCTGCCGGAAGCGAACCTGGTGAAGCTGCCCGACAACATCAGCTTCGAGCAGGCGGCGGCGGTGATGCTCAAGGGCTTGACCGTGCAGTACCTGCTCAAGCAGTCCTATGCCGTGCAACCGGGCGAGGTGATCCTGTTCCACGCCGCGGCCGGGGGCGTGGGCTCGCTGGCCTGCCAATGGGCCAAGGCGTTGGGCGCCAACCTGATCGGCACCGTCAGTTCCGCCGAGAAGGCTGAGCGGGCCAAGGCACTGGGGGCGTGGGCGACCATCGACTACAGCCGCGAAGATGTGGCCAAGCGGGTGCTGGAACTGACCGATGGCAAGAAATGCCCCGTGGTGTATGACGGCGTCGGCGCCGACACCTGGCTGACCTCGCTGGACTGCCTGCAACCGCGTGGCTTGATGGTGAGCTTCGGCAATGCCTCGGGCGCGGTAAGTGGGGTGAACCTGGGGATTCTGGCGCAGAAGGGCTCGCTGTATGTGACCCGCCCGACCTTGGCCAGCTATGCCAACACTGCCCAGAATACCCAGGCCATGGCGGATGACCTGTTTGCGGTGATCGCCAGTGGCGAGGTGGTTGTGGATATCCAGCAGCGGTATCCGCTGAGCGAGGCGGCCAAGGCGCAGACCGAGTTGTCGGCGCGGAGGACGGTGGGGTCGACTGTTTTGTTGCCTTGAGTGCCCGTCTTGGGGCTTTTGGCGCCTATGAGATCGAGCGCCGCGCGGGCGGCGCTCGATCTACGCAACGATGCAAAAACCAAGGCAAGCACCTGCAAGCCACACACCTACCTCTGCGGCATAGGCGAAGACTCAATACCATCCAGCATCGCCTCTACCAAACCCTCCGCCATCTCAATCGCATGCAGGTTCGACCAATACATGCCGCGGCCTTCTTCGCGCAGGTAATCGAGGGTCTTGTAGCCCGTCTCGTAGGCACAACGCAGATACAGGGCCACGTGGACCAAAGCATCGGCGGCGGGAATGTCGGGGTTAACGGTGAAGAGCGGTGGGTGGCCGGCGTCGCAGCGGCCGAAGGGGCGGGTGGAAGTGCAGGGCATGGGCGGATCAGGAACAATCTTTTTCATCGGAAACTCTCGCTTCGATGCCCCACCAAATCGTTACCACACGATTAGGTGGCAGCTGTACGCAGGGTGGTAAACCGGGGAGAGTTCCCTAAACCCGGCAGGCACGGGGCCTCCCGCGTACAGCCGCCATTGACTGTCAGGAACTCTCCAGATTCGGGTTACCACACCCGATCGCCAAGTTGTTCGGCGACGATGTGAAGACTAGAGGCAGGTGTTCCTACTGAGAAGGTGATAGTACTCGATACGAGTTGTAGGAAATTTCCCAAATTCGTATTTGATAAGACACTTCAGAAAAGCCAGCGCCCCCTTTGTAGGAGCGCTCACCCAAGAGGATCAACCCGGGCGAACAACCTCGCCGGTCGCCAGGTCACGAATCACACTCGGATTCTTCCGCCCACCCAACGCCCCACCGAGCACCAGGTCCAGTTGCCCGTGGAAGTACTGCTCGACCCGCAACCGGGTCTTCGCCGCCGGCCGCCCGCCAGGGTTGCACGACGTGGAAATCAATGGCCCCACCAACGCACACAACTCGCGCACCTGCGGATGGTCACTGACTCGC
Organism: Pseudomonas plecoglossicida NBRC 103162 = DSM 15088; assembly: GCF_000730665.1. GTDB lineage: Bacteria > Pseudomonadota > Gammaproteobacteria > Pseudomonadales > Pseudomonadaceae > Aquipseudomonas > Aquipseudomonas plecoglossicida. Next base: position 87,992 of record NZ_BBIV01000006.1, read on the forward strand.
AGCGCCACCGTGTCATGCTGCCCCGTCACCCACTCGGGCAACAGGTCCTGATGCGGTACCAGCCAGGTGTTGGGCCCCGGCCAGGTGCTGCCCATGCGATCGATCCAATCTTCGGGGAAGTCCTCGAACAGGAAATCGAACTGGCGAATATTGTCGGCGACCAGGATCAGCCCTTTATCCACAGGCCGCGACTTGAGCGCCAGCAGGCGGTATACCGCGTCCTCGTTCCAAGGGTCGCAGCCCAGGCCCCAGACCGCTTCCGTCGGGTAGGCGATCACCGCGCCCGCCCGAATCTCACGTGCGGCTTGTTGCACACGCCAACTGCTCACCATTTGTATCTCTCCGCATTTAAGCCATGGCCGCAGTTTACTTAGCCCACGCGGGCAAACCAACGCCCGGCTTCATTACTTACTCGCCCTTCAAGCTCCAGCTCGGTCAATTGCGCCAGCACTTGGGCCAAAGGCAACTCGCTGCCATGCGCCAGAGCCTCGGTGGTCTGCGGCGCAGCATGCAGCAATGCGAGCAAGGGATGCGAGGCTTTATCCACAGTGGCTGGCGGAAGGTTCTGCCAACCTTGGAGGGTTTCCAGGATCTGTTCCACGCTTTCCACCAGCAACGCGCCGTCCCGGATCAGCTGATGGCAGCCTTTCGCTGCGTGATGGTGGATCGAGCCGGGGATGGCATAGACCTCGCGGCCCTGCTCGGCTGCCAGGCGAGCGGTGATCAAGGAACCACTGGCCAGGCTGGCCTCGACCACCAGTACCCCCAGCGACAGCCCACTGATGATGCGATTGCGCCGCGGGAAGTTGGCTGGCAGCGGCCCGGCATCCAGCGGGAATTCCGAAACCAGTGCACTACCGTTGCCGATCATGGCCTCGGCCAGGTCTCGGTGGCGCTGTGGATAAAGTTTTTGCAACCCGGTGCCCAGTACCCCGATTGTCCTCCCTTGAGCCTGCAGGGCTGCCCGATGAGCGGCACCGTCGACCCCCAGCGCCAGCCCGCTGGTGATGGTGAACCCGGCTTGCGCGAGACAACGGGAAAATGCCCTGGCGGTGTCGATGGCGGGGGGTGAAGCACGCCTGCTGCCCACAATTGCCATCTGCGGCCGGTCGAGCAAAGTGAGGTCCCCTGCGACGAAAAGAAGGGGTGGAGGATCGTCGATTTCGGCCAGCAGGGCGGGGTAGCCGGGGCTGTCCCACATCAGTAAATGCTGGCCCGGATGTTCTAGCCAGGCTATTGCAGCCAATGCGCCGTCGCGCACCTGGGCGCTACACCGGGCATCGATCGTTGCCTGGGGAATGCCCAGTGCACGCCATGCGCCTGCCGGTGCACTGAGCGCCGAAGAGGCACTGCCGAACGCTTTCAGCAAAGTGTTGAAGCGACGCAAACCAGTCTCGGGCAGGCGATGCAGGCGTAATCGGGCCTCCAGTTCCGCAGGTGAACAAAGTGACGAATGGTGGGTAGGCATGGGGATCATCCTTGATCGAAACAGGGCCAATTACGTGGCACAAGCTGTGGATAACTTTGTGGGTAACAGTTTGAAAAGCTGTCCATGAATTGAACGCTATCAAGCCCATAGACACCCTAGTCGAGCATGCCAGGTGCCGAAATCGCCGATTCCCTTTATTATGTGTGCTCAGTTTTCAACCAAACGCACAGTGACTGCCTGACCTTATGGCCATCTTGAACATTCTCGAATTCCCGGACCCGCGCCTGCGCACCATTGCCAAACCGGTGACGGAGTTCGACGACGCACTGCGTCAGCTGATCGACGACATGTTTGAAACCATGTACGAAGCCCCTGGCATCGGCCTGGCCGCGACCCAGGTCAACGTGCACAAGCAGGTCGTGGTCATGGACCTGAGCGAAGACCGCAGCGAGCCGCGGGTCTTCATCAACCCCTCGGTCGAAGAGCTGACCCACGACATGGGCCAGTACCAGGAAGGCTGCCTGTCGGTGCCGGGCTTCTACGAGAACGTCGACCGCCCCCTGCGCGTGCGGGTCAAGGCCCAGGACCGCGACGGCAAGCCGTTCGAACTGGAATGCGAAGGCCTGCTGGCGGTGTGCGTGCAGCACGAATTCGATCACCTGAACGGCAAGCTGTTCGTCGACTACCTGTCGCAGCTCAAGCGCGACCGGATCAAGAAGAAGCTGGAAAAGCAGCACCGCCAGCAAGCCTGATCCCGACCTTCCTGAAGGCTTGCTCCGGCAAGCCTTTTTCTTTTTTGAAGCGAGAACTCCATGCGCATCGTCTTTGCAGGCACTCCAGAGTTTGCCGCCGAACACCTCAAGGCCCTGCTCGACAGCCCTTACCAGATCGTCGGCGTCTACACCCAGCCCGACCGCCCTGCCGGCCGTGGCCAGAAGCTCATGCCGAGCGCGGTCAAGGCGCTGGCCGTGGCCCATGACATCCCCGTGTTCCAGCCGCCAACCTTGCGCAACGCAGAGGCCCAGGCCGAACTCGCTGCGCTGAAACCGGACCTGATGGTGGTGGTCGCCTATGGCCTGATCCTGCCCCAGGCCGTGCTGGACATCCCGCGCCTGGGCTGCATCAACAGCCATGCCTCGCTGCTGCCACGCTGGCGCGGTGCGGCGCCGATCCAGCGCGCCGTGGAAGCCGGCGATGCCGACAGCGGCGTCACCGTGATGCGCATGGAAGCTGGCCTGGACACCGGCCCGATGCTGCTCAAGGTGGTCACCCCGATCAGCGCCGATGACACCGGTGGCAGCTTGCATGACCGCCTCGCCGAGATGGGCCCGCCCGCCGTGGTGCAGGCCATCGCCGGCCTGGCCGACGGCAGCTTGCAGGGCGAGGTGCAGGACGATGCCCTGGCCACTTATGCACACAAGCTGAACAAGGACGAAGCGCGCATCGACTGGAACCGCCCGGCCGTCGAGCTTGAGCGCCTGATCCGTGCCTTCAACCCATGGCCGGTGTGCCACAGCACCCTGGACGGCGAAAGCGTCAAGGTGCTGGCTGCCAACCTGTCCACAGGCAAAGGCGCGCCCGGCGAGATCCTCTCTGCCAGCAAGGACGGCCTGGTCGTTGCCTGCGGGGAGCAGGCGCTGAGCCTGACCCGCCTGCAATTGCCAGGCGGCAAGGCGCTGAACTTCAGTGACCTGTTCAACAGCCGCCGCGAGAAGTTCGCCAGCGGCAAGGTGCTTGGCCAATGAACCCGCGCCTCGCCGCCGCCCGCGCGTTGGCCGCTGTACTCAGTGGCAAGGCCTCGCTGAACAGCTCGCTGCCGGCTCAGTTGGACAAGGTCGACGAGCGCGACCGTGGTCTGACCCAGGACCTGGCCTTCGGCACCGCCCGCTGGCAGCCGCGCCTCGACCTGCTCGCCGCACAGCTGCTGCAAAAGCCCTTCAAGGCCGCCGATGCCGATGTGCAGGCACTGCTGCTGGTCGGTCTGTACCAGCTGTTCTACACACGCGTTCCAGCCCACGCCGCCATCGGCGAAACCGTCGGCTGCGCCGACAAGCTGAAGAAGCCTTGGGCCAAGGGCCTGCTCAACGCCGTGCTGCGCCGCGCCCAACGCGAAGGCGAAGCACTGCTCGCCGGCATGGAACGCGACCCGGTGGTGCGCACCGCCCACCCGCGCTGGCTGCAAAAGCAACTGAAAGCCTTCTGGCCAGAACAGTGGGAAGCGATCTGCGCCGCCAACAATGCGCACCCGCCAATGATCCTGCGGGTCAACCGCCGCCACCACAGCCGCGATGTCTACCTGGCGCTGCTGGCCGAAGCGGGCGTCAGCGCCAGCGCCTGCCAATTCAGCCGCGACGGCATCGTTCTGACCGAGGCCTGCGACGTGCGTGGCCTGCCGGGCTTTGCCCAAGGCTGGGTGAGCGTGCAGGACGAAGCCGCGCAGCTGTCTGCCGACCTGCTCGAACTGGCCCCCGGCCAGCGCGTGCTCGACGCCTGCTGCGCGCCGGGCGGCAAGACCTGCCACCTGCTCGAAGCCGAAGCGGGCCTGGCGCATCTGGTAGCCATCGACCTGGAAGCCAAGCGCTTGACCCGCGTGCGTGAAAACCTCGACCGCCTGCAGCTGGACGCCGAGCTGATCGCCTGCGACGCCCGCGACACCGCCAGCTGGTGGGACGGCAAGCCGTTCCAGCGCATCCTGCTCGATGCACCGTGCTCGGCCACCGGCGTGATCCGCCGCCACCCGGACATCAAGCTGACCCGCCAGGCCGACGACATTCCGGCCCTGGCTGCCCTGCAAGGCGAGCTGCTCGATGCCCTGTGGCCGACCCTGGAAGTGGGCGGCATGCTGCTGTACGCCACCTGCTCCAGCCTGCCGACCGAGAACACCGAGGTGATCGACGCCTTCCTCGCCCGCACCCCGGGTGCGCGGGAGCTGGACCTGGCCACCGAGGCCGGCCTGCGCCAGCCTCATGGCCGCCAGTTGCTGGCCCAGGAAGGCGGCCACGACGGGTTCTACTATGCCAAGCTGATCAAGATCGCCGCCTCGCGCGGGTAAGCAAAACGTTAGGGAGTAGCGGATGAAGATCATCATCCTCGGCGCAGGGCAGGTGGGCGGTACGCTGGCAGAACACCTGGCGAGCGAAGCCAACGACATCACCGTGGTCGATACCGACGGCGAACGCCTGCGCGACCTCGGCGACCGTCTCGACATCCGCACCGTGCAGGGCCGTGGCTCGCTGCCCACGGTGCTGCGCCAGGCCGGTGCCGATGACGCCGACATGCTGGTGGCGGTGACCAACAGCGATGAAACCAACATGGTCGCCTGCCAGGTGGCCTACTCGCTGTTCCACACCCCGACCAAGATCGCCCGGGTGCGCGAGTCGGCCTACCTCACCCGCGAGGAGCTGTTCGACAACGACCACATTCCGGTGGACGTGCTGATCAGCCCCGAGCAGGTGGTGACCAACTACATCAAGCGCCTGATCGAGCACCCAGGTTCGCTGCAGGTGATCGACTTCGCCGAAGGCAAGGCCCAGCTGGTGGCGGTCAAGGCGTACTACGGCGGCCCACTGGTGGGCCAGCAGCTACGCCAGATCCGCGCCCACATGCCCAATGTCGATACCCGCGTGGCGGCGATCTTCCGTCGCGACCGGCCGATCACCCCGCGTGGCGACACGGTCATCGAAGCGGATGACGAAGTGTTCTTCATTGCCGCGCGCAAGGACATCCGCGCCGTGATGGGCGAGCTGCGCCGCATCGACGAGACTAACAAGCGCGTGGTCATCGCCGGCGGTGGGCAGATCGGCGAGCGCCTGGCCGAGGCCATCGAAAGCCGCTACCAGGTGAAGATCATCGAGATGAGCCCGGCACGTTGCCGCCACCTCTCCGATACCCTGGAAAGCACCGTGGTGCTGCAGGGCAGCGCCTCGGACAAGGACCTGATGCTCGAAGAGAACATCGCCGATGCCGACATCTTCCTGGCCCTGACCAACGACGACGAGGCCAACATCATGTCGTCGCTGCTGGCCAAGCGCCTGGGCGCGCGCAAGGTGATGACCATCATCAACAACCCGGCGTATGTCGACCTGGTGCAAGGGGGCGACATCGATATCGCCATCAGCCCGCAGCTGGCCACCATCGGTACCTTGCTGGCGCATGTGCGCCGGGGCGATATCGTCAGCGTGCACTCGCTGCGCCGCGGTGCGGCGGAGGCCATCGAGGCGGTGGCGCACGGTGACGCGAAGTCGAGCAAGGTGGTCGGCAAGGCCATCGAAGACATCGCCCTGCCGCCCGGTACCACCATCGGCGCGATCATCCGTGATGAACAAGTGCTGATTGCCCATGACGACACGGTGATCGAGACGGGCGACCATGTGATCCTGTTCGTTGTGGATAAAAAGCAGATCCGCGATGTGGAGAAGCTGTTCCACGTCGGCTTGACCTTCTTCTGAGGAGAAACGGCATGCGCGAGTCGCTGGAAAAGATGCTGGCCAAGGGTGTGGATAACCCGCTGCTGCGGTTTGGCCTGGGCAAGGCCTGGCTCGATGAGGGCAACGGGGCCGAGGCGGCGGTGCACCTGGCGCGCTGTGTGGAGCAGGACCCGAAGTATTCGGCGGCATGGAAGCTGCTGGGCAAGGCCTATCAGTTGCTGGGGGATTTGCCGGCGGCGCGCAAGGCCTGGGAAGACGGGATCGTGGCGGCGCAGGCCCATGGGGACAAGCAGGCCGAGAAGGAAATGGCGGTGTTCCTCAAGAAGCTGAACAAGATCTGAGATCTTGGGGCTGCTTTGCAGCCCATCGCTGGCTTGCCAGCGAAAGGGGCGCAAAGCGCCCCCAAACTCTCAATACCAGCGCGCTTCTCCAGCCGGCCGCTTCTTGAAGCGCTTCATGCTCCACATGTACTGGCTCGGGTACTCACGCACATACCGCTCGACCACCTTGCTCATGGCAGTCGCCGAGACCGTGACATCCTCGCTGTACATCTCCTCCGGCGCCGCTTCCAGGAACACCTTGAAGCCCGATCCATCCGGCAGCCGCAGGGCATGCAGGAACACCCCCACCGCCTTGCCACCGGCCAGCATGTTCGGCACGAACTTGCTGGTCAGCGCCTGGGTCCCCAGGAACGGCACGAACACCCCGGCAGACTCGGCCGGCTCCGGGTCGGCGGGAATACCCACCTGCCCACCCCGGCGCACTTCCTTGATCACGCTGAGGATGCCTTCCTTGGTCGAAGGCGCCACGCGGTTGCCCATCTGCACACGCTGCTCGCGCAACAGGTCATCCACCGCCTTCAGCTTCGGTGGGCGGTAGAAGATGATCGGTTTGCACTGGCTGCAATAGAAGTGGTTGAGCACTTCCCAGTTGCCCAGGTGGCTGGTGATGCCGACCACGCCCTTGCCCGAGGCCAGAGCCTGCTCCAGCACTTCCAGGCCGTGCACTTCCTTGACCAGCTCCAGCGAACGCTGCGGCGGCCAGATCCAGGCACAGGCACTTTCGGTGAAGGACTTGCCGATGTCTTTCAGCGCACGGCCGACCAGTTGTTCACGCTCGGCCGGGTCCATCTCCGGGAAGCACTTGGCCAGGTTGATCCGCACGACATTGCGCGACCCATTGGGGATCTTCCACATCAACCAGCCGATACCGGCGCCAACGCGCTGCACAGCGCCCCAGGGCAGCTTGGCAAACAGGCGCAGCACCCCGACCATCAGGGCGCCCTTGAACTTTTCCACAGGCGAATTCCTTATTTCAGCGAGGCGCGCATTGTAACCCCTCAGCGCAGCAACGCGGCGTAGCGATCGCAATCGGTGGTGTGGTCCATGACCATGCCGGTGGCCTGCATGAACGCGTAGCAGATGGTCGGGCCGACGAAGGTGAAGCCGGCTTTCTGCAGGGCCTTGCTCATCGCCTTGGCCTCGTCGGTGACGGCAGGTACTTCGCCGCGGGCCTTGAAGTGATTGATCTTCGGCTCGCCGCCGACGAACGACCACAGCCATCGGGCAGGGTTATCCACAGCCAGCCAGGCCTGCGCATTGCGCCGCACGGCCTTGAGCTTGAGGCGGTTGCGGATGATGCCGGCATCGAGCATCAGCTCCTCGATCCGTTCGTCGCTCATCTGCGCCAGTTTGTGCGGGTCGAAGCCGTGCAGCACCTGGCGATAGCGCTCGCGTTTGCGCAGCACGGTGATCCACGACAACCCCGCCTGGAACCCTTCGAGCAAAAGCATCTCGAAGAGCAACGCCGGGTCACGCTGTGGCGTTCCCCATTCCTGGTCGTGGTAGGCCTGGTACAACGGATCGTCGGTACACCAAAAGCAGCGTGGCATAAGGCTCCAATGAGTAGAGGGCGAGGCGAATCAGGTTATACTCCCGCTCTTTACATCCGCATCCCCAGATACAGGTGAATTTCGTGAGCCAGCCTACGCCAGCCGTGCGTACCTTCCAAGACCTGATCCTCGCCCTGCAGAACTACTGGGCAGCTCAAGGTTGTGTGGTGCTTCAGCCCTACGATATGGAAGTAGGCGCCGGCACTTTCCATACCGCCACTTTCCTGCGCGCAGTCGGCCCAGAGACCTGGAACGCCGCCTACGTGCAGCCCAGCCGTCGCCCTGCCGACGGGCGGTATGGCGAAAACCCCAACCGCCTGCAGCACTACTACCAGTTCCAGGTGGTGCTCAAGCCAAACCCGGCCAACTTCCAGGAGCTGTACCTCGGCTCGCTGAAGGCCATCGGCCTGGATCCGCTGGTCCACGATATCCGTTTCGTCGAAGACAACTGGGAATCGCCGACCCTGGGCGCCTGGGGCCTGGGCTGGGAAATCTGGCTCAACGGCATGGAAGTGACCCAGTTCACCTACTTCCAGCAAGTCGGCGGCATCGAGTGCTACCCGGTCACCGGTGAGATCACCTATGGCCTGGAGCGCCTGGCCATGTACATCCAGGGCGTCGATTCGGTGTACGACCTGGTCTGGGCCGACGGCCCGTTCGGCAAGGTCACCTACGGCGACGTGTTCCACCAGAACGAGGTGGAGCAGTCGACCTACAACTTCGAGCACGCCAACGTCGACAAGCTGTTCGAACTGTTCGACTTCTACGAAAGCGAAGCGAACCGCCTGATCAAGCTGGACCTGCCGCTGCCGACCTATGAAATGGTGTTGAAGGCTTCCCACACCTTCAACCTGCTGGACGCCCGCCGCGCCATCTCGGTGACCGAGCGCCAGCGTTACATCCTGCGCGTACGCACCCTGGCCCGGGACGTGGCGCAAAGCTATCTGCAAGCCCGCGCACGCCTGGGCTTCCCGATGGCCACCCCTGAACTGCGTGACGAAGTGTTGGCGAAGCTGGAGGCTGCACAATGAGTGCTCAAGATTTCCTGGTTGAACTGGGCACCGAAGAGCTGCCACCCAAGGCCCTTGCTACCCTCGGCGACGCCTTCCTGGCCGGTATCGAGAGGGGCCTGCAGGCCGCAGGCCTGAACTACACCGGCAAGCAGGTGTACGCCGCACCGCGTCGCCTGGCCGTGCTGATCCGCCAGCTCGACGTGCAGCAGCCGGACCGCAGCATCAATATCGACGGCCCGCCCATGCAGGCTGCCTTCAAGGACGGCGAGCCAACCCAGGCCGCCCTGGGCTTTGCCAAGAAATGCGGCGTAGAGCTGTCGGAAATCGACCAGAGCGGCGCCAAGCTGCGCTTCTCCCAGCACATTCCGGGCAAGGCCACCGCGAGCCTGCTGCCGACCATCGTCGAAGATTCGCTCAACGACCTGCCGATCCCCAAGCGCATGCGCTGGGCGGCCAGCCGTGAAGAGTTCGTGCGCCCGACCCAGTGGCTGGTGATGCTGCTCGGCGACCAAGTGGTCGACTGCACCATCCTGTCGCAGCAGGCCGGCCGTGAATCCCGTGGCCACCGTTTCCACCACCCGGAAAACGTGGTCATCACCACCCCGGCCAACTATGTCGAAGACCTGCGCAAAGCCTACGTGCTGGCCGACTTCGCCGAGCGCCGCGAGCTGATCAGCAAGCGTACTGCCGAACTTGCCCTACAGCAGGAAGGCACTGCCATCGTGCCAGCGGCGCTGCTGGACGAAGTGACCGCGCTGGTCGAGTGGCCGGTGCCGCTGGTGTGCTCGTTCGAGGAGCGTTTCCTCGACGTGCCGCAGGAAGCCCTGATCACCACCATGCAGGACAACCAGAAGTACTTCTGCCTGCTGGACAGCGAAGGCAAGCTGCTGCCGCGCTTCATCACCGTGGCCAACGTCGAGAGCCGTGACCCCAAGCAGATCGTGCAGGGTAACGAGAAGGTCGTGCGCCCACGCCTGACCGACGCCGAGTTCTTCTTCAAGCAAGACAAGAAGCAGCCGCTGGAAACCTTCAACGAGCGCCTGAAGAACGTGGTGTTCCAGGCTCAGCTGGGCACCGTCTACGACAAGGCCGAGCGCGTTTCCAGGCTGGCTGCCTTCATCGCCCCGCTGATCGGCGGCGACGCCCAGCGCGCTGGCCGTGCAGGCCTGCTGTCGAAGTGCGACCTGGCCACCGAGATGGTCGGCGAGTTCCCTGAAATGCAGGGTGTTGCCGGTTACTACTACGCGCTCAACGATGGCGAGCCGCAAGACGTCGCCCTGGCCCTGAACGAGCAGTACATGCCGCGCGGTGCTGGCGCCGAGCTGCCGCAGACCCTTACCGGTGCGGCCGTGGCCATCGCCGACAAGCTCGACACCCTGGTCGGCATCTTCGGCATCGGCATGCTGCCCACCGGCAGCAAGGACCCGTACGCCCTGCGCCGTGCCGCCCTGGGCGTGCTGCGCATCCTCATCGAGAAGCAGCTGGACCTGGACCTGACCACTGCGGTCGAGTTCGCGGTCAAGCAGTTTGGCGCCAAGGTCAAGGCCGCCGGCCTGTCCGAGCAGGTGCTGGAATTCGTCTTCGACCGCCTGCGCGCGCGCTACGAAGACGAAGGCATCGACGTCGCCACCTACCTGTCGGTACGCGCCCTGAAGCCGGGCTCGGCCCTGGACTTCGACCAGCGCGTGCAGGCCGTGCAGGCCTTCCGCAAGCTGCCGGAAGCCGAAGCCCTGGCCGCGGTGAACAAGCGCGTGTCGAACCTGCTGAGCAAGGCCGAAGGCGCCATCGCCGACCAGGTCGAGCCGAAGTACTTCGACAACGCCAACGAGTTCTCTCTGTACTCGGCCATCCAGCAGGCCGACCAGGCCGTGCAACCGATGGCTGCCGCACGCCAGTACAGCGAGTCGCTGGCGCGCCTGGCCGCCCTGCGTGACCCGGTCGATGCCTTCTTCGAGGCAGTGATGGTCAATGCCGAGGATGCCAAGGTACGTGCCAACCGTTATGCCCTGCTCAGCCGCCTGCGCGGCCTGTTCCTGGGCGTTGCCGACATTTCGCTGCTGGGGTAAGCCTTGAAACTGCTGATTCTCGATCGTGACGGGGTGATCAACCAGGACTCCGACGCCTATATCAAGTCGCTGGAGGAGTGGATCCCGATACCCGGCTCGGTCGAGGCCATCGCGCAGTTGAGCAAGGCGGGCTGGACGGTGGCCGTGGCCACCAACCAGTCCGGCATTGCCCGTGGCTACTACTCGCTGGCAACGCTCGAGGCCATGCATGCGCGCTTGCGTGCACTGGTGGCAGAGCAGGGCGGCGAGGTGGGCCACATCGTGTATTGCCCGCACGGGCCGGACGAAGGCTGCGCTTGCCGCAAGCCCAAGCCAGGCATGCTGCGGGCGATTGCCGAGCATTACCAGGCGGACCTTCGCGGCGTCTGGTTCATCGGCGACAGTTCAGGTGACCTGCAAGCCGCCTTGGCCGTCGATGCACAACCGGTGCTGGTGAAAACCGGCAAGGGTGAGCGGACCCTGCAAAAGGGCGTCCCTGAAACTACACTGATTTTCGACGATCTGGCAGCTATCGCCAGAGAACTAATTTAAACAATGCGCCTTCGGGCGCATTTTTCTCAGGCGGGCATGCCCCGCAACGGTACTTGCCACTATGTCGATGCTGCAGGCGATCAGAGTCTTTCTTTTTTACCTGCTGTTGGGCACCAGTTCGCTGCTGTGGTGCTCCCTGAGCTTTTTTGTCGCGCCATTTCTGTCGTTCCCCAGGCGTTACAAGTTCATCAACGTGTACTGGTGCCGCTGTGCGCTGTTCCTGACCCGCACGATCCTTGGCATCGATTACAAGATCACGGGTGCTGAGAATGTGCCGAGTGAGCCCTGCGTGATTCTGTCCAACCATCAGAGCACCTGGGAGACGTTCTTCCTGTCCCAGTACTTCTCGCCACTGAGCCAGGTGCTCAAGCGTGAACTGCTGTATGTGCCGTTCTTCGGTTGGGCAATGGCCATGCTGCGGCCGATCGCGATCAATCGCGACAACCCCAAGGAAGCCCTGCGTCAGGTGGCCAGCAAGGGTGACGATCTGCTCAAGCAGAAGGTCTGGGTGTTGATCTTCCCGGAAGGCACCCGGGTGCCCTTCGGCACGGTGGGCAAGTTCTCCCGCGGCGGTACCGCCTTGGCGGTGAATGCCGGGCTGCCAGTACTGCCTGTTGCGCACAACGCGGGCAAGTTCTGGCCCAAGGCTGGCTGGGGCAAGCGCGCAGGCACCATCGAGGTGGTGATCGGCGAGCCAATGTACGCCAACGGCACCGGCCCGCGCGCCATCGCCGAGCTCAATGACCGCGCTGCAGCCTGGAACGAAGCGACCCAGCGGGCCATGGGGTCGCTGCCACCGGTGGACGAAAAGCCGCAGGAGCAGATGGCCTGACCATCTGTGGATAACTTGTTAGCAATTTTTCGATGAAATGCCTGAAGTTATCGCTAAGTGTTTGAATTAGCTATTTATTTCCGTGTATGACATTTTTCTGAAAATCGTGCATAAGTTTTTTCGAGGCATAAGAAAACCGGCTTTTACAGCCGGTTTTCTTATGCCTCGAGGGCCTCATCGCCGGCAAGCCGGCTCCCACAAAGGATCGTGCAGTTCCCTCTGTCGGAGCCGGCTTGCCGGCGATAGGGGCATCAGATCTTGTCGATATCCACATCCTTGGTTTCTTTGAGGCAGAAGATCCCCACCACCAGGCTAATCCCGGTCACCAGCACCGGGTACCACAGCCCGTAGAAGATGTCCCCGGTATACACCACCAGCGCGAACGACACCGTTGGCAGGAACCCACCGAACCAGCCATTGCCAATGTGATAAGGCAGCGACATCGAGGTATAGCGAATCCGCGTCGGGAACAGTTCAACCATCACCGCCGCCAGCGGCCCGTAGGTCATGGTCGCGATCAGGATCATCGCCACGATCAGCACCACCACCATCACCTGGTTGACCTGCCCAGGGTCGGCCTTGGCCGGATAGCCTGCCTGCTCCACTGCCGTGCGCATGGCCGCTTCGTCGAAGCCGTTGATGCTCTTGTCGCCAATGTTCACTACCACCTGGCTACCGGTCACTTCCACCGAGCTGTACGGCAGACCCTGTTTGACCAGGAAGGTCTTGACCTTGTCGCAGGGGCTGTCGAAACGTGCCTTGCCCACCGGGTCGAACTGGAAGGTGCACGTTTGCGGGTCGGCAGTGACCACGATCGGCGCCTGGCGGCTGGCGGCGTCGATCTGCGGGTTGGCGTAATGGCTCAGGGCCTTGAACAGCGGGAAGTACAACACCGTGGCCAGCAGCAGGCCGAGCATCAGGATCGGCTTGCGCCCGATGCGGTCGGACAGCCAACCGAAGAACACGAAGAACGGCGCGCCGATCACCACGCTGATGATCAGCAAGGTGTTGGCCTGGGCCGGGTCCATCTTGAGCATCTGGGTCATGAAGAACAGTACGTAGAACTGCGCCGTGTAGAAGGTCACGGCTTGCCCTGCATTGATGCTGAACAGGGCAGTGAGGACCACCTTGAGGTTCGGCCAGGAAGTGAACGACTCACGAATCGGCGACTTGCTGACCTTGCCCTGGGCCTTCATTTTCACGAAGGCCGGCGACTCGTGCATGCTCATGCGGATCCAGGTGGAGATCGCCAGCAGCACGATCGACAGCAGGAACGGCAGGCGCCAGCCCCAGGTCTCGAACTGGTCGCCGCTGATGTAGCGGCTGCCCAGTACCACCAGCAATGACAGCAGCAGGCCGAGGGTGGCAGTGGACTGGATGAAACCGGTGTGGAAACCGCGCTTGCCAGGTGGCGCATGTTCCGCCACGTAGGTGGCAGCCCCGCCATATTCCCCGCCCAACGCCAGGCCCTGGAGCATGCGCAGCACCACCAGGATGATCGGCGCCGCGATGCCGATGCTGGCATAGGTGGGCAACAGGCCGACCGCGAAGGTGGAGAGGCCCATCAGCACGATGGTCACCAGGAAGGTGTACTTGCGCCCGATCATGTCGCCCAGACGGCCGAACACCAGCGCGCCGAAAGGCCGCACCAGGAAGCCGGCGGCAAAGGCCATCAGGGCGAAAATGAAGGCGGTGGTGTCATTCACACCCGCGAAGAACTGCTTGCTGATGACCGCGGCCAGTGCGCCATAGAGAAAAAAGTCATACCACTCGAACACCGTCCCGAGGGATGACGCGAAAATGATCTTGCGTTCTTCACGACGGCTGGATCTGCTGGCCGTCGCCCCCTGCTCTTGAATGTAATCCGACATCGTTGCTGTCCTCGGCCCACAGGCCACAGTGATTATTCTTGTTGTTCCACTGTCGGCAGCCTCTGACCGCAAGCCGCCGGTACTGCACGCACCCGGTCAGGGCGTCGGTAGCGCGTCTTCGTTCAGGTAGGTCTGGGTAGCCGCTCCTTTGAGGATCAGTTGCGCCGCCTTCTCGGCGATCATGAGGGTGGGTGAACAGGTATTACCGGAGGTGATCTGCGGCATGATCGACGCGTCCGCCACGCGCAGGCCGGGTATGCCATGCACGCGCAGCTGGTTATCCACAACGTCCAGTGCGCCGCTGCCCATGCGGCAGGTGCCCACCGGGTGGAAGATCGTGGTGCCGATCTTGCCGGCGGCTTCGAACAAGTCTTCTTCCGTCTGCAGAGCCGGCCCTGGCAGGTACTCCTTGGGATCGAAGGCGGCGAGGGCAGGGGCCTGGACGATGCGCCGGGTGAGGCGAATGGCGTCGGCAGCGACCCGCAGGTCCCGCGGGTCGCTCAGGTAATTGGGATCGATCAGCGGAGCGCTGTGCATGTCCGCGCTGGCGATGTCGATGCGCCCACGGCTTGCCGGGCGCAGGTTGCACACCGAAGCGGTGAAGGCCGGGAACTGATGAAGCGGCTCGCCGAAGCGTTCCAGCGACAACGGTTGCACGTGGTACTGAAGGTTCGCCGTGGCCTGCTCGGGCCCGGAGCGCACGAACGCGCCCAACTGGCTGGGCGCCATGGCCAACGGGCCACTGCGGTCGTACAGGTAGCGCAGGCCCATGCCCATCTTGCCCCACAGGCTGTTGGCCATCTGGTTCAGGGTGCGGGTGTTGCGAATCTGGTAGATCAGCCGCAGTTGCAGATGGTCCTGCAGGTTGCCGCCGACACCGGGCATGTCGTGACGCACGGCAATCCCCAGGCTTTCCAGCAGCTTGCGTGGGCCGATGCCTGAGCGCTGCAAGATACCGGGCGAGCCCACCGCGCCTGCGCACAGGATGATTTCACGGCGCGCGGCAAATTCGTGCCAGGCGCCTTGCCAGCGTGCCTTTACCGCACGCGCACGGGTGTTGTTCAACAGCACCTGGTCGACTTGAACATCGGTGAGCACGGTGAGATTGGCGCGGTCCTTGATCGGCCGCAGGAATGCCTTGGATGCATTCCAGCGCACGCCGCTGCGCTGGTTGACCTGAAAGTATCCACAGCCCTGGTTGTCGCCGGTGTTGAAGTCGTCGACCTTGCCGATCCCGCTCTGTTCGGCGGCATCGCGGAAAGCATCGAGAATCGGCCAGCTATAGCGCTGACGCTCGACGCGCCACTCGCCGCTGGCGCCATGGTGCTCGCTGCTGCCGGAAAAATGATTTTCGCTGGCCTTGAACAACGGCAGCACATCCTTCCAGGCCCAACCGTCGTTGCCTTGTTCGGCCCACTGGTCATAGTCGGCCGCCTGGCCGCGCATGTAGATCATGCCGTTGATGGATGAACAGCCACCCAGCACCTTGCCCCGTGGATAACCCAGGCTGCGACCGCCCAGGCCGGGCTGTGCTTGGGTCTTGAAGCACCAGTCGGTACGGGGGTTGCCGATGCAATAGAGGTAACCGACGGGGATATGGATCCACGGGTAGTTGTCGCGGCCGCCCGCTTCGAGCAGCAATACCCGGCAGGTCGGGTCGGCGGACAAACGATTGGCCAACAGGCAGCCGGCGGGACCGGCACCTACGACGACGTAGTCGAAGACAGAATCGGCTGATGGCATGTGCAACCTCGCGCCTGATTATTGTTCTTGTCGTCCTACATCTTATTGATTAATTTCGCTGAGGAAACACGAGATTTCGCGCAGCCGTTGTGCGTTTTAGCACAGTGGTAAGCCTGTACTGGCGCTATCGCTGGCAAGCCGGCTCACACCGGAAACCCACAAGTCTTGAACCCTGTGGAGTACCTGTGGGAGCCGGCTTGCCGGCGATAGCGCCAGAACGAACAGCACAAAAGGATCAGCATGTTCGACTGGAATGATCTGCGGTTTTTCCTCGAGTTGCAGCGCAGCGGCCGCTTGCTCACTGCCGCCAAGCGCCTCAATACCACCCACAGCACCGTCGCCCGGCACATCGAAAGCATCGAGAAGAGCCTCGGCACCCCCCTGTTCATGCAGCATGCCCAGGGTTACGAGCTGACCCCTTCAGGCCAGGCGCTGCTCAAGCATGCCGAAGCCATGGAGAACGTCGCCCTGCTGGCGCAGGAAGAAATCACCCAGGCCATAACGCCACTGGGCAAGATCCGCCTTGGGGTAACCGAAGGCATCGGCATCATGTTCTTCACCCCGCGCATGAGCGAACTGTTCGAGCGCTATCCGGGCCTTGAGGTCGAGCTGGTCGCCGTGCCGCGCTTCGTCAGCATCCTGAACCGCGAAGCGGAAATCAGCATCCACCTGGAACGGCCCAATGCCGACCTGCTGATTACCCGCAAGCTCACCGACTACCGCCTGGCGCTGTATGCCAGCCAGGCCTACCTGGACCGCTCGCCGCCCCTGCGCAGTCGCGAAGACCTGGCCCGCCACAGCTGGATCGGTTATGTCGATGACCTGCTGTTCAGCCAGGAGCTGCTGTTTCTCAACAGCTTCTGCCGGGCGCCCAACGTGGCCTTTCGCAGCACCAGCGTGATCGCCCAGCAGACCGCGGCCCGCGCCGGATTGGGCATTGCCGTGCTGCCCAACTTCATGGCCCGCCACGATCCCGGGCTGGTGCGCGTGCTGCCCAGCGAGACCATCCAGCGCAGCTACTGGATCTGTACTCGCCGCGAGCTGCACAAATCGGTGCGCCTGCGGGTCGTCTGGGACTACCTGCTGGCGCTGTGCGCGGCGCAGCAAGGCGAGTTGCTAGCCGAGTAGCGCCTTGCCCGCCAGGAGCAGGGCAGCCGACCAGCCGGCCACGGCAAACATCTGCTGCAAACGCGGCCCGGCGAGCCTGCCAGCCAGCGGCCGGGCTGCCAGCAGGCCGAGGACCGCACCGATGGCGAACGGTGCGCCAACCCGCCAGTGCATGACGCCCGCCAAGGTAGCACTGACCACGCTGCCCATCGATACCAGGGCGATCACCGCCAGCGATGTGCAGACGATGCTGGTCATGCGCAGGTTGGTGTAGCGGTTCAAGGCCGGGATGATCACGAACCCGCCGCCCACACCCAGCAAGCCGGACAACAGCCCGGACAGTGCTCCGGTGAAAGCCAGGGCACGCGCGCACGGTAGCGTCCAACGCAAGCGCCCCTGCAGCGGGTTGAGTACGCAAGGTGCGATCAGCCGGTGCGCATCGACGGTCTCGCCGCGCAGTTCCCTGGCCGCCTTGCGCCAGATGCGCAGGCAGGCGTACACCAGCACCACGGCGAACACCAATGCCAAGGGCGTATTGGGCAAGCGCTGGGCGAGCATCAGCCCGAACGGTGCTACCGCGATACCGATCAGGGCGATGAACAGGGCGGCGCGATAGCGCACCAGCCCTTGGCGCAAACCCAGCACGGCGCCCACGGCAGCCGCCAGCCCCACCGCCAGCAAGCCGATGGGCGCCGCTTCGACCATCGACATGCCCAGGCCGAACACCAGCAACGGCACCGCCAGGATGCCGCCACCGGCACCGGTCAGCGCCAGCACGGCACCGATGATGGCACCGAGCCCGGCGCCAAGCAGTTCATGCTCTATCACTGAGGTGCCTCGACCAGTGGCTGAGGCCGCGCCATCCATTCACGCCCCTTGAGCATGCCTTGCCAATACAGCGGCGGCAGTACTCGCGCCTTGAGCAGCCAGGCCAGGCGAGTCGGCTTGCGCCCGTCCAGCAACCAGCGCGGGAAACTCGGCGCGACCTTGCCGCCATAGGTGAACTCGGCCAGCACGATCTTGCCGCGCTCGACAGTCAGCGGGCAGGAACCATAGCCATCGTACTGGGCCAAGGTCGGCAACCGGCCCAGCGCCACCAGCACATTGTTGGCCACCACCGGCGCCTGCTTGCGCGCCGCGGCTGCAGTCTTGGCATTGCTGGTGTTGGCCACGTCGCCCAGGGCATGGATGTTGAGGAACTGGCGATGGCGCAGGGTATGCGGGTCGACATCGACCCAACCTGCGGCATCGGCCAACGGGCTGTGGCGGATGAAGTCAGGGGCGACTTGCGGCGGAACCACGTGCAGCATGTCGAAGGCTTCAGTGCGGGTTTCGCTGCTGCCGTCGGCGAGCGTACGGGCGAAGGTCGCGCGCTTGTTGGGGCCATCCACCGCGACCAGGCGCTGGCTGTAGTTCAGGTCGACGCCGTACTTGTCGATGTAGGCCATGAGCGCGGGCACATAGTCGGGCACGCCGAACAGCACGGCGCCAGCGTTGAAGAAGCTGGCCTTGATGTTACCCAGATGACCATGGCGCAGCCAATGGTCGCAGGAGAGGTACAGGGCTTTTTGCGGCGCACCGGCGCACTTGATCGGCATCGGCGGCTGGGTGAACAGCGCACGGCCTTGCTTGAGTCTTTGCACCAGCTGCCACGTGTAGGGTGCCAGGTCGTACCGGTAGTTCGAGGTCACGCCATTGCGGCCCAGGGTCTCGCTGAGCCCGGCGATGGACTCCCAGTCGAGCTTCAGGCCAGGGCAGACCACCAGTTGCTCGTAACTGACGGCACGGCCGTCTTCGAGCATGACCAGTTGGGCAGAAGGATCGAATCCCTGCACCCGCGCCTTGACCCAATGCACACCGCGTGGAATGGCCGAGGCCATGGTACGGGCGGTGCTGGGTGCGTTGAACACACCAGCGCCGACCATGGTCCAGCCGGGCTGGTAGTAGTGCACATCGGCGGGGTCGATCAGCGCGATGTCCAGGGAAGGGTCGCGGCTGATCAGGCTGGAGGCGGTGGCGATACCCGCGGCACCGGCACCGACGATGACCACTTTGTGGTGGTCGGCATGAGTTGGGGACAACAAGGCAGGCATGACAGTATTTCCTGGATTTCTAATAGATGGAGCAGGGCGGTCAGAGCTTGTTCAGCGGAATCTTCAGGTAGCTCACGCCGTTTTCCTCGGGCTCGGGGAAATGGCCGCTGCGCATGTTCACCTGCACCGAAGGCAGGATCAGCACGGGCATGTCGAGGGTCTTGTCGCGGGCTTCGCGCATGGCGACGAAGCTGTCCTCGTCGATGCCTTGATGGATGTGAATATTGTCACCGCGCTGTTCGGCGACCGTGGTGACGTAGCGCATGTCACGCCCACCTGGCAGGTAGTCGTGGCACATGAACAGCTGGGTCTGGTCTGGGAAGGCCAGCAGGCGGCGGATGGAGCGATACAAGGTGCGGGCATCGGCACCGGGGAAGTCACAGCGCGCGGTACCGTAGTCGGGCATGAACAATGTGTCGCCGACGAACACTGCTTTCTCCCCGCCATCCTGGACCAGGTAACTCATGCAGGCAGGTGTATGCCCCGGGGTGTGCAGGGCACGCGCGAGCAGGTTGCCGATGCGAAAGCCTTCTTCGTCCTCGAGCAACACGTCGAACTGACTACCATCACGGGCAAAGCCCGCTTCTGCGTTGTACAGCGAACCGAAGACCTTCTGCACCTGAGTGATGTGAGCACCAATGGCGGTATGGCCACCCAGCTTTTCCTTCAGGTAAGCCGCTGCGGAAAGGTGGTCGGCATGGACGTGGGTTTCCAGTATCCACTGCACCTCGGCCCCCAGCGCCTTGACCCGGGCAATCAGCAGATCTGCAGAGTCGGTGCAGGTACGTCCTGCCTTGGGGTCGTAGTCCAGGACGCTGTCGATCAACGCGCACTTGCGCGTCTCGCCGTCCATGACCAGGTAGCTGATGGTCGAGGTCGCCTTGTCGAAGAAGGCTTCCACGTGAAGGTTGTTGCCGATGATCATCACGTTCTCCAAATTATCCACCGCCCTCATAAGGCGTAGGCAGTGCCAGGAGGTTTATCAAGATGCATGCCAGGCCGCTTACGCGCTGAAAAGCCAAGGAAACCGGCCATTGCTGGCGCATGCCTTGGCACAATGGCAGCTGCGCTGGCAGTCGACTGACAGCCAATGGCAGTGTTTGGCAGTCCTTGTTACCCTGCCTGCGTCATAGATCGGTGCCGTCATGCCTGAATCCCACTCCATCATCCTAGCCTTGGTTTCCTACCTCGAACACGATGCGCTGCCTACGATCGTGCTGGACACCGACTACAACATCCTCGCTGCCAATGCGGCCTACCGCCGGCTGTTCGGCCGTGATCAGCAAGCCCCACTGGGCGAGAAGTGCCATCGCGTCTCGCACCATTACGCCGTGCCCTGTGATCAGGCCGGTGAGCATTGCCCGATGCGCAAGGTATGGGACAGCAAGGTGCCGGAGCGTGTGCTGCACATCCATCACACGCCACGCGGCCCGGAGCACGTGGATGTGGAACTGCGCCCGATCCTCGACGAACAGGGTAGGGTGGTGGCCTTCGTCGAGCGCCTGAACACTGTCACCCTGGCTTCGGCACAACCTCAGCAACAAGGTCTGGTGGGCAGGTCGCCCGCGTTCAAGGGGGCACTGGCCAGCCTGCAGCGTGCGGCCCCTGCGCAGATCCCGGTGTTGCTCCAGGGTGAATCGGGCACCGGCAAGGAATTGTTCGCCCGCGCGATCCACATGGGCAGCCCACGGGCCAACGGCCCGTTGGTGGTGGTCGACTGCACCGGCCTGACCGAATCGCTGTGCGAGAGCGAATTATTCGGTTACGAGAAAGGCGCCTTCACCGGCGCCAACCAGCGCAAGATCGGCCTCGCTGAAGCCGCCCATGGCGGCACATTGTTCCTCGACGAAATCGGTGAAGTGCCCTTGGCCATGCAGGTCAAACTGCTGCGCCTGATCGAGT
The DNA here is from genome assembly GCF_000730665.1 of Pseudomonas plecoglossicida NBRC 103162 = DSM 15088. GTDB lineage: Bacteria > Pseudomonadota > Gammaproteobacteria > Pseudomonadales > Pseudomonadaceae > Aquipseudomonas > Aquipseudomonas plecoglossicida. Next base: position 108,897 of record NZ_BBIV01000006.1, read on the forward strand.
CCGGCAGCTTCCGACCGGTAGGCAGCCTGCGCACCGTGCACTCGGACTTCCGCCTGGTATCGGCGACCCACAAGCCATTGAAGCAGATGGTGGCAGCGGGCACGTTTCGCGAAGACCTGTACTACCGGATCAGCGGCTTCCCGATCCGCTTGCCCGCATTGCGCGAGCGCGTGGAAGACTTGCCGTTGCTCGCCGAAAGTTTATTGCAGCGCATGCCAGGCATGCCGGCACCCAGGTTGAGCCAGGAAGCACAGCAGCATCTTGAGCTGCATCCTTTCCCTGGCAATATCCGCGAGCTGCGCAACATCCTGGAAAGGGCTCGCCTGTTTGCCGATGACGGGCTGATCCGGCCCGAGCATCTGCCTGAAGATCTAGGCCTGGAGCAAGCTCGCAGTCTTGTCAAAGGGCGAGGCCGCAACGACCTCGGTGCGCTGGCGCAGGCACTCGAACAATTCCAGGGGCCACGCAGTGAACTGGCTCGGCACCTCGGGATGAGTGAACGCACCTTGTATCGCCGCCTGAAGGCGCTGGGCTTGTCGTAGCCCGTGTGGATCTGCAGCCAAAGAAAGCCCGCTTTCGCGGGCTTTCTTTCGAGCGGTTTCTACACCTGATCAGAAGTCCAGGTTCGATACCGACAGGGCATTGCTTTCGATGAACTCGCGGCGCGGCTCCACTGCATCACCCATCAGGGTGTTGAAGATCTGATCGGCAGCGATCGCGTCTTCAATGGTGACCTTCAGCATGCGGCGCACGGTTGGGTCCATGGTGGTTTCCCACAGCTGATCCGGGTTCATCTCGCCCAGACCTTTATAGCGCTGGATGGTGTGGCGCTTGGTGGTCTCGTTCATCAGCCAGTCCAGGCCTTCCTTGAACTCGACGATCGCCTTGCGACGCTCACCACGCTGAACATAGGCGCCTTCACCCAACAGGCTGGACAGCTTGGCACCGATGTTGACCACGGTACGGTAGTCGTTGCTGCCGAAGAAGTCGCGGTTGAAGGTGATGTAGCTGGCCAGGCCGTGGGAGGTGATTTCCACTTCCGGCAGCCAGACATTGCGTTCCTTGTCTTCGCGCAGGCTGGCCTTGTAGGCCAGGCCCGACTTCTGGCTGTTGTTCAGGCGTTCCTGCAAGCGCGCCAACCAGGCCTGCATGACAGCCTGGTCGCCCAGTTGCTCGAGGGTGACTTCCGGCAGGTAGATGAAGTGCTCGGTCAGCTCTTCCGGGTACAGGCGCGACAGACGCTTGAGGGTCTTCATCACGCTGCGGAATTCGTTCACCAGGGCTTCGAGTTGAACACCGGAAACCGCAGGCGCCGACTCGTCCAGGTGCAGGCTGGCATCTTCGAGTGCCGACTGGGTCATGTATTCTTCCATGGCCTCGTCGTCCTTGATGTACTGCTCCTGCTTGCCCTTCTTCACCTTGTACAGCGGCGGCTGGGCAATGTAGATGTAGCCACGCTCGACCAGCTCCGGCAGCTGACGGAAGAAGAAGGTCAGCAGCAGGGTACGGATGTGCGAACCGTCAACGTCAGCATCGGTCATGATGATGATGTTGTGATAGCGCAGCTTGTCGATGTTGTACTCTTCACGGCCGATACCGCAGCCCAGTGCAGTGATCAGCGTGCCGACTTCCTGGGACGAGATCATCTTGTCGAAACGGGCTTTCTCGACGTTGAGGATCTTGCCCTTCAGCGGCAGGATCGCCTGGGTGCGACGGTTACGACCTTGCTTGGCCGAGCCGCCTGCGGAGTCACCCTCCACCAGGTACAGTTCGGACAGGGCAGGGTCCTTCTCCTGGCAGTCCGCCAGTTTGCCCGGCAAGCCGGCGATATCCAGCGCGCCTTTGCGGCGGGTCATCTCACGAGCTTTGCGCGCCGCTTCACGGGCACGGGCGGCATCGATCATCTTGCCGACAACAGCCTTGGCTTCGTTGGGGTTCTCCAACAGGAAGTCGGCGAAGTACTTGTTCATTTCCTGTTCCACGGCGGTTTTCACCTCCGAGGAAACCAGCTTGTCCTTGGTCTGGGAGCTGAACTTCGGATCCGGCACTTTCACCGAAATGATCGCGGTCAGACCTTCACGGGCGTCATCGCCGGTGGTGGCGACCTTGTTCTTCTTGGCCAGGCCTTCCTGCTCGATGTAGCTGTTGAGGCTACGGGTCAGGGAGGAACGGAAGCCAACCAGGTGAGTACCACCGTCGCGCTGCGGAATGTTGTTGGTGAAGCACAGCAGGTTTTCGTTGAAGCTGTCGTTCCACTGCAGCGCTACTTCAACGCCCACGCCATCTTCACGCTGGACATTGAAGTGGAACACCTGGGAGTTGACCGGCGTCTTGTTGGTGTTCAGGTATTCAACGAATGCGCGCAGGCCGCCTTCGTACTTGAAGAACTCTTCCTTGCCCGAACGCTCGTCCTTCAGCAGGATGCCAACGCCGGAGTTGAGGAACGACAACTCGCGGATACGCTTGGCCAGGATGTCCCAGCTGAAGTGAATGTTCTTGAAAGTTTCAGCCGACGGCTTGAAGTGAATGTGGGTACCGGTGGATTCACTGTCGCCCACTACAGCCATTGGAGCCTGTGGAACACCGTGCACGTAGGTCTGTTCCCAGATCTTGCCGCTGCGGCGAACGGTGAGCACCAGCTTTTCAGACAGGGCATTGACCACCGACACGCCTACGCCGTGCAGGCCGCCAGAAACCTTGTACGAGTTGTCGTCGAATTTACCGCCGGCGTGCAGCACGGTCATGATGACCTCGGCTGCTGAAACGCCTTCTTCTTTATGCACGTCAACCGGAATGCCGCGACCGTTGTCGCGCACACTGATGGATTCATCCGGGTGAATGATGACGGTGATGTCATCGCAGTGACCGGCGAGGGCTTCGTCGATCGAGTTGTCGACCACCTCGAAGACCATGTGGTGCAGGCCGCTACCATCATCGGTGTCGCCAATGTACATGCCGGGACGCTTGCGCACGGCATCCAAACCTTTCAGCACCTTGATGCTGGAGGAGTCGTACGTTTGATTTTCGCTCATGCCTTCACTCCCGATGGTCGTGGGTCTGGGTGATACGGCCCTGTTCCACGTGGAACAAAGCAACTGGCGTTTCCGTTTGCCAGCCTTCCCTCAGTAATTCGTGATCTACACAGGTGATGAATACCTGGCAGCGTAATTCTTCAAGCAAGCGGCACAGCGCACGCCGATGTTGATCGTCCAGTTCGGACGGCAAGTCATCGACCAGATAAATACAGTGACCGCGGCGAGCCTGGTTGACGAGGTGGCCTTGGGCGATGCGCAAAGCACATACGACCAGCTTTTGCTGACCACGCGACAAAATGTCGGCCGCATTGTTGGCAGCCAGACGAAGTCGCAAGTCAGCACGCTGCGGACCAGCTTGGGTATGGCCCATTTGCTGATCGCGAAGGAGAGAAGAGGCGAGGACTTCTTGCAGTTCCCGGTCCTTGTCCCAGCCTCGATAGTAGCTCAGGGTCAACCCGTCCAACTCGACCAGTTCGCTCAGGGTTTGCTCGAAGACGGGCTTCAAGGCCTTGATGTAGTTGCGACGGTATTCATCTATTTCCGCGCTGGCCAGGCACAGTTCCCGGTCCCAGGCGGCTTGCGAAGCTGGGTCAAGTGTACCATGACGCAACCACGAGTTCCGCTGCCGCAGCGCCTTCTGCAGACGTTGCCAGGCTGGCATGAATCGGGGTTCCACGTGGAACACTCCCCAATCCAGGAACTGCCGTCGGATCTTCGGGGCGCCTTCCAGCAGTCGAAAACTGTCTGGGTTGATGAGCTGCAACGGCAACAATTCCGCCAATTGCGCAGCACTCCGTGCATTCTGCCCATCGATGCGAATGGTGAACTCCCCTTGGCGTTCGCGAGAAACACCCAGGTTGCTGGTACCACCCTCATTCAGCTGCACCTCGCCAAACACCGTGCACGCAGGTTGTTCGTACTGAATGACCGGGTTCAGGCGGGTGCTGCGAAATGAGCGGGCCAAACCAAGCAGGTGCACAGCTTCGAGCACACTGGTTTTGCCACTGCCATTGGCGCCGTAGAGGATGTTGATGCGGGGAGAGGGTGTGAGAGTCACCGGGTGCAGGTTGCGCACCGCGGTGACCATGATACGTCGAAGGGACATTTGGCCTGCTACGTTACAGGCGCATCGGCATGACTACGTAGGAAGAATCGTCATTGCCGGCTTCCTGCAGCAGCGCACTGCTGTTGGAGTCAGACAAGATCAGACGAACTTGCTCGGTAGTCATCACGCCCAGCACGTCCAGCAGGTAGCTGACGTTGAAGCCGATCTCCAGCGAGCTACCTTCGTAGTCGACGCTGATTTCTTCTTCGGCTTCTTCCTGCTCAGGGTTGTTGGCCTGGATCTTCAGAAGGCCGGCAGACAATTGCAGGCGAATGCCGCGGTACTTTTCATTCGACAGAATCGCCGTTCGGCTAAACGCTTCGCGAAGCGCCTGACGATCTGCGACCACTACCTTGTCCCCACCTTTTGGCAGCACACGCTGATAGTCCGGGAATTTGCCATCAACAAGCTTGGAAGTGAAGGTGAACTCCCCAGTGGTAGCACGGATGTGGTGTTGACCCAGAACGATGCTGACCTGCCCATCAGGCTCGTTCAACAAGCGCGCCAGCTCGAGGATGCCTTTGCGCGGAACGATCACCTGATGAAGGTTGGAATGATCGATACTGTCATGCATGGAGCAAAGCGCCAGACGATGCCCATCGGTGGATACGGCGCAAATATGGTTCGTATCTACCTCTAGCAGCATACCGTTCAGGTAGTAACGAACATCCTGCTGGGCCATGGCGAAGCCGGTGCGCTCGATCAGGCGACGCAGCTTGCTCTGCTCCAGGTTGCAGGTGAGCGAGCCTGGGCCTTCTTCCACGGTCGGGAAGTCGTTCGCCGGCAGGGTCGACAGGGTGAAACGGCTGCGACCGGCCTTGACCAACAGCTTCTGCTCATCGACCTTGATGTCGATCAGAACGTCGTTCGGCAGGCTCTTGCAGATGTCCATCAGCTTGCGCGCCGGGACAGTGATCTCGCCAGGCTCGGCCGGCTCTTCCAGTTGCACGCGGCCTACCAGTTCGACTTCCAGATCGGTACCGGTCAACGACAGCTGCTGGCCTTGTACGACCAGCAGTACGTTGGACAGGACCGGCAAGGTCTGGCGGCGCTCGACGACACCGGCGACCAGTTGCAGGGGTTTCAACAGGGCTTCGCGTTGAATGGTGAAATGCATGGTCTAGTCCCTTGCCTTCAATTAGCTGGGCTGACGGCCATCAGGTCGTCAGCGTGCGCAGCAGGTTCTTGTAGTCCTCGCGGATGTCCGCGTCGGATTCCTTCAATTCGTTGATCTTGCGGCAGGCGTGCAGCACGGTGGTGTGGTCACGGCCACCAAACATGTCGCCGATCTCCGGAAGACTGTGGTTGGTGAGCTCCTTGGACAACGCCATGGCCACCTGGCGTGGGCGCGCGACGGAACGCGAGCGACGCTTGGACAACAGATCGGCGATCTTGATCTTGTAGTACTCGGCCACGGTGCGCTGAATGTTATCCACACTGACCAGCTTGTCCTGCAGCGCCAACAGGTCCTTCAGCGATTCACGAATCAGCTCGATGGTGATATCGCGGCCCATGAAGTGCGAGTGAGCGATCACACGCTTGAGCGCGCCTTCGAGTTCACGCACGTTGGAGCGAATACGCTGGGCGATGAAGAACGCCGCGTCGTGTGGCAGTTCGACCTTGGCCTGGTCGGCCTTCTTCATCAGGATCGCGACACGGGTTTCCAGTTCCGGTGGCTCTACAGCCACAGTCAGGCCCCAGCCGAAGCGCGACTTCAGACGCTCTTCCAGGCCTTCGATTTCCTTGGGGTAGCGGTCGCTGGTGAGAATCACCTGCTGGCCACCTTCGAGCAAGGCGTTGAAGGTGTGGAAAAACTCCTCCTGCGAACGCTCCTTGCGGGCAAAGAACTGGATGTCGTCGATCAGCAAGGCGTCGACCGAGCGATAGAAGCGCTTGAACTCGTTGATCGCGTTGAGCTGCAGCGCCTTGACCATATCCGCCACGAAGCGCTCGGAATGCAGGTAGACCACCTTGGCATTCGGATTCTTCTTCAACAGATGGTTACCCACAGCATGCATCAAGTGAGTCTTGCCCAGGCCCACCCCGCCATAAAGGAAGAGCGGGTTGTAGCCATGCTTGGGATTATCGGCCACCTGCCAGGCAGCGGCGCGAGCCAACTGGTTCGACTTGCCTTCGACGAACGTCTCGAAGGTAAAGGTGCGGTTCAGGTAGCTGGTGTGCTTGAGCGCGCCTTCGACCTGGACGGTGCGCTGTTCGGTACGTCCGCTCGCGGTCGGCACCGGGTTGCTGTCTGCCATGGCATCGAAGCTTTCACGCGAAGACGGCTCGGGGCTGTCTTCGATCGAGACGGCCTCGACAACGGCAGCCGTGGCTGGCTCGACGAGCGCTGCGGCTGGCGCAGCAGCGGGTTGCGCATGGCTTTGTGCGAGAGACGCCGCCACTGCAGCACTGACCGGGGCGTTGGGGGCGGCCCGCGGTGCGGAGCTGCGACGGCTGCCTATCAACAAGGAAAGGGCTGGCGCGATGCCGCTGCCGTTTTCACCCAATAGTTCGAGAAGGCGGCCGAGGTACTTTTCATTCACCCAATCGAGAACGAAACGGTTAGGCGCATAGACGCGCAACTCGTCGCCTTCGGCTTCGACCTGTAGCGGACGGATCCAGGTGTTGAATTGCTGGGCAGGCAGTTCATCGCGCAGAAGCTCCACGCACTGCTGCCAAAGTTCCACTGACACGGATATCCCCTGAGTTGAAAGCCGGATGAGGCAAAAACAAACCGCCATTGTACCGGTCGAGCGCTCAGTTATCCACATGTGGAAACATTCTGAGCCATGCCAAATCAGCCATTTAGCGACCAAAACAGCTCGACATGACTACGAATAAGCCCTGTGGATAAGCGCACATGAGGGCTATGCACAACCCTGAGTTCAGATCTGTTGATAACTCACCTGTGGATAAGCATCGATTTGTTCCACAGGTTTTACCCACAGGCCACACAGACGCAGCACCTGTTGTGGACAAGGTTTCAAAATTCTGTACAGCCCGTGAGTATTGGCCTGCAGAATGTTATCCACAGACACTTATCCACTTAAGAGTTATAAGTTCTTCAGAAAAGCTTTTTATATCTCTCTTCTTTTTTTTCATTCTGTCGTCCGTTTGTCCAGCCGATCGAGTGTCGACTGGACGAGAAGCCAGAGACGCCTTCCATAAGGAAAGGCTGGTTGGAAATTGACCTATTGCCTTGCTTTCTCTAGAATCGCCGATCTCTTAAAAAGGGGGCCATCCCGGCCCGTTGTCGACAAACCCAGGTAACACGCCATGAAACGTACTTTCCAACCAAGCACCATCAAGCGCGCTCGCACCCACGGCTTCCGTGCCCGTATGGCTACCAAGAACGGCCGCGCTGTTCTGTCGCGTCGTCGTGCCAAAGGCCGTAAGCGTCTGGCCATTTGATTTTTCGGCACAGGTGGTGAGTCAGGACTTCAGTCGGGAAAAGCGACTGCTTACACCCCGGCATTTCAAAGCGGTCTTCGACTCCCCAACCGGCAAGGTTCCAGGGAAAAACCTGCTGATCCTTGCTCGCGAGAACGGTCTCGATCATCCACGCCTCGGCCTGGTGATCGGCAAGAAGAGCGTCAAGCTTGCCGTTCAACGCAATCGCCTCAAGCGCTTGATGCGCGATTCCTTCCGTCTCAACCAGCAGATGCTCGCTGGCCTGGACATAGTGATCGTCGCGCGCAAGGGATTGGGTGAGATAGAAAACCCGGAATTGCACCAACACTTTGGCAAGCTCTGGAAACGCCTGGCTCGCAGCCGGCCCACTCCAGCGGCAAACGCCGATTCCGCAGGGGTAGACAGTCAAAATGCGTAAACTGGCACTCGTTCCGATCCAGTTTTACCGTTACGCCATTAGTCCTCTGATGGCCAGTCACTGTCGTTTCTACCCCACTTGCTCCTGTTACGCTTACGAAGCCATTGAGAACCATGGCCTCTTGCGTGGCGGGTGGCTAGCCGTTCGTCGCCTGGGGCGTTGTCATCCGTGGAACGACGGCGGTTTCGACCCCGTTCCCCCCGCTCCTTCCTCCCGAACTTCTTCGATAGCCGAGTAATCATGGATATTAAACGCACGATCCTGATCGTCGCCCTGGCAATCGTGTCCTATGTCATGGTCCTGAAGTGGAACGATGACTACGGTCAGGCTGCCTTGCCGACTCAGAATACTGCTGCCAGCACTGTTGCTCCGGGCTTGCCCGATGGCGTACCCGCCGCCAACAACGGCGCCAGCGCCGATGTACCGAGCGCCAATGGTGAGTCGAGCCCTGCCGAACTGGCACCCGTTGCACTCAGCAAGGATCTGATTCGGGTCAAGACCGATGTCCTGGAACTGGCTATCGATCCAGTCGGTGGTGACATCGTTCAGCTGAACCTGCCGAAGTACCCACGCCGTCAGGACCATCCGGACATTCCGTTCCAGCTGTTCGACAACGGCGGCGAGCGTGTCTACCTGGCACAAAGCGGCCTGACCGGCGTCAACGGCCCGGATGCCCGCGCTGCAGGTCGTCCGCTGTATGCCACCGAACAGAAGAGCTACCAGATGGCCGACGGCCAGGAACAACTGGTGGTCGACCTGAAGTTCAGCGACAACGGCGTCAACTACATCAAGCGCTTCAGCTTCAAACGTGGCGAATACGACCTGAACGTCAGCTACCTGATCGACAACCAGAGCGGTCAGGCCTGGAACGGCAACATGTTTGCCCAGCTCAAGCGTGACGCCAGCTCCGATCCGTCCTCCAGCACCGCCACCGGCACTGCCACCTACCTGGGTGCTGCGCTGTGGACACCTTCCGAGCCTTACAAGAAGGTCTCGATGAAGGACATGGACAAAGGTGCTTTGAAAGAAAATGTGTCCGGCGGCTGGGTTGCCTGGCTGCAGCACTACTTCGTGACCGCCTGGATTCCGGCCAAGTCGGACAACAACGTCATCCAGACTCGCAAGGACAGCCAGGGCAACTACATCATCGGCTACACCGGCCCGGCCCTGAGCGTACCTGCCGGCGGCAAGGTCGAAACCAGCGCCATGCTGTATGCCGGTCCGAAGATCCAGTCCAAGCTCAAGGAGTTGTCCCCAGGCCTGGAACTGACCGTCGACTACGGCTTCCTGTGGTTCATCGCCCAGCCGATCTTCTGGCTGCTGCAACATATCCACAGCCTGCTGGGTAACTGGGGCTGGTCGATCATTGTCCTGACCATGCTGATCAAGGGCTTGTTCTTCCCGCTGTCGGCTGCCAGCTACCGCTCGATGGCGCGCATGCGCGCCGTGGCACCCAAGCTTGCCGCGCTGAAGGAGCGCTTCGGTGACGATCGCCAGAAGATGTCCCAGGCGATGATGGAGCTGTACAAGAAAGAGAAGATCAACCCGCTGGGTGGCTGCCTGCCGATCCTGGTGCAGATGCCGGTGTTCCTGGCCCTGTACTGGGTACTGCTGGAAAGCGTGGAAATGCGCCAGGCCCCGTGGATGCTGTGGATCACTGACCTGTCGATCAAGGATCCATTCTTCATCCTGCCGATCATCATGGGCGCCACCATGTTCATCCAGCAGCGCCTGAACCCGACGCCGCCGGATCCGATGCAGGCCAAGGTGATGAAAATGATGCCGATCATCTTCACCTTCTTCTTCCTGTGGTTCCCGGCTGGTCTGGTGCTGTACTGGGTTGTGAACAACTGCCTGTCGATCACTCAGCAGTGGTACATCACCCGCAGCATCGAAGCGGCCAGCAAAAAAGCTGCTGCTTGACGGGCTACTGCGCTAGCCTGTGAATAAAAACGCCCCTTCGGGGGCGTTTTTGCTATCTGTCGTTTTTGTCGTAGAGGCTTTCGAGCATGAACACTGTGCGTGAAACCATCACCGCCATCGCTACCGCCCAGGGCCGCGGGGGCGTGGGCATTGTCCGTCTGTCCGGGCCACTGGCGGCCAAGGCCGGCCAACTCATCACCGGCCGTACCCTGACGCCACGCCACGCCCATTACGGGCCGTTTCGCGACGAGGACGGCCTGGTGCTGGATGAAGGCATTGCGTTGTTCTTCCCGGGCCCCAACTCCTTCACCGGCGAAGATGTGCTCGAACTGCAGGGGCATGGCGGGCCAGTGGTCCTGGACATGCTGCTGCAGCGCTGTGTACAAGTCGGCTGCCGCCTGGCTCGCCCTGGCGAATTCAGCGAGCGCGCTTTCCTCAACGACAAGCTCGACCTGGCCCAGGCCGAAGCCATCGCCGATCTGATCGAAGCCAGCTCCAGCCAGGCCGCGCGCAATGCCCTGCGTTCGCTGCAGGGCGAATTTTCCAAGCGTGTGCACAGCCTCACCGAAGCCTTGATCGCCTTGCGCATCTACGTCGAGGCGGCGATCGACTTCCCGGAAGAAGAGATCGACTTCCTCGCCGATGGCCATGTCTTGTCCATGCTCGATGCGGTCCGTGGCGAGTTGTCCACAGTGCAGCGCGAAGCCGGGCAGGGCGCCTTGCTGCGTGACGGCATGACCGTGGTGATTGCCGGCCGACCAAATGCCGGCAAATCGAGCTTGCTGAACACGCTGGCGGGGCGTGACGCAGCGATCGTTACCGATATCGCCGGTACCACCCGGGACATCCTGCGTGAACATATCCACATCGATGGCATGCCGCTGCACGTGGTCGATACCGCCGGCTTGCGGGATACCGACGACCATGTGGAAAAAATCGGGGTGGAACGCGCGCTGAAGGCGATCGGCGAGGCCGATCGCGTGCTCTTGGTTGTTGATTCCACGGCATCCGAAGCCGGCGATCCATTCGCCTTGTGGCCCGAGTTTCTCGACCAGCGGCCGGATCCGGCCAAGGTCACCCTGATACGCAACAAGGCCGACCTCAGCGGCGAGCAGGTCGGCTTGGAAGAGTGCGAGGACGGTCACGTGACCATCACCCTGAGCGCCAAGGGCGATGATGAGGGGCTGCAGCTGCTGCGTGATCATCTCAAGGCCTGCATGGGTTACGAGCAGACGGCCGAGAGTGGCTTCAGCGCACGCCGGCGTCACCTGGATGCCCTGCGCCAGGCCAGTGCTCACTTGGAACACGGTCACGCTCAACTGACGCTGGCTGGCGCTGGCGAGCTATTGGCCGAAGACCTGCGACAGGCACAGCAAGCCCTGGGTGAAATTACCGGTGCGTTCAGTTCTGACGACCTGTTGGGCAGGATTTTCTCGAGTTTCTGCATCGGCAAGTAATCCACATACCTGCGACACCAAAGGCCGTTCCTCAGGGAGCGGCTTTTTTTTGCCCGCAGGAGCCCTGTGGAAAACTCACCTTCAGCCCCGTTGATAAGCCGCCTTTTTTTCTGAGGACAAAACGGTCTGTGGGTAAACAGGCATTTAATCCACAGGCTAAAAGACGTTATCCAGAACCCTCAGGGCCACCCAACCACAGGGTTTAATTTTTCTCTACACCTCGTCAATAAAGGGATGCAGAACGTTATCCACAGATTGGCATGGGCATAAGAATAAACATAAAAACAAAGCTTTTATAAATTTCTCTTCTTTGATTTCTGTTGTCTGCCACTCATCCACAGCCTGGTTAAAATTTGCGCAAAAGGTTCCTTTAGAGGGGGTGAAGTCCCTATACTTGTCCGCTTACCTTCTCTATTCGCAAAAACAGGCACGAGGTGCGTGGTGGATTTCCCTTCCCGTTTTGAAGTGATCGTCATCGGCGGCGGCCATGCCGGTACCGAGGCTGCGCTTGCGTCTGCACGCATGGGTGTGAAAACCCTGCTGCTGACCCATAACGTGGAAACCCTCGGTCACATGAGCTGCAACCCGGCGATCGGTGGCATCGGCAAAAGCCATCTGGTCAAGGAGATCGATGCGCTCGGCGGTGCAATGGCACTGGCCACCGACAAGAGCGGCATCCAGTTCCGTATCCTGAACAACCGCAAAGGCCCGGCCGTACGCGCTACCCGGGCACAGGCGGACCGCGCCATCTACAAGGCGGTGGTGCGTGAAATCCTGGAAAACCAGCCGAACCTGTGGATATTCCAGCAGTCCTGCGATGACCTGATCGTCGAACAGGACCAGGTCAAGGGCGTGGTCACGCAGATGGGCCTGCGTTTCTTCGCCGAACAGGTGGTGCTGACGACCGGTACCTTCCTCGGCGGGCTTATCCACATTGGTCTGCAGAACCACTCCGGTGGCCGCGCCGGTGATCCACCCGCCATTGCCCTGGCCCACCGCATGCGTGAATTGCCGCTGCGCGTTGGCCGGCTGAAAACCGGTACGCCGCCGCGTATCGACGGGCGTTCCGTGGACTTCTCGGTAATGACCGAGCAGCCTGGCGACACGCCGATCCCGGTGATGTCGTTCATGGGCAACGCGCAGATGCACCCGCGCCAGGTCAGCTGCTGGATTACCCACACCAATGCGCGCACCCACGAGATCATCGCCTCGAACCTCGACCGTTCGCCGATGTACTCCGGTGTCATCGAAGGCGTAGGCCCGCGCTACTGTCCGTCGATCGAAGACAAGATCCATCGCTTCGCCGACAAGGAAAGCCACCAGGTGTTCATCGAGCCGGAAGGCCTGACCACCCATGAGCTCTATCCCAACGGTATTTCCACTTCGCTGCCGTTCGACGTGCAGCTGGAGCTGGTCCGCTCGATCCGCGGCATGGAAAATGCCCACATCGTGCGCCCGGGCTATGCCATCGAATACGACTACTTCGATCCGCGTGACCTGAAGTACAGCCTCGAGACCAAGGTCATCGGCGGCCTGTTCTTTGCCGGCCAGATCAACGGCACCACCGGTTACGAAGAAGCCGGCGCCCAGGGCTTGCTGGCCGGTACCAACGCCGCACTGCGTGCACAAGGCCGCGAGAGCTGGTGTCCACGCCGCGACGAGGCCTACATCGGTGTGCTGGTCGACGACCTGATCACCTTGGGTACCCAGGAGCCGTACCGCATGTTCACTTCGCGTGCCGAGTACCGGCTGATCCTGCGCGAAGACAACGCCGACCTGCGTCTGACCGAGAAAGGTCGTGAGCTTGGCCTGATCGATGACGAGCGCTGGGCCGCCTTCTGCACCAAGCGCGATGGCATCGAACGCGAGGAGCAGCGCCTGAAATCCACCTGGGTGCGCCCGAATACCCCGCAAGGCCAGGCCGTTGTGGATAGGTTCGGCACCCCGTTGAGCCACGAGTACAGCCTGCTCAACCTGCTGGCACGGCCGGAAATCGACTACGCCGGGCTGATCGAGGCGACCGGCGGTGACGTCATCGATCCACAGGTTGCCGAGCAGGTCGAGATCAAGACCAAGTACGCCGGCTACATCGACCGCCAGCAGGACGAGATCGCCCGACTGCGCGCCAGTGAAGACACTCGCCTGCCTGTGGATATCGACTACACCACGATTTCCGGCCTTTCGAAGGAAATTCAGGGCAAGCTGGGGCAGACCCGCCCGGAGACCCTGGGCCAGGCTTCGCGTATCCCGGGCGTCACGCCGGCGGCGATTTCACTGTTGCTGATTCATCTGAAAAAACGCGGCGCTGGCCGCGAATTGGAGCAAAGCGCTTGAGTTCCCTGGTCACCCCGCAACACGCAGAAGAGTTGTCCACAGGCGCGCGCCAGCTTGGCATCGAGTTGAGCGCGCAGCAGCACGAAGCGCTGCTGGGCTACCTGGCCCTGTTGATCAAATGGAACAAAGCCTACAACCTGACCGCCGTGCGCGATCCTGACGAAATGGTTTCCCGCCATCTGCTCGACAGCCTCAGCGTCATGCCGTTTATCCACAGCGACCGCGACAGCTGGCTCGATGTCGGCAGCGGCGGTGGCATGCCGGGCATTCCGTTGGCTATCCTGCATCCGCACAAACAGGTGACGGTGCTGGACGCCAATGGCAAAAAGACCCGCTTCCTGACCCAGGTGAAAATGGAACTGAAACTGGACAACCTCACGGTTATCCACAGCCGGGTCGAGGTCTTCCAGCCCGCGCAGCCGTTCAGCGGCATCATCTCCCGCGCTTTCAGCAGCATGGAGAACTTCACCAACTGGACCCGCCATCTGGGCGACACCGGGACGCAATGGCTTGCAATGAAGGGGCTGCATCCTGCCGATGAACTGGTAGCATTGCCCGCAGACTTCACAGTGGAAAGCGAGCAGGCCCTGACCGTTCCAGGTTGCCAGGGCCAGCGCCATCTGCTGATACTGCGCCGCAAGGCATGACTGGGAACACACGCAACAATGGCTAAGGTATTCGCAATCGCGAACCAGAAAGGTGGAGTGGGCAAGACCACCACCTGTATCAATCTTGCAGCATCGCTGGCCGCGACCAAGCGTCGTGTGCTGCTGATCGACCTCGATCCGCAGGGCAACGCCACCATGGGCAGCGGTGTGGACAAACATGAACTCGAGCATTCGGTCTACGACCTGCTGATCGGCGAATGCGACCTTGCCCAGGCCATGCACTACTCCGAGCACGGCGGCTTCCAGCTGCTGCCGGCCAACCGCGACCTGACCGCCGCGGAAGTCGTGCTGCTGGAAATGCAGGTCAAGGAGAGCCGCTTGCGCAATGCGCTGGCGCCGATCCGCGAGAACTACGACTACATCCTCATCGACTGTCCGCCGTCGTTGTCGATGCTGACGCTGAACGCCCTGGTCGCTTCCGATGGCGTGATCATCCCGATGCAGTGCGAGTACTACGCACTGGAGGGTCTCAGCGACCTTGTGGATAACATCAAGCGCATCGCCGCTCGTCTGAATCCTCAGCTGAAGATCGAAGGCCTGCTGCGGACCATGTACGACCCGCGCCTGAGCCTGAACAACGATGTTTCGGCACAGCTCAAGGAACACTTCGGCGAACAGCTTTACGACACGGTCATTCCGCGCAACATCCGCTTGGCCGAGGCCCCGAGCTTCGGCATGCCGGCGCTGGCCTACGACAAGCAATCGCGCGGCGCGCTCGCCTACCTGGCCCTGGCCGGGGAACTGGTACGCCGTCAACGCCGTCAATCACGCACTGCACAAACAACTTAAGGAATCCGCATGGCCGTTAAGAAACGGGGTCTCGGACGTGGGTTGGATGCACTGCTCAGTGGTCCTTCCGTCAGCGCGCTCGAAGAGCAGGCTGTCAAGATCGACCAGAAAGAACTGCAACACCTGCCAGTCGAGCTGATCCAGCGCGGCAAGTACCAGCCGCGCCGGGACATGGATCCCGAAGCGCTGGAAGAACTCGCGCACTCGATTCGCAACCATGGCGTGATGCAACCGATCGTGGTTCGCCCGATCGATGGCAACCGCTTCGAGATCATCGCCGGTGAGCGCCGCTGGCGCGCCACCCAGCAGGCCGGCCTGGACAGCATCCCGGCGATGGTCCGGGAAGTGCCGGACGAAGCTGCCATTGCCATGGCGCTGATCGAGAACATTCAGCGCGAGGACCTCAACCCGCTGGAAGAGGCCCTGGCGTTGCAACGCCTGCAGCAAGAGTTCGAACTGACCCAGCAACAGGTCGCGGATGCCGTGGGCAAGTCGCGGGTCACCGTGGCCAACTTGCTGCGCCTGATCTCGCTGCCCGAAGCCATCAAGACCATGCTCGCCCACGGCGATCTGGAAATGGGCCATGCGCGTGCATTGCTCGGCCTGGAGGAAGATCGACAGGAAGAGGGGGCGCGACATGTTGTCGCACGCGGCCTCACCGTGCGCCAAACCGAGGCACTGGTGCGCCAGTGGCTCAGCGGCAAACCTGATCCGGTCGAACCGAGCAAACCTGATCCGGATATCGAGCGCCTTGAACAGCGGCTTGCAGAGCGCCTGGGCTCGCCCGTGCAGATACGCCACGGCAACAAGGGAAAAGGCCAGTTGGTTATTCGTTACAACTCGCTTGACGAGTTGCAGGGCGTCCTTGCTCACATCCGCTGAAACAATTCCCGTTGTAGCGCGCAGTCGGAAATCACTACCGAAGAGTTGAATAGGGGTTAATCCACCCCTATACTCTGCGCGCATTTTGTCGGCACAAATTATGCCAAGTCATAACTGACTTGTTGGTCGACTTCCGAGGAGCAGTTGTGATGGAAATCCGCACGCCAAACCGCCTGCCTTTCCATCGCTGGGCGGTTTTTCCGGTACTGCTGGCTCAATTCGTCGTACTACTGCTGGCAACCTTGGTGTTGTGGCAGTGGAAAGGGGCGGTCAGTGGATATTCAGGCCTTTGCGGAGGTTTGATTGCCTGGCTGCCCAATGTGTATTTCGCCTGGAAGGCTTTTCGCTTCAGCGGGGCTCGGGCGGCACAAGCTATCGTCAAGTCGTTTTACGCGGGCGAGGCAGGCAAGATGATTTTGACGGCAGTGCTTTTTGCACTGACCTTCGCAGGAGTGAAGCCATTGGCGCCGTTGGCAGTATTCGGCGTCTTCGTGTTGACCCTTTTGGTCAGCTGGTTCGCGCCCCTGCTGATGAATAAAAGACTTTCGAGACCTTAGGGCGTTTGAGGCAACCATGGCAGCAGAAACCGCTTCGGGCTATATCCAGCACCACTTGCAGAACCTGACCTACGGTCAACTACCAGACGGCAGCTGGGGCTTCGCCCATTCGGCTGCAGAAGCCAAGGCAATGGGCTTCTGGGCGTTCCACCTGGACACCCTGGGTTGGTCCGTCGCGCTGGGTCTGATCTTCCTGTTCATCTTCCGCATGGCGGCCAAGAAGGCGACTTCCGGTCAGCCTGGTGGTCTGCAGAACTTCGTGGAAGTGATGGTGGACTTCGTCCACGGCAGCGTGAAGGACTCCTTCCACGGCCGTAGCCCGGTGATCGCACCGCTGGCGCTGACCATCTTCGTCTGGGTATTCCTGATGAACGCCATCGACCTGGTACCGGTCGACTGGATTCCTCAGCTGGCCATCCTGATCTCCGGTGATCCGCACATTCCGTTCCGCGCCGTGTCGACCACCGACCCGAACGCGACCCTGGCCATGGCCTTCTGCGTGTTCGCCCTGATCATCTTCTACAGCATCAAGGTCAAGGGCCTGGGCGGCTTCATCGGTGAGCTGACCCTGCACCCGTTCGGCAGCAAGAACATCTTCCTGCAGATCCTGCTGATTCCGGTCAACTTCCTGCTGGAATTCGTCACCCTGATCGCCAAGCCGATCTCGCTGGCACTGCGTCTGTTCGGCAACATGTACGCCGGCGAACTGGTGTTCATCCTGATCGCGGTGATGTTCGGCGCCGGCATCCTCTGGCTCAGCGGCCTGGGTGTGGTGCTGCAGTGGGCGTGGGCTGTGTTCCACATCCTGATCATCACCCTGCAAGCTTTCATCTTCATGATGCTTACCATCGTCTACCTGTCGATGGCTCACGAAGATAACCATTAAGACCGCCTGGCGTGTCTGATAGCCTTCCCCGCTCGTTTGGGGGGAGGGCTTAAAAAGTCCGCAAGGGCAGCTGTACCAAACGATTTGTTTTACCGCTTCAAACTAAAAACCTAACCAATACGACGTAAAAGTCGGGAGGAAAGATGGAAACTGTAGTTGGTCTGACCGCTATCGCTGTTGCTCTGCTGATCGGCCTGGGTGCTCTGGGTACCGCCATTGGTTTCGGCCTGCTGGGCGGCAAGTTCCTGGAAGGTGCTGCTCGTCAGCCTGAGATGGTTCCGATGCTGCAGGTCAAAATGTTCATCGTTGCCGGTCTGCTCGACGCCGTAACCATGATCGGTGTTGGTATCGCTCTGTTCTTCACCTTCGCGAACCCCTTCGTTGGTCAGATCGCCGGCTGATCACTCGTTCCCACGAGTTGATGGCTGTGATGAATTAAGACCGAGCGAGGTGTTGGCGTGAACATTAATGCAACCCTGATTGGCCAATCCGTTGCCTTCCTGATTTTTGTACTCTTCTGCATGAAGTACGTATGGCCTCCGGTCATCACTGCTCTGCACGAGCGTCAAAAGAAGATTGCCGACGGCTTGGACGCTGCCAACCGCGCAGCTCGCGACCTGGAGCTGGCCCAAGAGAAAGTGGGTCAGCAACTGCGTGAAGCTAAAGCACAGGCAGCCGAAATCATTGAGCAAAGCAAGAAACGCGCTGCTCAGCTTGTCGAGGAAGCCCGTGATCAGGCCCGCGTCGAAGCTGACCGTGTGAAGGCTCAGGCTCTGGCCGAGATCGAACAGGAACTGAACAGCGCCAAAGACGCCCTGCGTGCCCAAGTGGGTGCTCTGGCCGTTGGCGGTGCTGAAAAGATCCTTGGCGCCACAATCGATCAAAACGCGCATGCGGAGCTGGTTAACAAACTGGCCGCTGAAATTTAAGCGAGGGCGATCATGGCAGAACTGACCACGTTGGCCCGACCTTACGCTAAGGCTGCCTTTGAGCATGCCCAGGCCCATCAGCAACTGGCCAATTGGTCAGCCATGCTCGGCCTGGCTGCTGCGGTGTCGCAAGACGACACCATGCAGCGCCTGCTCAAGGCCCCGCGACTGACGAGCGCAGAAAAGGCCGCCACGTTCATTGACGTGTGCGGTGACAAGTTCAATGCACAGGCACAGAATTTCATTCATGTTGCCGCGGAAAACGATCGTCTCCTGCTTCTGCCGGAGATTGCCGCTCTGTTTGACCTGTACAAGGCCGAGCAAGAGAAATCCGTGGACGTGGAAGTCACCAGTGCCTTCGCGTTGAACCAAGAACAGCAAGACAAACTCGCCAAGGTTCTCAGTGCACGGCTAGGCCAGGAAGTTCGCCTGCACGCGTCGGAGGATGCCAGCCTGATTGGCGGCGTCGTCATCCGCGCTGGTGACCTGGTAATCGATGGCTCTGTTCGCGGCAAGATCGCGAAACTGGCCGAAGCATTGAAATCTTGAGTTTGAAGGGGCAGCAGAGCAATGCAGCAACTCAATCCTTCCGAAATTAGTGAAATCATCAAGGGCCGCATCGACAACCTCGATGTGAGCTCCCAAGCCCGTAACGAAGGTACCGTTGTTTCGGTATCCGACGGTATCGTGCGGATCCACGGTCTGGCCGACGTCATGTACGGCGAAATGATCGAGTTCCCTGGCGGCGTCTACGGCATGGCTCTGAACCTGGAGCAAGACTCCGTAGGTGCAGTGATCCTGGGTGCCTATGACACCCTCGCCGAAGGCATGAGCGCCAAGTGCACCGGCCGCATCCTGGAAGTTCCGGTTGGTAAGGAACTGCTGGGTCGCGTCGTTGACGCACTGGGCAACCCGATCGACGGCAAAGGTCCTCTGGGCAACACCCAGTCCGACGCGGTCGAGAAAGTAGCTCCAGGCGTGATCTGGCGTAAGTCGGTTGATCAGCCTGTACAGACTGGCTACAAGTCCGTCGACGCCATGATCCCTGTCGGCCGTGGCCAGCGCGAGCTGATCATCGGTGACCGTCAGATCGGCAAGACCGCCATGGCCATCGACGCCATCATCAACCAGAAAGACTCCGGTATTTTCTGTGTTTATGTTGCTGTCGGCCAGAAGCGCTCCACCGTTGCCAACATCGTTCGCAAGCTGGAAGAAAACGGCGCCCTGGCCAACACCATCGTGGTTGTTGCCAGTGCTTCGGAATCCGCCGCACTGCAGTTCCTGGCGCCTTACGCCGGCTGCACCATGGGCGAGTTCTTCCGTGACCGCGGTGAAGACGCCCTGATCGTTTACGATGACCTGTCCAAGCAGGCTGTTGCCTACCGTCAGATCTCCCTGCTGCTGCGCCGTCCACCAGGACGTGAAGCGTACCCAGGTGACGTGTTCTATCTCCACTCCCGTCTGCTGGAGCGTGCATCGCGCGTTTCCGAAGAGTACGTCGAGAAGTTCACCAACGGCGCAGTCACTGGCAAGACCGGTTCCCTGACCGCCCTGCCGATCATCGAAACCCAGGCTGGCGACGTTTCCGCGTTCGTTCCGACCAACGTGATTTCCATCACCGACGGTCAGATCTTCCTGGAATCGGCCATGTTCAACTCGGGCATCCGCCCTGCAGTGAACGCCGGTGTTTCGGTATCCCGCGTAGGTGGTGCCGCTCAGACCAAGATCATCAAGAAGCTGTCCGGTGGTATCCGTACCGCTCTGGCTCAGTACCGTGAACTGGCTGCATTCGCCCAGTTCGCTTCCGATCTGGACGAAGCGACCCGCAAGCAGCTGGAGCATGGTCAGCGCGTAACCGAGCTGATGAAGCAGAAGCAGTACGCGCCAATGTCCATCGCGGAAATGGCCCTGTCGCTGTACGCCGCTGAGCGTGGCTTCCTGACTGACGTAGAAGTCTCCAAGATCGGCAGCTTCGAGCAAGCACTGATCGCCTTCTTCAACCGTGATCACGCCGAACTGATGGCGAAGATCAACGTGAAGGGTGACTTCAACGACGAAATCGACGCTGGCCTGAAAGCCGGTATCGAGAAGTTCAAGGCCACCCAGACCTGGTAAGCCGCAGCGGGGGCCCTGGCCCCCGCTTGCTAACCTGATAGGTGATACATGGCAGGCGCAAAAGAGATTCGCAGTAAGATTGCGAGCATCAAAAGCACGCAAAAAATTACCAGCGCCATGGAGAAAGTGGCGGTCAGCAAGATGCGCAGGGCACAACTGCGCATGGCTGCTAGCCGTCCTTACGCGGAGCGTATCCGCCAGGTGATCGGTCATCTGGCCAACGCCAACCCGGAATACCGCCACCCGTTCATGATCGAGCGCCCTGTAAAGCGCGCCGGTTATATCGTGGTGAGCAGTGACCGTGGTCTGTGCGGTGGCTTGAACACCAACCTGTTCAAGGCCCTGGTCAAGGACATGAACGCAAACCGCGAACAGGGCGTGGAAATCGACCTGTGCGTGATCGGCAGCAAGGGTGCGACTTTCTTCCGCATCTTTGGCGGTAACGTCGTAGCCGCGATCAGCCACCTGGGCGAAGAGCCATCGATCAACGATCTGATCGGCTCCGTCAAAGTGATGCTGGACGCCTACCTGGACGGCCGTATCGATCGCCTTTCGGTGGTTTCGAACAAGTTCATCAACACCATGACCCAAAAACCGACGGTCGAGCAATTGGTACCGTTGGTGGCAACCCCGGATCAGGATCTCAAGCATCACTGGGACTACCTGTACGAACCCGACGCAAAAGAGCTGCTGGACGGCTTGATGGTGCGTTACGTGGAGTCGCAGGTGTACCAGGCGGTGGTCGAGAACAACGCTGCTGAACAAGCGGCCCGGATGATCGCCATGAAGAACGCCACAGACAACGCCGGTGATTTGATCAAAGAGCTGCAACTGATCTACAACAAGGCGCGTCAGGCTGCGATCACCCAGGAGATCTCGGAAATCGTCGGCGGCGCTGCCGCGGTTTAACGGTTCAAAAATTCAGAGGATCCAGCTATGAGTAGCGGACGTATCGTTCAAATCATCGGCGCCGTCATCGACGTGGAATTCCCACGTGACGTCGTGCCGAGTGTATACAACGCGCTGAAAGTACAAGGCGCGGAAACCACCCTCGAAGTTCAGCAGCAGCTGGGCGACGGCGTGGTTCGTACCATTGCGATGGGCTCCACCGAAGGCCTGAAGCGCGGTCTGGATGTCGTCGACACCGGCGCTGCCATTTCCGTTCCTGTTGGTAAGGCCACTCTGGGCCGTATCATGGACGTTCTGGGCAACCCGATCGACGAAGCCGGCCCGATCGGCGAAGAAGAGCGTCGCGGTATCCACCAGCCAGCGCCTTCGTTCGCTGACCAGGCAGGCGGCAACGACCTGCTGGAAACCGGCATCAAGGTTATCGACCTGGTTTGCCCGTTCGCCAAGGGTGGTAAGGTTGGTCTGTTCGGTGGTGCCGGTGTCGGCAAGACCGTAAACATGATGGAACTGATCCGTAACATCGCCATGGAACACAGCGGTTACTCCGTGTTCGCTGGTGTGGGTGAGCGTACTCGTGAGGGTAACGACTTCTACCACGAGATGAAGGACTCCAACGTTCTCGACAAGGTAGCGCTGGTCTACGGTCAGATGAACGAGCCACCAGGAAACCGTCTGCGCGTAGCGCTGACCGGCCTGACCATGGCTGAGAAGTTCCGTGACGAAGGTAACGACGTTCTGCTGTTCGTCGACAACATCTATCGTTACACCCTGGCCGGTACCGAAGTATCCGCGCTGCTGGGCCGTATGCCTTCGGCAGTAGGTTACCAGCCGACCCTGGCTGAAGAGATGGGCGTTCTGCAAGAGCGCATCACCTCCACCAAGGAAGGTTCGATCACCTCCGTCCAGGCCGTATACGTACCTGCGGACGACTTGACCGACCCGTCGCCAGCGACCACCTTCGCCCACCTGGACGCCACCGTCGTTCTGTCCCGTGACATCGCCTCCCTGGGTATCTACCCAGCGGTCGACCCACTGGACTCGACTTCCCGTCAGCTGGACCCGAACGTGATCGGCAACGAACACTACGACACCGCTCGTGGCGTTCAGTATGTTCTGCAGCGCTATAAAGAGCTGAAGGACATCATCGCGATCCTGGGTATGGACGAACTGTCCGAAGCCGACAAGCAACTGGTAGCCCGCGCTCGTAAGATCCAGCGCTTCCTGTCGCAGCCGTTCTTCGTGGCCGAAGTCTTCACCGGTTCGCCAGGCAAGTACGTGTCCCTCAAAGACACCATCGCTGGCTTCAGCGGCATCCTCAAAGGTGACTACGACCACCTGCCAGAACAAGCGTTCTACATGGTCGGCAGCATCGACGAAGCGATCGAGAAAGCCAAGAAACTGTAATTCCTGCGCCCCGCAAGGGGCGCTATCAGGTTGAGGCAAGCAGATGGCTATGACAGTCCATTGCGATATCGTCAGCGCGGAAGGAGAGATCTTCTCCGGCCTGGTCGAGATGGTGGTTGCGCACGGTAACCTGGGTGATCTTGGTATCGCTCCAGGCCACGCGCCGCTGATCACCAATCTGAAGCCTGGTCCGATCACGCTGACCAAGCAGGGTGGCGCCCAGGAGGTGTTCTACATCTCTGGTGGTTTCCTCGAGGTTCAGCCGAACATGGTCAAGGTGCTTGCCGATACCGTGCAACGTGCTGCAGACCTGGATGAAGCTCAGGCTCAGGAAGCCCTCAAGGCTGCCGAGAACGCCCTGAATCTGAAAGGCGCGGACTTCGACTACGGCGCCGCCGCCGCACGTCTGGCCGAGGCCGCAGCCCAGCTGCGTACCGTCCAGCAAATGCGCAGAGGCAAGTAATCGGCCCCGGCTGATCACTTCTGTAGCGATTGAGTAAAAGGGTAGCCTCGGCTACCCTTTTTCTTTTTCCGATTTTCCCTCCCCCGGTCATTTCACTGATCGCCCAGGATTGGTAGCCAGTCAATGTCACTCGATATCGTTATTCTCGCCGCCGGCCAAGGTACCCGCATGCGTTCTGCGCTGCCCAAGGTGCTTCACCCGGTGGCTGGCAACTCCATGCTCGGCCATGTTATCCACAGCGCACGTCAGCTTCAGCCGCAGGGTATCCATGTGGTCATCGGTCATGGTGCCGAGTTGGTGCGTGAACGCCTGGCTGCCGACGATCTCAACTTCGTCATGCAGGACAAGCAACTGGGCACAGGCCATGCCGTTGCCCAGGCGCTGCCGGCAATCACCGCCGACACGGTGCTGGTGCTTTATGGCGATGTCCCGCTGATCGAGGTGGAAACCCTGCAACGCCTGCTGGCCAAGGTCAGTGATACCCAGCTGGGCCTGCTGACGGTCACGCTGCAGGATCCGACCGGCTACGGCCGCATCGTGCGTGATGGCGACGGGCAGGTTGTCGCGATCGTCGAGCACAAGGATGCCAGCGAAGCGCAGAAGGCCATCAAGGAAGGCAACACCGGCATTCTCGCAATGCCTGCTGCGCGCCTGGCCGACTGGATGGGCCGCTTGTCGAACAACAATGCCCAGGGCGAGTACTACCTGACCGATGTCATCGCCATGGCGGTCGCCGATGGCCTGGTGGTCGCGACCGAGCAGCCGCACGACCCGATGGAAGTGCAGGGCGCCAACGATCGCCGCCAGCTGGCCGAGCTCGAGCGCCATTACCAGCTGCGCGAAGGTCTGCGCCTGATGGCCCAGGGTGTCACGCTGCGCGATCCTGCGCGTTTCGATGTGCGCGGTGAAGTCACCGTTGGCCGCGATGTGCTGATCGATATCAACGTGATCCTCGAAGGCAAGGTGGTCATCGAGGACGATGTTCAGATCGGCCCCAACTGCGTGATCAAGAACAGCACCCTGCGCAAAGGCGTTGTGGTCAAGGCAAACAGCCATCTCGAAGGCGCAGTGATGGGTGAGGGCAGCGATGCTGGCCCATTCGCGCGTTTGCGCCCGGGCAGCGTGCTGGATGCCAAGGCCCATGTGGGCAACTTCGTCGAGATGAAGAACGCGCACCTGGGTGAGGGTGCCAAGGCCGGCCATCTCACCTACCTGGGCGATGCACAGATCGGCGCACGTACCAATATCGGTGCCGGCACCATCACCTGCAACTACGATGGTGCCAACAAGTTCAAGACCGTGATGGGCGAAGACGTGTTCATCGGTTCCAACAACTCGTTGGTGGCGCCTGTGGAAATCAAGGCGGGTGCGACGACGGCAGCTGGCTCGACCATTACCCAGACTGTCGAGGCTGGGGAGCTGGCGGTGGCGCGTGGGCGCCAGCGCAATATCTCGGGATGGAAACGTCCGGAGAAAATTAACAAGAGCTGAGTTATACACAGCTGCTTCGAATGGAAGCCGACTTGTGTGAACAAGTCGGCTTTTTTGTTGGCTGTGCTGGCCTTATCGCTGGCAAGCCAGCTCCTACAGGTACAGCACAAGCTTGAAGACCTGTGGAGAATCCTGTAGGAGCCGGCTTGCCGGCGATAGGGCCAGCACAGATAAAAATTATCCACAGGTCAGCGCCAGCTTGACGAAATCGCCATCTTAGGTTTTGATTGCAACCATTATCTTTCGAATCGAAACTTAAGCGCCAATGTCGAAACGAAACACGCCCCAACGCCGCCACAACATCCTGGCCCTGCTCAGCGAACAGGGCGAGGTCAGTGTGGACGCCTTGGCCAAGCGCTTCGAAACGTCGGAAGTCACCATTCGCAAGGACCTCGCCGCGCTCGAGGCCAACGGTCTGTTGCTGCGTCGCTACGGCGGCGCGGTGCCTGTGCCTCAGGAAATGCTGGGCGAGTCTGCGCAGCCGGTGTCGGCTTATAAAAAAGCCATCGCCCGCGCCGCCGTCGGCCGCATCCGCGAGCATGCACGCATCATCATCGACAGCGGCAGCACGACGGCCGCCATGATCCCACAGCTAGGGCGCCAGCCGGGTCTGGTGGTGATGACCAACTCGCTGAACGTGGCGCGGGCCATCAGCGAACTCGAGCACGAGCCCGTGCTGTTGATGACGGGCGGCACCTGGGACCCGCACTCCGAATCGTTCCAGGGCCAGGTCGCGGAGCAGGTACTACGCTCCTACGATTTCGACCAGCTGTTCATTGGCGCCGATGGCATCGACCTCAGCCGCGGCACCACTACCTTCAATGAGTTGCTCGGCTTGAGCCGGGTGATGGCCGAGGTGGCCCGCGAAGTGATCGTGATGGTCGAGTCTGACAAGGTCGGTCGCAAGATCCCCAACCTCGAGCTGCCCTGGGGCAGCGTGAATACCCTTATTACAGATGAACGCCTCCCCGCAGAGGCGCGTGAACATATTCAAGCCCGCGGCATCAACCTGATCTGTGCCGCGATCAGCCAGGAGCAATAATCATGTGTGGAATCGTTGGTGCGGTAGCCGAGCGCAATATCACCGCCATCCTCATCGAAGGTCTGAAGCGTCTTGAGTACCGCGGCTATGACAGTGCCGGCCTGGCGGTCGTCACCCAGCAGGGTGAACTGCAGCGTCTGCGCCGCATCGGCAAAGTCGCCGAGCTGGAAGCCGCCAACACGGCCCAGCCGCTGATCGGCCAGCTGGGTATCGCCCACACCCGTTGGGCCACCCATGGCGCGCCGACCGAGGGCAATGCTCACCCACATTTCTCCGGCAACGAAGTGGCAGTGGTGCACAACGGCATCATCGAAAACCACGAAGAGCTGCGCGAAGAACTCAAGGGCCTGGGCTATGTGTTCGCCTCGCAGACCGACACCGAGGTCATCGTCCACCTCATCCACCACACCTTGAAGACCATCCCGGACCTGGCCGATGTGCTCAAGGCCGCGGTCAAGCGCCTGCACGGCGCCTACGGCCTGGCACTGGTCAGCATCAAGCAGCCTGATCGTCTGGTGGCCGCGCGCAGTGGCAGCCCGCTGGTCATCGGCCTGGGCCATGGCGAGAACTTCCTGGCCTCCGACCAGCTGGCCTTGCGTCAGGTTACCGACCGCTTCATGTACCTGGAGGAGGGCGACATCGCCGAGATCCGCCGTGACCAGGTGAAGATCTGGGACCAGGCCGGCAACGCCGTTCAGCGTGAAACCGTGCAGTACCACGAGGGTGCCGAAGCGGCCGACAAGGGTGCCTACCGCCACTTCATGCTCAAGGAGATCCACGAGCAGCCGACCGTGGTCCAGCGCACGCTGGAAAGCCGCCTGGGCAAGGACCACGTGATGGTCCAGGCCTTCGGCCCGCAAGCTGCCGAGCTGTTCGCCAAGGTGCGCAACGTGCAGATCGTCGCCTGTGGCACCAGCTACCACGCTGGCATGGTCGCCCGTTACTGGCTGGAGAGCCTGGCGGGCATCCCTTGCCAGGTCGAAGTGGCCAGCGAGTTCCGCTACCGCAAGGTGGTGGTGCAGCCGGACACCCTGTTCGTGTCGATCTCCCAGTCCGGCGAAACCGCCGACACCCTGGCCGCCCTGCGCAACGCCAAGGCGCTCGGCTTCCTGGGCAGCCTGGCGATCTGTAACGTGGGCATCAGCTCGCTGGTGCGTGAATCCGACCTGACCCTGCTGACCCTGGCCGGCCCGGAAATCGGTGTGGCCTCGACCAAGGCGTTCACCACCCAGCTGGTATCGTTGATGCTGCTGACCTTGGCACTGGGCCAGGTGCGCGGAACCCTCGAGGCCGGCGTCGAAGCCGAGCTGGTGGAAGAACTGCGCCGCCTGCCGGCTCGTCTGGGCGAAGCGCTGGCCATGGACGCGACCGTCGAGAAGATCGCCGAGCTGTTCGCCGACAAGCACCACACCCTGTTCCTCGGCCGTGGCGCCCAGTATCCGGTAGCCATGGAAGGTGCACTCAAGCTCAAGGAGATTTCCTACATCCACGCCGAGGCCTACCCGGCAGGCGAGCTGAAGCATGGCCCGTTGGCGCTGGTGGACAACGACATGCCGGTGGTGACCGTGGCGCCGAACAACGAGCTGCTGGAGAAGCTCAAGTCGAACCTGCAGGAAGTCCGCGCTCGTGGCGGTCAACTGGTGGTGTTCGCCGATGAAAAGGCTGGCATGAGCAACGGCGAGGGCACTCACGTGGTCAAGGTGCCACACATCTCCGATGCCCTGGCGCCGATCCTGTACACCATTCCGCTGCAGCTGCTGTCGTATTACGTTGCCGTGCTCAAGGGCACCGACGTCGACCAGCCGCGTAACCTGGCGAAGTCGGTGACTGTGGAGTAAGTCGGGGGGGTTGCGAATTAAATTGATCTTAAATAAATAAGTCAGTCTCGCTTGGAGCCTTTAGGGGCTCTGAGCGACGTGACGTCTCTCGCCTCTCTCGTGCTTTGACACCCCTTGGTGCGCCACCTTGCTGCTGACCATCCAACCGCAAGAGTCCTTACGTTCCTTCCTAGAAAGGCATTTCTTTGTCGATCCACGCTCACCGGAGACGATTGAGTTCAAGAAGATCTCCAGATACTACATGCGAGGAGAATCCATCGGGTTTATCGCTGATGTACTTGGAAGGTCTGATACCTACGGATTCAATCGGTTGCTCCACGATCACACAAGTTACTCGCAAGTAGCAGTTTTCCCGGATGCCGGTCAGAACAGCTATACCCGAAGCAGGGCGGAGGACCCTTTTTCGTCAAACTCAACCCTGCGGACACGGTTACAGTCCCCATTGCTGATGAGGAAGTAGTAGTCATGTCCTTTGACAAGCTCACCGCAGCCCTCTGGCGCGGTGAGCCGAGATCCCGCCATCATAGTAGGTCCGCTGCCGGCCGGTGTAGATGCCACATTTGGAGCAGAAGTAGTGCTTCGCTTCGCGTGTGTTGAACTGATAAAGAGTGAGCGCCTCTTCCCCTTGGGTAACAGTGATGTCGCCCAGGTTAGCTGATACCGCCACGGCACCACGCATACGGCAAAGCGAGCAGTTACACCTACGCGCTGCTCTTCCGAAAAAATGGCTTGTCCCATATGAAGAAAGCGAAGTAAAAAATCCGCTTCACCATCAGCCCGCCCCAGCTGTTCGAGCTGACCCTGGAGCAGGCCGGTGGTTCGCCGAGCGGGCGACCCACCGGTCCGGTGAAATTCATCGGCCGCGCGGTCAAGGTGATCTAGGCACCGCTCGCTTGCGCCGCTGGCACTACCGGTGGGCGCAGCAGTGTGGCCAGGCCCAGCAGGCACAGGGCGCCGATGACCATGATGCCCCAGGCCCAGTGCAACGAGCTGAGCTGATCGCGCACGATACCGGCGATCAGCGGCACGCTGGCCGCGATCAGATAGCCACCGCCTTGTACGAAGGCCAGCAGCGCACCGGCTTGGGCCGGGGAGTCAGCGTGGTCGAGAGTGACGATGAGCGACAGCGGAAACAATGCGCCGATGCCAAGGCCCAGGCAAAGGGTGGCGAAGATCGCCAGTTGCAGCGGGGCGCTCATCAGGCAGATCAGACCGGCCAGCAACAGCAGAATGACCACCGTCAGTGGCTGGCGACGGTCCGGATAGCGATGGATCAGTGCCGACACTATCAGCCCGGCGGCCACCTCAGTGAGGGTCAGGGCACCCAACAAATAACCGGCCTCGGCAGCGCTCCAGCCAAGCTCCACATAGAACGGTGGCAACCACGCCAGCACCAAGGTGTAGGCACCGGTGCCGATGCCAAAGAACGCCAGCAGCAACCAAGCCCGCGCGCTGTCGTACGGCAACCTCGCATCGGTGGTACGCGCCGGGTCGCTACCGGCTGCCAGCACCCAGGCGATCAAGCCGATCAGCGCAGGCAAGGCCGCCCAGCCGAGCGTCAGCTGCCAGCCGAAGGTTGCTGCGCCGGGCGCCGCGAAAGCAGCCGCCAGCGCCGCACCGGCCATTATTCCGGTGGTGAACAACCCCATGAGCATGCCGGCGCTTTGCGGGTGGCTGCGCTTGAGAAACGCAGGCATCAGCGCCTGGATCACCGCGATGCCCACGCCGCCGAGCATGGCCGTGGCGATCAACGCTGCGCCTGAAGTGACATAGGCGCGCGCCGCGCAACTGATGGCGATCAAGGTGATGCCCAACGCTATCCCTTTGATCTCGCCAATCAGGCGTAACAACCAGGGGCCGCAGAGGGCGAACAAACCCATCATCATCACCGGCAAAGTAGTCAGCAGCCCGGCCTGCGCGTTGCTCAGGCCAAGGTCCTGCTGCAAGGTGCCGAGCAGCGGGCCGATGGCCGCCATGATCGGGCGCAGATTCAGGCCAATCAATACGGCCAACAGGCCGACGCAGGCTTTACTCGGTACGTTACGCATGCTCAAGTTGCTCCTGCAGAAAACTGCCCATTGCCTGATTGAACGCTGGGGCGAGCGGAATGTTGAAGACGTGACCGTCGCCTGCCAAGGTCAGCAGCCGGGCATGGCCGATGCGCTCGCTCAGAAGCTCGGCTTCCGAACGCGGGCTGAGCTGGTCGCCTGTGGCCGCCAGCACCAGGGTCGCGGCCTGGATCACCGGCAGCTGCTCCCTGAGGTCGTACTGCTGCATACCCTGGCACCAGTGCACCTGGTTGGCGGTGGCCAGCTGCGCGGCCTGGGCATGCCAAGCCTGGTACAGCCGTTGACCACGACTGGAAGCGGCGAACTCGGCTCCGACCAATGCCGGCCAGGTCGACTTGAAGCGCTTCAAGCACCCATCGGTTTGCCGCAGGCCGTCGGCCCAGTCGCTGAGCGTGGCTTGGCGGTGACGATCGTTCATGTGGGCGAAGGTGCCGGCGACGATCAGCTTCTGCACGGCATGCGGCGCATGACAGGCCATCTCCAGCGCCACCATGCCGCCGAGCGACAGACCGATGACATGCGTGGATTCCAACCCCAGGTGATCGAGCAGTGCAAGCATCTGAAGTGCCTGGGCGTGGGCTGTGATACCTTCCGGCGCTTGGCTGGAGGCGCCGTGGCCCAGCAGGTCGGGTACGATGACGCGGTGACCCAGGCCCAGCAGCGCGCTGACCTGGGGCATCCAGGCGCGCCCACTGTTGCCCAGGCCGTGCAGCAACAGCACCGTGCTGCCGGCACCGGCATCGTAGTAATAGTGGCGGTGCGGCCCCTGTGTGAAAAATGCCATGTGTCTCTCCTGATCCTTCAGTCGCATGTTCGTCAAGATAGCTTAACGTTAAGATACTTTGAAGGCGCTGGGGTTCAGGTTTGTGTGCGGGTTAACAGTGATGAAGGGCACGGTCGAGGGAAACGATGGACGATCATGTGGATTTCGTGGTGGCGCAGTGGGCGCAGGCGATGCCCGAAGTGGACGTTTCTTCCATGGCGATATTCGGGCGCATGGTGCGCATCCATAAGCATCTCGAACGCCTGCGCGCCGAGGCCCTGGCCCAGTATGGCTTCAAGGAAGGCGAGTTCGACGTGCTGGCCACGTTGCGCCGCGCGGGGGCGCCGTATCGGCTCACCCCCACCGAGCTCTACCGCTCGCTGCTGGTCACCTCCGGTGCCATGACCAATCGGCTGGCACGGCTGGAAAGCGCCGGCATGGTCGAGCGGATCGCCGACAGCCAGGACAAGCGCAGCTCGCAAGTCGCGCTGACCGTCGGGGGTAAGGAATTGATCGACCAGGCCGTCCTTACCCATACCGAAATACAAGAGTTGGTATTGGCCCCTTTAAGTGAACAACAGCGCGCGGACTTTGCCCAATTGTTGAAGCACGTGCTCGTGCATTTACCCGGCGAGGGCGCGCCAACGCCATGAACTGGAATATTCAGGAGGAATTTCCATGCTCCACAGCAACTACCTCAAACAGTTGGATCTGCAGGACATCGTGGTGTTTCTCAACTTGCTGGAGTTGCGCAGTGCCAAACGCACCGCCGAGCTGATGAGCGTGAGCCAGCCGACGGTCAGTTATTGTTTGAAGCGGCTGCGCGGTTGCTTCGACGACACGTTGTTCTCTTCATCCCAAGGGGTGCTGCAACCGACCAGCAAGGCCGAGAAGATCGCGCCTTATTTGCGCGTGGTGGTCGAGTCGGTCAACCGCTGCGCTGAAGACGAAAGCCAAGCATCTGCGCAAGCCGTGCGCAAGATCTGGCGGCTCTGCGCGCCGGAGTATTTCGAGTTGTCGTTCCTGCCGCAAACCCTGGCGATGCTGTCGCGCACTCATGCCAATACTTCGCTGCACCTCGATCGCCTGAGCCGCGACCTGCCGGTGGATCAGTTGATGTCAGGGGAAATCGACATCGCCATCGGCTTCGGTCCGGGCTATCACCAGATGCACCCGGAGTTGCAATGGCAAGCGGTGGTCAACGACGACTTTGTCTGCCTGACCAGTCAAAACGGGTTGGCCAACGACGCGGCCATGAGTCTGGATGAATTCTGCGCCTCGCCCCAGGTATTCCCAACACCGTGGATTTCGGAAAAGAACATGGTCGACAGCTGGCTGGATAAAGTCGGCCGTTCGCGCAATGTGCTGGTGCGCGCCAATGGTTACCAAGCCTGCGTGAACATCGTCGCCGCAGTACCGGCCACGCTCGCACTGCCGGCGCGCCTGTTGCCGCACCTGCGCATTCCGTCATCAGTGAAAGTCTGCCAGCCGCCGCTGGGTTTCCCAACGTTCACCTTGGACATGATCTGGGCGCGCGACCGTAGCGACAGCAAAGATATAGCCAGCCTGCGCAGGTTGATCGAACAGGTGGCCGAGGTGTTGTTGACGGAACGATGAAACAGGCTTTTAAATTTTCACCACGCTTTTAGATTTCTTAAAACCAGCCAGCCGCTCATTTCTCTTATCGTGTGGTCATCGGGTAGCGCAAGACCTACCTGAGTCCCACTTTTCACGGAGGAATGAGTCATGCTGGCGCACGCCCAACCTGTGGTATTTCCCTACTTCCGACAACCGACGCCGTGCTACGGCTTCGAGTGTGTCATTGCGGTCGATCGCGACATGCGTGTAAGCGATTCGATCAGCGGCGCTTCATTGTATGAAGACCTCGCCCACAGCGGTGCGGTGATCTACCGCGACTTCGCCGACAGCCTGTCCGACTTCAACGAATTCGTCAGCGCGCATTCGTCGCGGGTTACCTTCGACCCAGCGCGCAAGGCGGCCACGGCCAATACCGCCGAGATCGAAGCCGGTATTCACGAAATGGGCCTGCACCGCGAAAACGGCAACTTGCCGTTCAACCCCGACTTGCAATGGTTCTATTGCCTGGAAGCGGCCGACGTCGGTTCGCAAACCACACTGTGCGATGGCCAGCGGGTACTGTTCGATCTGTCAGCGAAAACCCGCAAGTTGTTCGAACAACGCGAGATTCGCTATAGCCGGCGCATCCCTTGGCAGAACGTCAAACGCTTCCTGAGCATTGAACTGCAACTGCCGCTGGAGGCCATTACCGACGAACACCTGCAACAGGTCAATGATCAAGTGGCAGGGCAAACCTATCGGCGCATCGACCAGAACCTGATTGCCTCGCAGTTGATCATTTCGGCGGTGGAAACCAGCTGCTTCAGCGGCCGCAAGGCGTTCTGCAATTCGATGCTCGGCCCCAGCGTCAACTACGAACCGCCGCGTATCACCTGGAGCGACGGCGAAGATATCGCCTTGGAAATCTGGGATGAAATCAAGGAAGTGACCGAGCGCAATACCTACAGCCACTTCTGGCAGAAAGGCGATGTCATCGTCATCGACAACACCCGCGTCATGCACGGCCGTCGCCGTCTGGATGACCCTTCGCGCCGCATTTTCGGTGCGCAAAGCTACCGCCTGGGAGGCAACGGCCAATGATCAGCCAAAAGATGCAGGACTATCTGGCAAGCACGCCTGACCGCGTCGTCATCCGTGAAATGGATGGCCGTGAATACACCTTGCACGAACTACGCCGCGACGTACTGCGCCTGGCCAGCGCCCTGGAGGGGCGCGTGGGGCGCTGCGAACGCAAGGTGTTCGGGATTGCCATGCGTTCGTGCTACGAGTGGGTCTATACCCTGCTGGCCATTCAAAAGGTCGGTGCGGTGCTGCTGCCGGTGCCGATCGAGTTCTCCGACGAACAGATCGCCAGTTTGCTGGGCAAGGCCACGGCAGTGCTGGTGCGCGACGAGAAAACCGCCAAGCGGCTGCACGACATCCTGCCGGACAAGCCCTGCTTCATTCCCGGCCAGTTGATGAACCAGGCCATCGGGGAAGAATGGCGCAACGAGGACGAGCTGATTCCGGATGGCATCGTCTCGATCATCCATACCTCTGGCACCACCTCCAAACCCAAGGGCGTGATGATTCGCGACGAGGCGGTCAGTCTGTTGGTGGACAACGTCATGAAGCGCTTGCCCCAGAAGCCGCTGCATTATTTCTCGATCGTGCCAATGAGCTTGCTGATCGAGCAGGTGCTGGGCGTGTTCATTCCGATCCTGTCCGGCGGCACCCTCACGCTGATGCCCGAAGGCGTGCCCGAGTACGGCGCGGCAAGCGGTAACGCCAGGCATTATCTGGAGCTGATCGCACCCAACGAGCCGAATTTCCTCTACCTGCCGCCCAAGCTGCTGGAGGAAGCCAACACGCTGCTGCAGGACTGTTCGGTGCAGCAGCTGTTCGGTGCCAAGCGCCCACACATCATCACCGGCGGCGCGAAGATCCCGGTCAGCGTGCTGGAGGCGCTGGAGGCCCATGGCGTGCAGGTATTCGAGGCCTATGGCCTGAGCGAAAACTCATCGATCATCTCGCTGAACTCGCCAGCCGAGCGGCGTATCGGTTCGGCCGGCAAGCTGCTCGACGGCATCGAGCCCAAGCTGGTCGACGGCGAGTTGCTGGTGCGCACGCCTACCTTATGCGCCGGCTACTACAACGCCGACGACACTGCTTGCGACCTGT
This sequence comes from Pseudomonas plecoglossicida NBRC 103162 = DSM 15088, assembly GCF_000730665.1. Classification (GTDB taxonomy): domain Bacteria; phylum Pseudomonadota; class Gammaproteobacteria; order Pseudomonadales; family Pseudomonadaceae; genus Aquipseudomonas; species Aquipseudomonas plecoglossicida. The sequence continues at coordinate 143,144 of NZ_BBIV01000006.1, forward strand.
CCGATGGCTACCTGCACACCGGGGATATCGCCGAACTGCGCGACGGATTCCTGTACATCACCGGGCGCAAGAAGCACGTGATCATCCTCTCGACGGCGCGCAACATCTCGCCCGAGTGGGTCGAGAACGTCTACAAGGAAAGCCCGTTGGTAGACGACATGATCGTCATGGGCGAAGGCAAGGACGAGCCCTGCGCCATCGTGCTGAGCGGCGCCGGCAGCGACCAGGTACGCCGCGAAATGGCGCGCCTGGAACACCGCCTGGCCGATTTCGCCCGGGTCCGGCAGATTCGCGTAATCGAGGACATCGCGCAGTTCCGCGAGCAGTTCTACACCGTGACCGGGCGACCGCGACGGGCCGAGATCGAAGCGCGTTTCATCGACCAGATGTACGCCTGAGGAAGAGCCCCATGTACATCGTGCGCAATTTCTACAAAGGCCGGCCCGGCTACCGTTGTCTGCAGGAGGCGGTGCGTGCCCACTACCTCAAGCACTACGATGCCACCCCCGAGCCGCAGCCGGACCTGTTCGTTTGCCTGACCGGTTCCAATGGCGGCGCGCCAGGTTACGCCTGCGCCGGCATCAGCTACGGTGATTCGGGCAAGCTGTTCAGCGAGTATTACCTGGACCAGAGCCTGGACCAGCGTTACGGACTGGACCGGGCGCGGATTGCCGAAGTGGGCGCCTTCGCTTCGTTTCGCAGCGGCAGCGGCGCCGGCAAATACCTGCTCAACAACGTGATCCAGACCCTGGCCCTGCGCAACTTTGGCCTGGTGGTGCTGACCGCGACCGAACAGGTGCGCCAGCTGCTGACCCCGATCGTCGATACCCTCGACGATCTGGGCGGCGCCGATCAAGCCCTGGTCAAGGATCCGCAGGTCAATTGGGGTTCCTACTACCAACAAGGCCCGCGCGTGGTGGCCGCGCGATTGTCGCCACCGAGCATCTGGATGAGCGCACCGGCATCCGCCGCGGGCCTGGGCCATGCCCTGCCCCATTTCAATCGCCAGGCCTCGGCCTGACCACGACGCGCGCCGGGCATCCGCTGCCCGGCGCGCCGGAGGTAAGCATGAACGCGACCAAGCGTTACGAGAATTTCATTGTCTTCCTGGCGCCGCTGATCAACAGCGTGGGCGGTATCGCCATCGACCTGTACGCGCCGAGTATCCCCTCCATTGGCCGTGAACTGTCAGCCAGCCCGGCACTGATGCAGAACACCATCACCATCACCCTGCTGTTCTACGCACTGGGGCAGCTGTTCTTCGGCATCATGGCCGATGCCCGTGGGCGGCGACCGGCGGTGCAATTGGGGCTGCTGGTGTTCCTCGCGGGCAGCGTGTTGGCAGCTGTGGCCACGTCCATCGAGATGCTGCTGCTCGCCCGCGCCCTGCAAGGCTTCGCCATCGGCGCCTGTCAGGTAGTTGCCCGTGCGCTGCTGGTGGACATCGTCAAAGGGCCGCGTTTCTACGTGGCGATCATCTACCTGAGCCTGGCCTTCGGCCTGGGGCCGGTGATCGCGCCGTACATTGGGGGGGTGATCGAAGTGCACCTTGGCTGGCGCTACAACTTCGTCCTGTACGCCGTATACGCCGTCATCGTGTTGGCCTTCGTGCTGGCAGGGCTCAAGGAGTCGTTGCCCGCAATGAACAGACGCAGCGCCTTGCAGACCTGCGCCGGCTACCGCCCTATCCTGGCTGACAGCCGCTTTCGTTCCTCGGTGGTGGTGCTCGGCTCGAGCTTCTCGGCGTTTCTGCTATGGAACGTGTTCGGCCCGCACATCGTCCAGGAACGCTTGGGGCACAGCGCGCAATACTTCGGCACCACCGCCCTGGCCGTGGGCAGCTGCTACCTGGTCGGCACCCTGGTCAACCGTGCGCTGATTCGGCAGGTCAAGCCACGGCTGCTGATGTGGGCAGGAATGGCGGTGTTTCTGCTCGGCGTGGTGACCATCGCCGCGCAGGCAGAGGACCTTCACCTGGTCTCGATCCTGGGCGGCATCATGCTGGTCGCGTTCGGTCAGGGCTTCATCTTCTCCAACGCCATGGCCAACTCGATGTCGCTGTTCCCCGACCGCGCCGGTGTTGCCGCCAGCCTGCAAGGCTGCCTGATGCTGGTGTTCGGGTCACTGGCCTCGGCGCTGGTCAGCGCTTTGCCGCTGACCTCGAACCTGGCAATTGCCTGCGTGTTTCTGGTGCTTTGGTTGATCTCGTTGTCGGGCATGCTGAGCGTGCGCGTGCAGCGTCAGGCCTCGGTGGCCTGAAGCGTGCCGACCCCGGTGGTGCAGAACATCTGCTGCCGGGGTCTGCTAGGCAGCGCTGAGCAGCCTGAATCGCGTCCGCTTAAAAATAGGCGGACACCATTGCCCTTAATTTGGGAGTCAAGATTTCGTGTCCTGGTCCGATAGAAAGGGGGCGGAGCGGCAATGCGGAGGCAGTCGTTTCATTACCAAAAGCAGGTGATCGGTTCTATCCGATGCCTGCAGGAGGGCCGGTAGGCATCAATGGATTGAGCGATGGGGCGCCTTACGGGTCTTCACACGTCTCCTTAATCGATCAGGTGGTTGCAAATGCGTAACAGTTTGAATGATGTCTACCGGCTAGTTTGGAGTCGCACGCGTGAGGCATGGGTGCCTGTCGCGGAGCATTGCAAGAGTGCAGGTAAGAGCGGTACCCGGGCCGTACTATTGACCAGCCAGTTGGTTGCTGTTGCAGGAGCCACTTTCCCCTCAATGGCCCATGCCGTTTATACAGCCGATGTATCCACCGGCGTGGTTAGCGGAGAAAACCTGCAGTCCGGCGAACAGCAAATCGTGCAGGGTAGCGGCATAGCGAACAACATCATTGTCAACAGTGGTGGAGAGCAGGTTGTCAGCGCAGGTGGCACGGCGATTTCGACCACGCTCAATGATTGGGGGTGGCAGTCGATCGGTTCCGGCGGCACGGCGACCTCGACCACGATCAATGATCAGGGGAGGCAGACGATCCAATCCGGCGGCACGGCGACCTCGACCATGGTCAATGTTGGGGGGAGGCAGACGATCCAATACGGCGGCACGGCGACCTCAACCACACTACGAGGATACCAGCAGGTTGACGTCGGTGCTACGGCGACCTTGACCACGATCGAGAGCGGAGGGCAGCAAATCCTCGCAGTCGGCGGTGGCACGGCGACTTCGACCACGATCAATGCGGGAGGGATCCAGAGGCTTAGCAGTCAGAGTGTGGCGTCTTCCACCACGGTCAATGATGGAGGAACGCAGCGACTATTACCCGGCAGTACGGCGACCGCAACCACGGTGAACAGCGGCGGCCTGCTGAGCGTTGATAGCGGCAGCAAGGCACTTGCTGTAGTGCAAAACAGTGGCGCTGCGCTAAAAGCCGTAACCGATGCGACGGTTGTCGGCAGCAATGAGTTGGGTGCATTTTTCATCGATAGCGCGACCCAAACGGCCAGTAATGTCCTGCTCGAGAACGGCGGTTCTTTTAGTATAAATACAGGTGACTTGGCCACGAACACGACGGTGCGTGAGGGGGGCGCACTGTACATCGCCATCGATGGCCAGTTGGCGGGCACGACGTTGATTCAGGGGACGGGGCGACTCGTGGATACAGTGAGTCTGATCAACGATGGCACGTTGATCTTCGATCGCAGTCTTGATACTGCGTTTTCCGAGTCGGTAAACGGTGCAGGTGGCATCGTCCAGAGTGGCAGCCATGCGCTCACGTTGACCGGCAATACTGTCCAGGCGAACGGCTTGACGTTGAAGGGGGGCACACTGGTGTTGCAAGGCGGCAGCCATGCCGCGACCACCAGCCCGGTCTTGAGGCTGAACGGGGCGAACCTGCGTGCGAGTATCGAGGGCGCAACCCTGAGCGGTCCGGCGGGTTTGATTCAGGCCGATGGCGCGACGGCCAGCACCCTTGATATCCGTGACACGGCGCTGGATACCGCCAACAATGGTTGGCTGCTGCAAGCGAAGAACGGCAGTCAGCTGACGGTGAATGTCGACAATAGCCAATTGACTGGGGATATTGCCTTTGAGGACAGCAGCACCGGTTTATTGAACCTGCGCAATGGGACGCAGTTGACAGGCACGATCGACCCGGTAGACCTCAGCATCGATTCGAGCAGCCGCTGGACCCTGACGGGTGACTCGGACGTGGGCAATCTGGCTCTGGCCGGTCAGACGGTGTTCCAGGCACCGACGGGCAGCCTGGTGCCCAGGACGCTCACGGTGAAATCGCTCAGCGGCGCCGGTGGTCAAATTTGGCTCAATACCGTTCTCGGAGGCGATGCCTCGCCCACCGACAAGGTGGTGGTGGATGGCGGCCGAGCTTCGGGCACTACCGGCCTGGTGATCAAGCGTGCAGGGGGTAGCGGCGCGGCCACCACGCAAGGCATACGGGTTGTCGAAACCCGCAACGGGGGCGCGACGGATGCTGGGGCATTCGGTTTGTCCAGCGCCTCGGACGGCTACCGTGCGGGGGGGAACACGATCGCGGCGGGCGCTTACGATTACCACCTGGTGCGTGGTGGTAATGGTGGCGTTACCGATGACTGGTACCTGGCTACGAACATGCCCGTGTCATCGCCATCGCCGTCGCCATCGCCATCGCCATCACCATCGCCGTCGCCGTCGCCGTCGCCGTCGCCGTCGCCGTCGCCGTCGCCGTCGCCATCGCCATCGCCGTCGCCATCGCCATCGCCATCGCCGTCGCCGTCGCCGTCGCCATCGCCATCGCCGTCGCCGTCGCCATCGCCATCGCCGTCGCCGAAGATGGTTTATCGTCCGGAAGTCGGTGCCTATCTGAACAACCAGCAGGCCGTGGCGAACCTGCAGTTCCACTCGTTGCACGAGCGCCAGAACCAGGCGCCCGGCATGGTGGATCAGGGGCAGGGTGACGCCCCTGGCTGGGTGCGTGTTGCCAGCACGAACAGTCAGCGTGAAGGCGTTCAGTCCAGTGATGACACGTCCTACCTGGTGCATGCCGGTAGTGATGTGCTGCGCGTTAGTGACGGCGCCGACGGCAGCATCCGCCTCGGTGTCATGGGCGCTTACGGTAAAAGCGACAACCAGGCCGACAACGGCCGCCTGTCTGCGAGCGGTAACGTCGATGGTTACAGCGTCGGCCTCTATGGCACCTGGTACGGCAACCAGGACATCCTGTCAGGCCCGTATGTGGACAGCTGGGTAATGCACGGCTGGTTTGACAACACGGTAAAAGGCCAAGGCTTGCCAACGGAGGATTATAAGTCGAGGAACCTGGCGGGGTCGTTGGAAGCAGGCTACTCGTTCCCGGTATATGAGAATGCGCGTCAGCGTATGTTCATCGAACCGCAGGGCCAGGTCATTGTTTCGGACTATCGGGCAGACCGTCATACCGAGGGCAACGGTACCACGGTGTCGGGGCAATCGGGCTCCAGCGTGATAACGCGTCTAGGTCTGCGGGCGCACGCTGAGCTGCAGCTAGACAGCAGCACGCAGCCGCTGCGGCCGTTCGCCGAGGTGAACTGGTGGCATGGTCCGGACTCGCAATCGGCGACATTCGACGGGGTCACCGTGCGCGATGAGCTGCCGGGCGACCGCCTGGAGGCCAAGCTGGGTCTGCAGGGCAACGTGACCAACGCGGTGAGTGTGTGGAGCTCGCTCGGCTTCGAGGCCGGTGCGGATGATTACAGCGCCGTTAAGTCACAGGTGGGCGTCAAATACGCTTGGTAAACTGAGCGTTCGCGAGGATGGGGGAGCGGTCGAACACCGCTTGCCCGTTCTCAGCAAATGGGTGACGAGTAAAAAGTTGAAGCCAGCTGCCACGGCTGCACCAGGTAATCAAGTTACAAGGCAGCAGGCTTTAACTCGAAAACGAATCTGTAGGAGTTTAATGTGTCGTCCCACCCCCTCCCCACGGTATCTCACGCTACTTCAACAGCGGCGCAAGAGCGTGAAAACTATTTTGCATCCCCTGATTTGCCCACGCAGTTGGGGCCTCTGGGTATTCGCTACGACTTCAATGACGGCGCACGTGTGCTGCTCCCGAACGGCCGATGGCGTGTCGAAATATGGGATGCCGATACCGATAACCTGCTGTTCGCTTGCGATTCGGACGAAGGCTGGGTCACGAGTACCAAGAAATTCTTTGTTCGCTTTAATCTCAAAGTGTTCAAACGTGATGACAGCACGCCGATACTTGACCATACGCTGGACTTGCGTGACCAGGAGGTGCGGATCGCTTTCCCGGTGGGTACGCTTGGAGACGTTGTCGGCTGGGTTCCTTATGCCGAGCGGATGCGCGAGCAACACCAATGTCGGCTCGAGTGCACGATGGGGCCGCTGCTTATCGAGCTGTTCGCCGCTAGCTATCCGCAGATCCGCTTTACCGAGCCCTTAGAGTATGTCGGGCGCCAGCCTTATGCCACTTATCGGATCGGCCTGTTCTTCAACGGCAATCTCGACAACCAGCCGATTGATTTTCGCATGGTGGGATTGCACCGCACGGCAGGCTACATCCTCGGTGTTGATCCCACCGAGATTGTCCCGAGGTTGCAACTGAACGCTGCGCGCACCATCCATGAGCCCTACGTCTGCATCGCCACCAAAGCATCCTGTCAGGCGAAGTTCTGGAACAACGGTACGGGCTGGGACGAGGTGGTAGCTTTTCTCAAGGGGCAAGGTTATCGCGTCCTTTGCATCGATCAGAAAGCGACGGTTGGACAGGGCTTTGTCTGGAACCATATTCCCCATGGCGCAGAAGACTTTACCGGCGATATCCCGCTGCCCGAACGGGTGGCGTTGCTGCAGCATGCCGAGTTCTTCATGGGGCTGTCCAGTGGCCTGGCATGGCTGGCATGGGCCTGCCGTATCCCGGTGGTGCTGATTAGCGGTTTCACCTTGCCTGGTTGCGAGTTCCACACCCCTTACCGCGTATTTAACTCGCACGTATGTAATGGCTGTTGGGATGATGTGCGCATCGATTTTGATCATCAGGACTTTTTGTGGTGTCCGCGTCACAAAGGCACGGAGCGACAGTATGAATGCAGTCGCTTTATTACCGGAAAACAGGTGATCGGTCATATCCGGCGTTTGCAGCAAGACCTGCACGGCCTCCATGCTGTAAACGACGGAGTGCTTTCTAGACTGTTACAGGTCAATCAAGTCGAATAAGGGGCGCACGAGTAAAGTATGGCGAGCGGGGTTTGGGTGGTGAGTTTGCTTTTTGGCCGTTGACGATATACTCGCGCGCCGACTCACTACATGATTTTGTCTACACCCTCCTAGGGAATCTCCGAACAAGTCTTCAGCCGTGGTGAAATACACCTTCACCACCTGACCCGAGCCGCCCATGAGCCAGATGAGCTTTTCCGACTTCGAATACGCCGGCAAACGCAAGCAAACCCGCCGCGAACGATTCCTTGCCGAGATGGATCAGGTCGTGCCCTGGAGCGGCTTGCTGACGTTGATCAAGCCGTATTACCCAAAGGCCGGCGGTGGCCGCAAACCGTATCCGTTGGAAACCATGCTGCGTATTCACCTGTTGCAGAACTGGTTTTCGCTGAGCGACCCGGCCATGGAAGAAGCACTGTATGAAATCACGCCCATACGCCAGTTCGCCCATTTGACCCTGAGCGCGCCGATTCCTGAAGACACCACGATCATGAGTTTCCGGCATTTACTAGAAAGCATAAGTTGGCACCGTCGATCCTTGCGGTCATCAATGGTTATTTGCAGGAAAAAGGCCTCTCTCTGCGTCAGGGCACCATTGTCGATGCGACGATTATCCATGCGCCCAGCTCGACCAAGAACGAAGACGGCAAGCGTGATCCAGAGATGCACCAAACGAAGAAAGGGAACCCATACTTCTTTGGGATGAAGGCCCATATCGGTGCTGACGTTGAGTCGGGGCTGGTTCACCACGTTCACTGCTTCCAGCAGACTGATTTAATCCGCACTGTGCCAGAGCTAGGCCCATAATCTTCGCCATGACGCACAATGCGAAACGTAAACCCTTCAGCGCCATATCGCGTGTCTACTCGTGCTCCAGCAGGATAACCTAAGGAAAATCTGCCCGCCGTTGGGGATATAAGTATGGAAATAGGCTCGCCCCCGGACCAGGCATAGTGAATATCGAGCAGACGGAACGTGGGGTTGAGTACTTCGAACTCGACAGTGACTGTCATGGGTTTACTGAGAGGGCTGTCAACGTTATGGATGCCAACAACCATGGCGTTCCAAGCCATATTGTCTTCGGCTGCCTGTTGATAAGACAGTGCGCGGCCTGCGCCCAGTGCGACGATCATTGCATTAACGGGAGCACCACGGGCCGGCATGGGCTGAATGTTCAGCCCAGAAGAGAATCGGAATTTGTTGCCGTCAGGATATAGCCTTCCTATTGGTTCGTTCGCAAAGTCTTCGCACCCTTCACCAGCGTTTACATGGCTCACCTTGAATCTCAGCGGCTGCGAGTGCCCTGCGCGGTGCTTGATTGTTGGATGTGACATACGTGCATTCTCACTAAGTGGGGGGATGACAGTATGAAAGGCTGTCTCGCAAGGCGGAACTGGCAAAAATATCAGGTGGGATTCAGGGATAGCTCCCTGCAAACCACTGACAAACATGAAAAATACTACAGTACTTCACGAAAAAAATGAGTTTGCCTCATGACTGCATGATCCTGACAATCACCTTTATCGAATTTCTCGCTAGAAGGACAGGACACCATGGCACTGGCACACAACCTCGGCTTTCCGCGCATCGGCCGTGACCGAGAGCTCAAGCACGCCCAGGAAGCATTCTGGAAAGGCGAGCTGAGCGAAGCCGGTTTGCGCGCGGTCGGGCGTGAGCTGCGTGCCGCGCACTGGCAGGTACAGAAGGACGCCGGTATCGAGCTGCTCCCTGTGGGCGATTTCGCCTGGTACGACCAGGTGCTCACCCACTCGCTGACGTTCGGCGTGATTCCGCCGCGTTTCCGTGGCCATGAAGGCGCCAGGCCCACGCTGAAGACCTTGTTCGACATGGCTCGAGGCGCAGTGGCAGCGAAGGGCAGCGACAGCTGCTGCGGTGGCGCCCATGCCCAGGAAATGACCAAGTGGTTCGACACCAACTATCACTACCTCGTACCTGAGTTCACGGCCGACCAGCAGTTCGCCCTGAGCTGGGAGCAACTGTTTGAAGAGGTAGAAGAAGCCAAGGCGCTGGGCCATGCGGTCAAGCCGGTGGTAATCGGCCCGCTGACCTACCTGTGGCTCGGCAAGGCCAAGGGCGCCGACTTCGACAAGCTGGAGCTGGTCGAGCGCCTGCTGCCGCTCTACGACGAAATCTTCAACCGCCTGGCCGCCCAGGGCGTGCAGTGGGTCCAGATCGACGAGCCGATCCTGGTGCTGGACCTTCCGCAGGAATGGAAAAACGCCTACGAGCGCGTCTACAACATCTTGCAGCGTGCGCCGCTGAAAAAACTGATCGCTACCTACTTCGGTGGGCTCGAAGAGAACCTGGGCCTGGCGGCGAACCTGCCGGTGGACGGCCTGCACATCGACCTCGTGCGTGCGCCCGAGCAGTACCCGACCATCCTCGATCGCCTGCCAGCCTACAAAGTGCTTTCCTTGGGCGTGGTCAACGGCCGCAACGTCTGGGCCAGCGACCTGGCGAACGCCGCCGGCCTGCTGCAGGATGCCGCCGAGCGCCTGGGTGATCGTCTGTGGGTCGCGCCATCCTGCTCGCTGCTGCACAGCCCGGTCGACCTGGCCCGTGAAGACAAGCTCGACGCAGAGCTCAAGGGCTGGCTGGCCTTCGCCGTGCAGAAGTGCCAGGAAGTCGCGGTGCTGACCAAGGCCGTCAACGAACCGGGTGCTGCCGACGTCATTGCCGCCGTGGCACGCAGCTGCGCCACCCAGGCCAGCCGCGCGGCCTCGCCGCGGATTCACAAGCCAGCGGTACAAGCTCGCCTGGCCGCCATCACGCCAGCCGACAGCCAGCGCCGGTCGGCCTTCGCGCAGCGTATCGCCAAGCAACGCGCAGGTCTTGGCCTGCCTGCCTACCCGACCACCACCATCGGCTCCTTCCCGCAGACGTCGGCGATCCGCCTCGCACGGCAGTCGTTCAAGCAGGGCAAGCTGACCAAGGGCGACTATGTCGAAGCCATGCAGAGCGAAATCCGCCACGCCGTAGAGATTCAGGAGAATCTGGGTCTGGATGTGCTGGTGCACGGTGAAGCGGAACGCAACGACATGGTCGAGTACTTCGCCGAGCAGTTGGACGGCTACATCTTCACCCGCTTCGGCTGGGTCCAGAGCTATGGCTCTCGCTGCGTCAAGCCAGCCGTGATCTTCGGCGACCTGAGCCGCCCCAGGGCGATGACGGTGGAGTGGATCAAGTACGCTCAAGGCCTGACCAGCAAGGTGATGAAGGGGATGCTGACGGGGCCCGTGACCATGCTGATGTGGTCCTTCCCCCGCGAAGACCTGAGCCGTGAAGTGCAGGCGCGCCAGCTTGCCCTGGCCATTCGCGACGAGGTGGTCGACCTGGAGGCCGCAGGGATCAAGATCGTGCAGATCGATGAAGCCGCCTTCCGCGAAGGCCTGCCGCTGCGCAAGAGCGCCTGGGCTGGCTACCTCGACTGGGCAACCGAAGCCTTCCGCCTGTGCGCATCCGGTGTGCGTGACGAAACGCAGATCCACACCCACATGTGCTACAGCGAGTTCAACGACGTGATCGAGTCGATCGCGGCAATGGACGCGGATGTCATCACCATCGAGACCTCACGTTCGGACATGGAGCTGCTGGAGGCTTTCGAGCAGTTCGACTACCCGAACGAGATCGGCCCGGGTGTCTACGACATCCATTCGCCGCGGGTGCCGACCAGGGACGAGATCATCAAGTTGCTGAACAAGGCTGCCCAGCGTATTCCTGCCGAGCGCCTGTGGGTCAACCCGGACTGCGGCCTGAAGACCCGTGCCTGGCCGGAGACCGAAGCGGCCCTGGTGAACATGGTCGCTGCCGCTCGCTCACTGCGCGCCACGGTTTGATGTACCTTGTCGTGGTTTGCGTCCACTAAGGTCCAGCCATGAAGGCCACCCATCTCACGTTGATCTGCCATGCACCGACCGAAGCGCAGCGGTTGGGCCGATTTCACGTCGATGGGGAAGGGCTCCAGCCCGTCAAGACGCAGCCCCTGGCCTTGCCACCAGGGGCAGGCAGCCTCACCGGCCCTGAGCTGCGTGCCACGCAGACGGCGAGCCTGCTGGGGCTGCAGCCTGCCGTGGAACTGGCATTGCGTGACTGCGATCTGGGGCGCTGGAAGGGTATGTCGCTGAAGGCACTGCAACTTGATGAGCCAGACCTGCTCCAGGCATGGATGACCGACCCCGGATCAGCGCCCCATGGCGGCGAGTCGATCGCTGACCTCTGCCAGCGCGTGGCCTGCTGGCTGGACGGCTTCGCTGCGCCTGGTCATTGGGTTGCCGTGACGCACCCGATGGTCATCCGGGCGGCGATGTTGCATGTGCTGCAGTGCCCGGTGGCGGCATTTCATCGCATCGATGTGCAGCCGCTGGCGCCGTTGCACCTGGGTCACTACGGCATGTGGCGAGTCAGACTGACTTCTGCTGACTGATCGGCGGGCGCCTTGCCGGTGGCGAAAGCGCTCGACAGGGTTTCCAGGCCCCGGAACAGGCGGATGCCAGCCTGCATGGCATCGGCATCGAGGATGACGATACGGCCTTGCTTGACCGCGTCCATCTGACGGGTGACGGGATCGCTTCGCAGGAATTCGAGTTTTTTCTGGTGATCGTCTGCAGGGAAACGACGACGGTCCATGCGCGCGATGATGATCCATGTCGGGTTGGCCTTGGCCAGGGTTTCCCAACCGACGGTTGGCCATTCTTCATGGGACTCGACGACATTGCGCACACCTAGGGTCTGCAGCATGAAATCGGCCACGCCCTGGCGACCGGCGACGTAGGGGTCGGTGTGCAGGTCTGCGCTGGAGAACCAGAACAACGCGGAGGTTTCCGACAGGTCCTTGCCGGCGAGCTGCTGCCTGGCGCGATCCAGGCGATGGGCGAGATCGGCGTTCAACGCAGCACCACGGTCCTGGACGTCGAAGATTTCTGCCAGCTGGCTGACACTCTTGTAGAGGCTGGCGATGCGAAACGGCTGGAGACGGGTGCCGTCGGCACCGACCAGGTTGTCCTTGCCTTCGCAGTCGGACGGCAGCAGGTAGGTCGGGACCCTCAGCTCGTTGAACTGCTCGCGCGTACCCACCGCGCCCTGCGGGCCGACCATCCATTCGAACTGCACGGTGACCAGCTGTGGACGCTTGCTGACAACGGCCTCGAAGCTCGGCTCGTTGTTGGCGAGCCGCTCGACCTTGTCGTTCTGCGATTTGAACTCGGGGAGTACGTCGTTGAACCAAAGCGAGGTGCCCGCAAGCTTGCTACCCAAGCCCAGGGCATACAGAAGCTCGGTTCCGGCCTGGCCGATGCTGACGGCGCGCTCGGGTGCCTGTGCAAAGGTCTGCGGTACACCACAGTTGTCGATTGTCAGCGGGTAGTGGGTGGCGGCAGCCTGGGCGAACCCGGCAAGGCTCAATGCGCAAATCAGTGCAGCGAAGCGGGGCAGCATGGGCGATCTCTGGACAGGGCGGCGGGGACCATTGTCGGTATCGCCAGGGTTGCTGGCAACCTGACGCCCCTTGCGGAGCGTCAAGTTGCAGCGTGGCCGTGGTCAGATTTGCATGGCCATGCCATCCACGTTCATCGCTGCCTGGCGCAAGGCCTCGGAGCGGGTCGGGTGCGGGTGGCAGGTGAGGGCGATGTCCTCGGCGGAAGCCGAGAACTCCATGGCCACGCAGAACTCGCCGATCATCTCGCTGACGCTCGGGCCGACCAGGTGCACACCGAGCACTTCATCGGTGTTGGCGTCGGCGATGACCTTGGCAAAGCCTTCGGTCTCGTGGTTGATCTTGGCCCGGCTGTTGGCGGTGAAGGGGAACTTGCCGACCTTGTAGGCACGGCCCTCGGCCTTGAGCTGTTCCTCGGTCTTGCCGACCGTGGCCAGCTCCGGACGGGTGTAGATCACCCCTGGGATCAGGTTGTAGTTCACCTCATGCGGTTTGCCTGCGATGCGTTCGATGCACGCCACCGCTTCGTCCTCTGCCTTGTGCGCCAGCATCGGGCCGGAAGTGACATCGCCGATCACCCAGACGCCCGGGACCGAGGTGCGATGGTGCTGGTTGTCGAGCATGCCGCGCTTGTCGGTCTGCAGCCCCACGCTTTCCAGGTTCAGGCCTTTGGTGTAGGGACGGCGGCCGATGGCGACGAGCACATAGTCGGCTTGCAGGGTCTCGGCATTACCACCGGCGGCAGGCTCCAGGACAAGGCTGACACCTTCGGCCGTCGCCGTGGCCTGCGTCACCTTGCTGCCAAGCTTGAAGGTCATGCCTTGCTTGGCGAGGGCTTTCTGCAAGGTCTTGGCGGTTTCTTCATCGGTACCTGGGCAGATACGGTCGAGGTATTCGATCACGGTGACCTGGCTGCCCAGGCGACGCCACACCGAGCCCAGCTCCAGGCCGATGACACCGGCACCGATCACCACCAGGTGCTTGGGTACCTGGGGGAGGGAAAGGGCACCGGTGGAGTCGATGATGCGCTGGTTGTCGATGGTCACACCGGGCAGAGGGGTGGGTTCGGAGCCGGTGGCGATGACGATGTCCTTGGCCTGCAATGGGGTTTCGCTGCCATCCTCGGCCTTGACGATGACCCTGCCGACGCCGTCCAGGCGGCCCCAGCCCTTGATCCAGTCGACCTTGTTCTTGCGGAATAGGTACTCGATGCCCTTGGTCAGGCCGGTAACGCTTTCGTCCTTCTGTTTCATCATCTGGGCGAGGTTCAGGGTGGGCTTCACTTCGATACCGAGGTGGGCGAACTCGTCACCGCTGGCTGCCTCGTACAGCTCGGAAGCATGCAGCAACGCCTTGGATGGCATGCAGCCGACGTTCAGGCAGGTACCGCCGAGGGTCGAACGACCCTCCACACAGGCGACACTGAGGCCCAGCTGACCGGCGCGAATGGCTGCGTTGTAGCCGCCAGGGCCGCCACCGATGATCACCACGTCATAGGATTTCATGGGTTTCTACTCCAGATGAAGAAGCGCGAGAGGGGCACAAGGGTAAGCTGAGCGCGGCGGATTGTATACAATCTTGCGCTGATAAGATCATTCGGTTCTAGACCATGGTCGCGTTTAGCGTTGGGCGTGCAGCAATGAACTACTCTCTTTCGAACGTGTTCGAATTAACAGGCGCCATGCCCACAATGGAAAGGAGGGTCGTTCATGCTCGCGCAACTTCCGCCGGCATTGCAGAGTCTTCATCTGCCTCTGCGCCTTAAGCTATGGGACGGTAATCAGTTCGACCTGGGGCCTAGCCCGCAGGTCACCATCCTGGTCAAGGAGCCGCAGCTGATCACTCAGCTGACCCATCCGAGCATGGCCCAGCTTGGGACGGCCTTCGTCGAAGGCAAGCTGGAGCTGGAAGGTGATATCGGCGAGGCCATTCGGGTGTGCGACGAACTCAGCGAAGCGCTGCTGGCCGGGGAAGAAGAGTCGCTGCCGCAGCGCCAGGCCCACGACAAGGCCACTGATGCCCAGGCCATCTCCTATCACTACGACGTCTCCAACGATTTCTATCAACTCTGGCTCGACCAGGACATGGCCTATTCCTGCGCCTACTTCCGCGAACCGGACAATACCCTCGATCAGGCCCAGCAGGACAAGTTCGACCACCTGTGCCGCAAGTTGCGCCTGCAGGCGGGTGAGTACTTGCTCGACGTGGGTTGCGGGTGGGGCGGGTTGTCGCGTTTCGCCGCGCGCGAGTATGGCGCCAAGGTCTTCGGTATCACCTTGAGCAAGGAGCAGCTCAAACTGGGTCGGCAGCGGGTCAAGGATGAGGGGCTGGCCGACAAGGTCGACCTGCAGATCCTCGACTACCGTGACCTGCCCCAGGATGGTCGCTTCGACAAGGTGGTCAGCGTGGGCATGTTCGAACATGTCGGGCATGCCAACCTGGCGCTGTATAGCCAGAAGCTGTTCGCAGCCGTGCGTGAAGGGGGTGTGGTGATGAACCACGGTATCACCGCCAAGCATATCGATGGCCGCCCGGTCGGGCGGGGCGCGGGTGAGTTCATCGACCGCTATGTGTTCCCCCATGGCGAGTTGCCGCACTTGTCGATGATCACTGCGAGCATCTGTGAAGCGGGGCTGGAAGTAGTGGACGTGGAGAGCCTGCGCCTGCACTACGCCAAGACCCTGAACCACTGGAGCGAGAACCTGGAGAACCAGTTGCACAAGGCGGCGACGCTGGTGCCGGAGAAAACCTTGCGCATCTGGCGGCTGTACCTGGCGGGGTGTGCCTATGCCTTCCAGAAAGGGTGGATCAACCTGCATCAGATCCTGGCGGTGAAACCTTATGCCGACGGGCATCATGACCTGCCGTGGACACGTGAAGACCTGTATCGCTGAAGCAATGAACCGGGGCCGCATCAGCGGCCCCGGTCTCGTTACAGGATCGGTGAAATCAGCCTTGCGATGCGCATCCCGAGTTGCTGGATGCGATGGGTGTCGCGGCTGTCCTCTGCGGTGATTTCCCTGGCCTGCTCGAAGTCGTCCAGCAACATGCGCTCGACCTTGTCGGCGAATGCGCGGTCGACAGTCAGCAGGGTGATCTCGAAGTTGAGCCGGAACGAGCGGTTGTCCAGATTGGCGCTGCCAATCGCACTGACCTCGTCGTCCACCAGCACCACCTTCTGATGCAGGAAGCCCGGCTGGTAGCGGAACATGCGCACGCCTGCGCGCACTGCCTCGAATGCGAACAGACTGGATGCGGCATAGACGATGCGATGGTCGGGTCGTGCCGGTATCAGCACTCGCACATCCACCCCGCGCAGCACCGCCAGCCGCATGGCCGCGAACACTGCCTCGTCGGGGATGAAGTACGGGCTGGTGATCCATACCCGCCGTGTGGCGGAATGGATGGCCTCGAGGAAGAACAGCGAACAGGTTTCCTGGGGATCGGCAGGGCCGCTTGCCAGTGCCTGGCAGAGCACGCCGTTGTCAGGATAAGCGTCCGGCAAGATCAGCGGTGGCAGTTGCCGGGCAGCCCAGTACCAGTCCTCGGCGAACGACTCTTGCAGGCAGGCCAGCACCGGGCCGCTGATCTGCACATGGGTATCGCGCCAGGGTGAAAGATGGGGGTGGGCGCCGAGGTATTCGTCCCCGACATTGTGCCCGCCAATGAACCCGGCCATGCCATCGACCACGACGATCTTGCGATGGTTGCGGAAGTTTACCTGGAAGCGATTGAACAGGCCGCGACGGGTGGCGAAGGCGTGGATCTGCACGCCACCTTCACGAAGTGCCTGACTGTAGCTGGCGGGCAGGGCATGGCTACCGACCCGGTCATACAGCACGAATACCTGCACCCCCTCGGCCGCCTTGCGCAGCAGCAATTGCTGCAGGGCCTTGCCGAGGGTGTCGTCGTGGATGATGAAGAACTGTACCAGTACCACTTTCCGTGCCTGGGCAATGGCGTCGAAGATGGCATCGAACGTGGCCTGGCCATCGATCAGAAGCTTTACTTGGTTATTGGCCAGACACGGCATACGGCCGAGTTTCGGCATGGCACGCAAGGCGGCATAGCTTTGCGACTCCCGCGCCGTGAGCGCCTCTTCCACCCACGGGCGCCAATTGAGGTTGGCCATGGCCACGTGCATTTCCTGGTTGGCCTGGCGCCGGGCCTGGATGTAGGCGTAGAACGAGCGAGCGCCGAAGATCAGGTAGGGGATCAATGTGAAGTAGGGGATGAAGAACAGTGACATGGCCCAGGCGATTGCGCCCTGGGCGGTACGCACGGTGAACACCGCATGCAACGCCGCGATGATGCCAAGCAAATGAATGATGCCGAGCACGTAGCCGAAGAAGTAGGGGCTGTGGTAATCCATACGCATCCTGCTTGCCGAATACACAGCGGATAACAGAACACGTTACAGACCCGCGTTGCAACCTGAATGCGGATTTGGCGTCTAAGGCTCACCCCGGCCCGTTGGCCGGTTTTTCGAGGAGCGTTGGTTCATGAAGATACGTCTGCCACTGCTGGCACTTGCCCTTGGCCTGAGCAGCCCACTGGTGCATGCGCAGATGTTGCAACCTGGCCTGTGGGAGCTGACCACCAGCAATATGCAGGTCGACGGCAAGCCGTTGCCTGACATGCAGTTCATGCTGGGGCAATTGAAGAATCTGCCGCCTGAGCAACGGGCAATGATGGAAGGGGTATTGGCCAAGCAGGGCATCACGGTCGGGGGTAACGGCGTTCGCTCGTGCCTGACGCAGGAGCAGGTGCAGACCAACGATATTCCGTTGCAGGATCCCCAGTCTGGCTGTACTCAGAAAATTACCGACCGTACCGGGAACGTATGGAAGTTCGAGTTCAGCTGCCCCAAGGCCCAGGGCAAAGGTCAGGCGACGTTCTTGAGCGACAAGGAATTCACTACCCAGGTAAACGGCACCTTCAATGCATCTGGCGTGCAGCAGCAGGGCAGCATGAATACCCGGGCCGTCTGGCTTGGCAATGATTGTGGAACCGTCAAGCCCCGCAGCTGATACCTACCATTGCCACTGGCTGCTGGCGACTGTGTCGTGGGCATGCAGGCTCTCTGCATGCTCCACGCGAAGGGTGAAGCCGGTCGACCAATCCAGCGCCTGCAGCGCTCGATGAAGTCGGCGGGCACAAATAGTTCCACGTGGAACATCTCGTTTTCGAGCCTGGCTTCGATGCTGACCTGATAGCGCTTCCAGCCCGTCAGTGGGCTGACCAAGGCAGGTCGCTTCAACGGGTGATCGAAGTCCAATCGCAAATGCGCTGCAGTAGAGAGCCCTTCATGACTGGTGATAAGCGCTTCCAGCAAGCCATGGATAGTGGAAGGTGTCAGTGGCTGATGTTCGAGGCGTTCCAGGGCCAGATACAGCCTGGACATGTGAATGCCCCGAGACTGGCCATCTATCAGGTTGACGCCGGCATCGGCCATATATCGGGAAGGGTCAGGCTGTTCATGGCGGTACCAGGCTGGAATCGATGAATGCGGCTTGGCGAAATTGTATTGTTACCTTATAACATTGTGCAATGCATCATTTCGAATGCCCCCGCCTGAGAGGTTCCGCCATGCCCCACCGTCTTCCCGTCACCGTGCTTTCCGGCTTTCTCGGGGCCGGAAAAAGCACCTTGCTCAATCATGTACTGCGCAATCGTCAGGACCTTCGGGTCGCCGTGATCGTCAACGACATGAGTGAGATCAACATCGACGCCAGTGAGGTGCAGCGCAATGTCAGCCTGAACCGTGGCGAAGAGAAGCTCGTGGAGATGAGCAATGGTTGCATCTGCTGCACCTTGCGCGAGGACCTGCTGGAAGAGGTCGCGCGACTGGCCGGCGAGGGTCGTTTCGATTACTTGCTGATCGAGTCCACCGGTATCGCCGAACCGTTGCCCGTGGCCGAAACCTTCACCTTCCGCGACGAGCAGGGCCGCAGTCTGTCCGACATGGCGCGCCTGGACACCATGGTCACCGTGGTCGATGGGTTGAATTTCCTGCGTGACTATCAGGCAGCTGACAGCCTGGCGAGCCGTGGTGAAACCCTGGGCGACGAGGACGAGCGCTCGATCACTGACTTGCTGATCGAGCAGGTCGAGTTCGCGGACGTGTTGCTCTTGAGCAAGATCGATCTAATCAGCCAGCACGATCGTGAAGAGCTCACCGCCATTCTGCGCAGTCTCAACGCACGTGCGCAGATCGTGCCGATGGTCATGGGCCAGCTGCCCCTGGAGCGGATTCTCGATACAGGGTTGTTCGACTTCGAGCAAGCTGCGCAGTCGCCAGGCTGGTTGCGGGAACTGCGCGGTGAGCATGTACCTGAAACCGAAGAGTACGGCATCGCAGCAACCACCTGGACAGCCCGCAGGCCCCTGCACCCTCAACGCTTCTTCGATTTTATCCACAGCGAATGGGATAACGGCCGGCTGTTGCGCTCGAAGGGTTTCTTCTGGTTGGCCAGCAAATACCAGGAGGCCGGGAGCTGGTCGCAGGCGGGCGGCATGATGCGCCATGGGCTCGCGGGGCGTTGGTGGCGTTTCGTGCCGCGGGAGCATTGGCCGCAGGACGAGCAAGGCGCGGCGCAGATTCTAAGGCACTGGAGCGGTGATTGCCGGCAGGAGCTGGTGTTCATCGGGCAGAATATCGACTTCGGCAGGTTATCCACAGCGCTGGAAGACTGCCTGCTTGACCACGAAGAGATGGCCTTGGGTGCGACAGGCTGGGTCCACCTGCCCGACCCGTTCGGGCCCTGGCATGACCAGGACGCCGTTTGAGGCCTGTGGGTATCCGCTGTGGATATCCACACGCGCGGGCAACCTTGACTGGCGGGCGTTACGGGGCATAGTGAGGGCACCTCCACCCCGAAGTGATCGCATGCTGCAGAACATTCCCACCCATGTCATTGCCGGCCCCTTGGGGGCTGGCAAGACCAGCCTGATTCGCCAGTTGATGGCTCAGCGCCCGGAAGCCGAGCGTTGGGCGGTGTTGGTCAACGAGTTCGGCCAGATCGGCCTCGATGCGGCACTGCTCGCCAGCGACCAGGATGGCATTGCCATCGCCGAGGTGGCTGGGGGATGCCTGTGCTGCGTCAATGGCATGCCCTTTCAGGTCGGCCTGGGTCGGCTGTTGCGCAAGGCACGCCCGGACCGATTGTTCATCGAGCCTTCAGGGCTCGGCCACCCTTTGCAGTTGCTGGATCAACTTGGGCGAGCCCCTTGGATTGGCGTGCTGGCGGTACAACCACTGGTGATGGTAGTGGACGCTCAGGCGCTGGCCAGAGGGGAGCGCCTTTGCGACGCTCAACAACAGGCGCTCGCTGCTGCTGCATTGATCGTCCTGAACAAGGGAGAGGCTGTTGATGAAAATTCCAGGTTATTGATAAATAAGGATATTTCAGCTGGTAAAGGGTTCTGGACTGAACAGGGGCAGCTCCACCTGAGCTACCTGCCCACTTCATCCACAAGGCATTCTCCAGGCGTTTCTGTTGATGACTTGGCTGTGGATAATTCTGCCGAGCTACAAGGCAGCCTGTGGACAGATCCGCTTCAACCCATCTGCGTGGCTGGCAACGGCGAGGGAGGCTGGAGTATTGGATGGCGCTGGCACCCGAGCCAGCGCTTTGAACTGCAACGTTTGCGCAGCTTCCTGAACAGTTTTAGCTGGCGCCGAGCCAAGGGGGTTATCCACAGCCCCCTGGGCTGGCAGTCGTTCAATGGCCTGGATGGCAAGCTGCCAGAATGGCAGTCGAGCGAATGGCGCCGGGACAGCCGCATCGAGCTGATCTTCGATCAGCCACAGCCCCGGCAGGCGCTGCAGGCGGCACTGCAACAGTGCCGGGTTCGCTGATCAGTTGTGCCAGCGATTGTGCTCCTGGCGCCACTGCTGCATTTCGATCACGTTGTCGGCCCTGGGTGGCGTCTTGATCTCGAACGGGTAGGGCGCCAGCTCGATCTGCATGCTGTGGGCGCCGAACTGGGTCACGCTGCCAGGGTGGCGCTGTTCGCCCGTCACGGTGAACTCGAAGGCGTACACGCGCGCCAGGCGCTTGCGGCCGTTGGCGTCGCGAACGAAGGCGATACGCTTGAGCGCGACGGCATCGTCGAGCAGTTCCAGGTCCAGTTTGGCGCAGTGCTGCTTGACCCGCTCCAGGGCCTTTTCGCGCAGGCCATGGTTGTGCCACAGCCAAGCGCCTGCGGTGGCCACCAGCATCAGTAGGAAGAGATTCTCCAGGGTCAACATTTGCGTATGCTCCAAACAGGTCGAACCAGCTTAACTGTGTCCCTGGTCTGTCGTACAGGTGGCAATCGAGTTCATACTTTGCGACGCACAATCCTTGAAACAACTGTGGAAACCTTGCGCATGAAACGTACCCCGCATCTGCTCGCCATCCAGTCTCACGTGGTGTTCGGCCACGCCGGAAACAGCGCCGCGGTGTTTCCAATGCAGCGTATCGGGGTCAATGTCTGGCCGCTCAATACCGTGCAGTTCTCCAATCACACTCAGTATGGCCAGTGGGCGGGTGAAGTGCTTGCGCCGGCGCAAATTCCTGCGTTGGTGGAAGGTATTGCCAACATTGGTGAGTTGGGCCATTGCGATGCCGTTCTGTCTGGTTACCTGGGCAGCGCCGAACAGGGCCGAGCGATCCTCGCCGGTGTGCAGCGCATCAAGGCCGTGAACCCGAAGGCGTTGTACCTGTGTGACCCGGTCATGGGCCATCCGGAAAAGGGCTGCATCGTTCCTCAGGAAGTCAGCGAGTTCCTGCTCGACGAGGCTGCCACCCAGGCCGACATCCTCTGCCCGAACCAGCTGGAACTGGACAGCTTCTGTGGCCGGCGAGCGCAATCACTGGAGGATTGCGTCAGCATGGCGCGCAGCCTGCTCGAGCGCGGCCCGCAAGTGGTGCTGGTCAAGCACCTGGCCTATCCGGACCGGGAGGCGGACATGTTCGAGATGCTGCTGGTGACCCGCGACCAGAGTTGGCACCTGCGCCGCCCGCTGCTGGCGTTTCCGCGCCAGCCGGTGGGGGTGGGCGACCTGACCTCGGGGTTGTTCCTGGCCCGCGTGCTGCTCGGCGACAGCTGGTTGCAGGCATTCGAATTCACCGCAGCCGCCGTGCATGAGGTGCTGCTGGAAACCCAGGCCAGTGCCAGCTACGAACTGCAGCTGGTGCGGGCCCAGGATCGCATCGCCCATCCGCGCGTGCGCTTCGAGGCGCAGCGCCTGGCGTTTTAAATCGAATCGGTCTTCAGGTCCTGATAGCGCTTTTCCAGTTCCTGGCGGATCTGGCGGCGCTGCTGGCCCTGCAGGAAGCGGCGCTTCTCTTCGCTCGAGTGCGGCTGGCGCGGGGGGACGGGCACCGGTCGACGGTTGTCGTCCACCGCGACCATGGTGAAGAAGCAGCTGTTGGAATGGCGGACCGAGCGCTCACGGATGTTTTCGGTAACCACCTTGATACCCACTTCCATCGAGGTGTTACCGGTGTAGTTGACCGAAGCGAGGAAGGTCACCAGTTCGCCGACATGCACGGGTTCGCGGAAGATCACCTGGTCGACCGACAGGGTTACCACATAGCTGCCGGCATAACGGCTCGCGCAGGCATAAGCCACTTCGTCGAGGTACTTGAGCAAGGTGCCGCCATGTACGTTGCCAGAAAAGTTGGCCATGTCCGGGGTCATCAGGACGGTCATGCTCAGCTGGGCGTTTCCAGGTTCCATAGTGTGCTCACGGTGAGGTTGCGCTGAATCGGGCCAATCGGGGTCGTTATCTGCTGACACTTCTGTATCCCCTCATGAAGTTTGCCTTTGGTACGGGACGTTGGCGGACGCGGCATGGTCACGCCGATCACGCCATCACAGGCCGTTGACCAGCCGATCTGTTTCTACATATTGCACCGGCATTTTGCGGCGGGGTGCGATGTTAACCTGAGTACGCCCATGCAACATGGGCTTTCCTGCATTCAATACAGTATGTACTTGCTGCTCGCTCGGGTTTGCCTTGGCAGAGGAGTGGTCTGCCGACGCAGCGAGACAACGGGCATCGAGAAAGGAGAATCGCGCCATGCATGCCATCAGCTTCATCCAGGACTTGGCAGTGATCATGCTGGTCGCGGGGGTGGTGACGATCCTCTTTCATCGCCTCAAGCAGCCTGTGGTACTGGGCTACATCGTCGCCGGCTTCATCATCGGCCCGCACACCCCGCCATTCGGCCTTATCCACGACGAAGACACGATCAAGACCCTGGCCGAGCTGGGTGTCATCTTCCTGATGTTCTGTCTGGGGCTGGAGTTCAGCCTGCGCAAGTTGTTCAAGGTGGGGGCCACGGCGTTCATCGCGGCGTTCCTCGAAATCGTCCTGATGATCTGGATCGGTTTCGAGATTGGCCGCTGGTTCGGTTGGAACACCATGGATTCGCTGTTCCTGGGTGCCATCCTGGCGATTTCCTCGACCACCATCATCGTCAAGGCGCTCAACGACCTGAAGATGAAGAACGAGCGTTTTGCCCAGCTGATCTTTGGCGTGCTGATCGTCGAGGACATTCTCGGCATCGGCATCATTGCCTTGCTGTCGGGTATCGCGGTCAGCGGCTCGGTCAGCTCCGGGGAAGTGTTCTCCACCGTGGGCAAGCTGTCGCTGTTCATGATCGTCGCGCTGGTCATCGGCATTTTGCTGGTACCGCGCTTGCTGGCCTATGTGGCGAAGTTCGAGAGCAACGAAATGTTGCTCATCACCGTGCTGGGCCTGTGCTTCGGTTTCTGCCTGCTGGTGGTCAAGCTCGAGTACAGCATGGTGCTGGGTGCGTTCCTGATCGGTGCGAT
Source organism: Pseudomonas plecoglossicida NBRC 103162 = DSM 15088 (assembly GCF_000730665.1). Classification (GTDB taxonomy): domain Bacteria; phylum Pseudomonadota; class Gammaproteobacteria; order Pseudomonadales; family Pseudomonadaceae; genus Aquipseudomonas; species Aquipseudomonas plecoglossicida. The sequence continues at coordinate 166,584 of NZ_BBIV01000006.1, forward strand.
CATGGCCGAGTCGCGTCAGCTGTTGAAGATCGAGCGGTTGATCGAGCCGGTGCGTGACCTGTTCAGCGCCATCTTCTTCGTGGCCATTGGCTTGATGATCGACCCGCAGGTGTTGCTCGATTACGCCTGGCCGATCGTGGTCATCACCCTGGCGGTCGTGCTGGGCAAGATGCTTTCCTGCGGCATGGGGGCATTCATCGCCGGCAACGACGGGCGTACTTCGTTGCGCGTGGGCATGGGGCTGTCACAGATTGGCGAATTCTCCTTCATCATCGCGGCATTGGGCATGACCCTGCAGGTGACCAGCGACTTCCTCTATCCGGTGGCAGTGGCTGTTTCGGCTATCACCACACTGCTGACGCCATACCTCATCCGCGCGGCTGATCCGCTTTCACTGAAGCTTGGCAGGGTGATGCCCAGTCGGCTGTCGCGCGTCCTGTCGCTTTATGGCGAATGGCTGCGCAGCATTCAGCCGCAAGGCGAGAGCGCCATGCTGGCGGCAATGATCCGGCGCATCCTGTTGCAGGTGGGTGTGAACCTGGCGCTGGTCATCGCGATCTTCTTCAGCGGTGGCTACTTCGCTGGCCGCATCGGCGAATGGCTCGCTGAATGGGTCAGTGATGTGAGCCAGCAGAAGGCCGTGATCTGGGGAGCGGCACTGTTGTTGTCGCTGCCGTTCCTGATCGCGGCGTACCGCAAGCTCAAGGCGCTGTCGATGCTGCTGGCGGAGATGGGGGTCAAGCCGGAAATGGCCGGGCGGCATACCCAGCGTGTGCGCCGCGTGGTTGCCGAGGTGATTCCGCTGTTGTCGCTGCTGGTGATTTTCCTGCTGCTGTCAGCGCTGTCCGCGAGCATTCTGCCAACCAACGAGCTGTTGCTGATCATCGCAGTGGTGGCGGCGGCGGTGGTGGCACTGCTGTGGCGCTGGTTCATTCGCGTGCATTCGCGCATGCAGATCGCTTTGCTGGAAACCCTTGAGAACAGCCGCGACCATACGCATTGAGGGCATGCCCTCTGCGCGAGCGTTCATCGAAGTCCGAGGGGATGGAGCGGTTGCGATGTCGCCAGGCGCAGAAAGCCTGGCGATTCTACGATTGAAGATGGCTTGTAGCCATCATTTTTTGCAATTGGTTCTCGATCAGCTTTCCAGCCAGACATCCCGTGCCCAGTGCCACACTGATTCCCAGCTGTCCTCACCGACGCTTTCTTCGTCGCCATCCCACAACACCACGGTGCCGTCTTCCTCGACGCAGTAGTAGTTGTCGCCATCCTGGCACAGCGGGATCAGGTCGCGCGGAACACCGGCATCCCAGGCATTGGCCGCCACGTCGGGCAGGTAGGTGTGCGACTGTGGGTCGGTGACGGTTACCGGCTCGAGCGAGCCGTACACCACATCGCTGACGGTCAGCAGGAACTCCTTGAACACGAACGGAATGTTGATGAACAGCTGTTCCTCGACCTCGACCAGTTGATCTTCATCGGGAAGCTCCAGCGGCACCGGTACGGGTTCATTGGCTTCACGGAGTTGTTCGATCACTTCTTCCACGGTTCACATCCTCTGACCTTGATGACAACGCTGCGCGTTATACCCTAGTAGGCCGCTCTGGCAAAAGCAAAAACCCCGGGACAAGCCCGGGGTTTTTTGTGCAACGTGCGACGGTTAACCGTTTTGACGGATACCGGCGACCAGCCAAGGCTGGTTCTCGCCCTGGGCGCGAACCATGTGCCAGCTTTCGCTGAAGGCTTCGCCCTGGTCGAAGCGCGAGGTCTTCGACAAGCCACGGAAGGTCAGGGTGGCGTCGGTACGGTCGGCACGATCGTCGACACCGTCCAGTTGCACATCGAGGTTATCGATGTAGGTGGACTGGAAGCCATCACCCAGGTCAGCACGCTCGCGCTTGAGGAACTCGAGCATTTGCGGGGTGACGAACTCGGCGATCTTGTCCATCTCGTTGGCATCCCAGTGCTGCTGCAGCGACTGGAAGTGGCTGCGGGCGGCTGCCAGGAAGCTCTGCTCGTTGAACCAGGCTGGTGCGTTGATCACCGGAGCGGGAGCAGCGGCAGGTGCGGCCGAACCACCAAAGACGGACGGCTGGGCAGGCTGGTGATGGGCTTCACGCTGGAACGGCGCGTGGCCAGGTGCGGCCATTTGCGGCTGCTGCTGGCGGCGGCGCGCGGCGATGAAGCGGAACACCAGGAAGGCGATGAGCGCGACGATCAGGAAGTCCATGATCTGGAAGCCCTCGAAGCCGTCACCCATGAACATGGAAGCCAGCAGGCCACCAGCGGCGAGGCCGGCCAGTGGGCCCAACCAGCGCGAAGCACCGCTGGCAGCGGCCGGGGCGCGGCCTGGAGCGGTCGGCGCGGCGGCAGGCGTGGTTGGCGTGGCCTGGCGGGTCTGGTGGATAGGCGCGGAGCCCGAGCTCTTGCCGCCGCCGAAACGTTTGGCGTTGGCGTCCAGGCTCAGCGTCAGGCCGACGCAGAGCGCCAGTGCGATGCTAAGAAAACGTTGCATAAATGGGATTTCCCCTGTTGTGGATTGCACGCGCGTCATGGTGCACAGGTTCCACGGCACATGACCAGCGACATAATGTTTCGAGCTTTTGCCTGAAGGTTACAAGCCTGACCGAGCCGGCCCCCGTGGGAGCCGGCATGCCGGCGATAGCAGCATCAAGGCCTCAGATGGCCTCGAGCTTGGCATACCCCAGCATCAGCCACTTGCTGCCTTCGGCAAAGTTGACCTGCACCCGAGCCTGGGCGCCAGATCCCTCGAAGTTGAGGATGACCCCTTCACCGAACACCGAATGTTGCACGCGCTGGCCGAGACTGAAGGCGGTCTGCGGGATGCTGGCGTTGGCGAACAGGCTGCTGGTGCTGGCTTGCGCGCCACCGAACGGGCGGCTGACGCTGTTGGACAAGCGTACTTCCTGAACCAGCCCCGACGGAATTTCCCTGACGAAACGCGATACCTTGTTGTAGGTCTCGCTGCCATAAAGGCGCCGTGTTTCGGCGTAGGTCATGATCAGCTGGCGCATGGCGCGGGTAATACCCACGTAGGCCAGGCGGCGCTCTTCTTCCAGGCGGCCGGGCTCTTCCAGGCTCATCTTGTGCGGGAACAGGCCTTCTTCCATGCCCACCAGGAACACATAGGGGAATTCCAGGCCCTTGGCGCTGTGCAGGGTCATGAGCTGGATGCTGTCTTCGTGCTCGTCGGCCTGGGATTCGCCCGCTTCCAGCGAGGCATGGCCGAGGAAGGCCGACAGCGGTGAAAGGTCGGCGTCGTCATCGCTGGCTTCGAAGTTGCGCGCGGCGCTGACCAGTTCCTCGAGGTTTTCTACCCGTGCCTGACCCTTTTCACCTTTTTCTTCCTGGTGATAGATGATCAGCCCGGACTGCTCGATGACCGTTTGGGTCATCGTGTGCAAGGGCATGTCCGCGACCTTGCCGGCCAGGTTCTCGATCAGTTCGATAAAGGCGCCCAGCGCACCCGCTGCACGGCCCTTGAGTGCCTTGGCGGCAATCAGCTGACACATGGCCTCCCACATCGACAGCTGACTGTGGCGGGCATGGTCGCGGATGGCTTCGACGGTTTTCTCGCCGATGCCGCGCGGTGGTACGTTGATCACCCGCTCCAGCGCCGCGTCGTTGCCTCGGCCTTCGAGCAGGCGCAGGTAGGCCATGGCGTTCTTGATCTCGGCACGCTCGAAGAAGCGCTGGCCGCCATAGATGCGGTAAGGAATGCGCTCGCGCAGCAGGGCCTCTTCCAGCACCCGCGACTGGGCGTTGGAGCGATAGAGGATGGCGACATCGTTACGCGAACAGCCGCCCTTGATCAGGCTCTCGATGGTCTCCACCACATAACGGGCTTCGTCGTGCTCGTTATAGGCGGCGTACAGCGTCAGCGGCTCGCCTTCGCCCAGGTCGGTCCACAGCTCCTTGCCCAGGCGCCCACTGTTGTTGGCGATGAGGGCGTTGGCGGCCTTGAGGATGCCGCCGGTAGAGCGGTAGTTCTGCTCCAGGCGGATCATCTCGGCGTCGGGGAAGTCGGCAGTGTACTGATGGATGTTCTCGATCTTGGCGCCGCGCCAGCCGTAGATCGACTGGTCGTCGTCGCCCACCGCCATCAGGCTGCCGCCATGCTTGCCTGCCAGCAGGCGCAACCAGGCGTACTGCACGGCGTTGGTGTCCTGGAACTCGTCGACCAGCAGGTGGCGGAAGCGCCGTTGGTAGTGCTCCAACAGGCCAGGGTGGTCGCGCCACAGGTCGAGGGCGCGAAGCAGCAATTCCGAGAAGTCGATGACCCCGGCGCGCTCACAGGCCTGTTCGTAGGCGCTATAGACATCGCGCATGGTCTGCAGGAACAGGTCGCCACTGGCCTGGATATGCTGTGGCCGCAGGCCCTCGTCCTTCTGCCCGTTGATGAACCACTGCGCCTGGCGCGCGGGCCATTTCTGCTCGTCCAGGCCGAGCTCGCGCATCACCCGCTTGATCAGGCGCTGCTGGTCATCGCTGTCGAGAATCTGGAAGTTCTGTACCAGGCGAGCTTCCTGCCAATGCGCGCGCAACAGGCGGTGCGCCAGGCCGTGGAAGGTGCCGACCCACATGCCCGCCGGGTTGATGCCCAGCAGTTGCTCGATCCGCTGGCGCATCTCGGCGGCCGCCTTGTTGGTAAAGGTCACCGACAGGATCGAGTGCGGCGAGGCCTGCTCCACCTGGATCAGCCAGGCGATGCGGTGCACCAGCACGCGGGTTTTACCGGAACCGGCGCCCGCGAGCACCAGTTGGCGCCCGAGCGTGGCCGCGACAGCCTGGCGTTGGGCATCGTTGAGGGAATTGAGCAGTAGGGAGAGGTCATCTGTGTGCATCCGGCCATTCTAGGGGGAGGCCGGTTACGGGGCAAACACCTACTGTATAAATATTCACCTTCAGGTACTGTCGCTCATCGGTTTGTTGCACCGCGCCAGCCAGATCAACGCCTGAAGTCGATCTGGCATGGCCAGACATCAGTTGATGGCTACGCGGTGCTCGATTTCAACCCTTTGCGAACCGTCGGCATGCATGATTTCCAGGCCTTTCCAGGGACTTGCGCCCTCGCGCCTGAAAAATACTGGCTTTTCGGTCAACACCTGGATCGCCGGCTCCCCACTGTCTACCAGTGTGAGCTGGAGAACTTCCCAGCCGCCTTTGTGGCGTACCTTGGGTTCTGCCAGAACAGGCTCGATGCCTGGGTGGGCAACGGTCACGGTTCCCTGAACCTCGAAGCAGGTTGGCTGGCCTGGGACTTCGTTGTTGTACGCATAGAGGTTTTCGATTTTATTCATGATGAATGCCTTTGCAGTTGAAAGTGGCGCCAACAGACGCCGCGCCACTTTCGCTGCTGCAAGCAAGCGCTGGTATCGGGCAAACTTTCAGCTATGCCAATGCCTGCCGTGCCCGGCCAGCAGGCTGTTTGCCTGATCAGGGCCATTGCTCCCGGCCGCATAGTGCCGGGGTGGCTGGAAGTGCTCGTCCCAGCCTTTGAGGATGGCGTCGATCCAGGCCCAGGCGGCTTCCACTTCGTCGCGTCGCATGAACAGCGTCGAATCCCCCTCCAGCACATCCAGCAACAGACGCTCGTAAGCCTCCCACCGGCGGGTCTGGCCAAACACCTGGGCCAGGTTGAGGTCGAGGTCCACAGGTTCCAGGCGCATGCCCTTGCCAGGGCTCTTGGTCATCATGCGCAGGCTGATGCGCTCGTCTGGTTGCAACTGGATCAGTAGCTGGTTGGCCTGACCACCGCTGAACAGCTCATGGGGCACGGGCTTGAACTGGATCACGATCTGCGACGAGCGCCGCGCCATGCGTTTGCCGGTTCGCAGGTAGAAGGGCACGCCGGCCCAGCGCCAGTTGTCGATGTGCGCCTGCACGGCGACGAAGGTTTCGGTATCGCTGTCGTTGTCCACATCCTTTTCGAAGTAGTAGGCCGGCACTTCCTGCCCGCCGATGTGTCCGGCACCGTACTGGCCACGTACGGTCTTGTCCTGCACGTCCTGGCCATTTATCGGCTTCAGCGCGCGCAGGATCTTCACTTTTTCGTCGCGCACGGCCTCGGCTTCAAATTGCGCAGGAGGTTCCATGGCCACCAGGCACAGTAGCTGCAGCAAGTGGTTCTGCAGCATATCGCGGGTCGCGCCTGCCCGGTCGTAGTAGCCGCCGCGGTTCTCTACCCCCAGGGTTTCACACACACTGATCTGCACATGGTCGATCTGGCCATTGCGCCACACCGGTTCGAGCAGGGCATTGGCAAAGCGCAGGGCCATGAGGTTTTGCACGGTCTCCTTGCCCAGGTAGTGGTCGATGCGAAATACCTGGCTCTCCTCGAACACGCTGCCGATCGCTTCGTTGATGGCGATGGCCGATTCCTGCGAGTGGCCGATGGGTTTCTCCAGCACGATGCGGGCTTCGTTGTCGGCCAGCCCGGCGATGTGCAGGTGCTTGGCAATCGGTACGAACAGGTTGGGGGCAGTGGCGAGGTAGTAGATGCGAGTAAGCCCGCCAGGCTCCCCGAGGAAGCGTGCCAGGCGGCCGAAGTCGGCGCTCTGCGATGCGTCCATGGGGAAGTAGTCGAGGCGCGCGGAAAAACGTCGCCACACTTCTTCGTCGAAGTCGCTGCGGGCAATCTGGGCCCGGCAATGGCGTTCGGCGAGCTTGAGGTAGTCATCGCGCGACAGGTTGCGACGCGCCAGGGCGATGACGCGCACGGCAATGTCCAGGCGCCCCTCGCGATACAGGTGATAGAGCGCCGGCAGCAACTTGTGCAGGGCCAGATCACCCGTGCCACCGAACACCAGAATGTCGCAAGGAATCGTCAAACCACCACTCTCCACGTTCGTTTAACTGGGCGGGTTGGCGTCCATGTAGTATAACTACAAGAAAGCTACGTCCCGGCCAGCCGATCATAACCGAGTCCAGCCCGTGAATCTGTTGCAACATATCGCCCAATCGCGCCACCTGCTGCGCAAATCGGAACTCAAAGTCGCGGACCACGTGCTGCTCGACCCGGCTGCCGTGATGCACAGCTCCATGGCCGATCTGGCGCACAACGTGGGCATCAGCGAGCCGACCATCGTGCGCTTTTGCCGGGCGATCGGTTGCTCGGGCTTCCAGGACCTCAAGCTGAAGCTGGCGCAAAGTCTGGCGGCGGGTGCGAGCTTTGGTCAGTTCGCCATCCACGAAGACGACTCGGTCGCCGACTACAGCCTGAAGATCTTCGACACGACCCTGCACACGCTGATGGAAGTGCGCGAGCAGCTTGATCCGCATGCCCTGCAGCAGGCTGTGTCGGCCATGGCCCAGGCGCAGCGTGTGGAGTTCTACGGCTTCGGCGCTTCAGGTGCGGTAGCTGCCGACGCCCAGCACAAGTTCTTCCGCCTGCTGCTCAACGCGGCCGCTTATTCCGACCCGCACATGCAGGCAATGTCGGCGGTAACGCTGAAGCCGGGTGATGTGGCCGTGTGCATTTCCCAGTCGGGGCGCTCCAAGGACTTGCTGATCACTGCCAACCTGGTACGAGAGAGTGGCGCCAACCTGATCACCCTGTGCCCGAGCCAGACGCCTCTGGCGGAGCTGTCGACCGTCAACCTGGCGATCGATGTGCATGAAGACACCGAGATCTACACCCCGCTGACTTCGCGTATCGCGCACCTGGTGGTGATCGACGTGCTGGCGATGGGCGTGGCCATGGCGCGCGGGCCGAGCCTGGTCAATCACCTCAAGAGCGTGAAGCGCAGCTTGCGCAGCCTGCGCCTGTCGCCGAAGTCGATCAAGGCGATGGATGAGTGAGCGAGGCCGTGAATATTCACGGTTTTGTCACGGATTCACAGCCAAACGGTAAACCCCCCGAGCCAGTCTGAAACTCCCGCACTCGATCAGGGAGACAGCAAATGGCTCGTGACTTCGATGGCTCTTACCAACCGAGCGCCAAGGCTCGCAAGCAGCAGGAAAAAGATCAGCGCCGCATGGAGTATCGCCGGGCGATCGAAAGCTATTGCGACCAGCGCCAGCTGCTGCGCCAACTCGCCGACTACCCGGAGCTGCAAGCGCTCACGGTGTGGCAGGCGTCGGCAGCAACTTCCCCGAAAAGCGCTCAACAAGCGCGCTGATCAGCACACGTTCGCTGCGGATGAATGCCAGAAAGGCCAAGGCTACCGGCGACTGCCGCTTGGCTTTCGACTGCACCACGCACCAGCTGCGGTACAGCGGCAGTTCTTCCACCGGCAACTCCTTGAGCATTCCCGTGGCCAGTTCCATGTTCACCGCGTGACGGGTGAGCAGTGCAATCCCCAGGCCTGCGATCACGCATTCGCGCTGGGCATCGGCCGAGGCGACTTCCAGCGTCTGGGTAAAGTGCACGCGCTTGTCCTTGAAGTATTCCTCGCATGCCTTGCGGGTGCCCGAACCCTGTTCACGGACCAACAGGGTATGAGGCTCCAGGTCCTGCAGGCGCAGCTGGTCGAGCTTGCTCAACGGATGATCCGGCGGCGCCACGGCGACGATCGGGTTGTTGAGGAACGGCAGGAATTCCAGGCCCATGTCCTGCGGCACCATGGACATGATGATCAGGTCGTCGCGATTGTCGGAAAGCCGCCGGATCGCCTGGGCCCGGTTGACCACGGTCAGGGTCAGGTTGACCTCCGGGTGACGTTGCTTGAAGGCGGCGAACAGGTGTGGCACGAAGTACTTGGCGCTGGATTCGATCGCCAGTTTCAACTGACCTTGCAGTGAGCCCTGCATGTCCGACAACAGCATGTCGAGGCTTTCCAGGCGCCCGAAGATGTCGTGGCTTGCCCGCTGCAGCGCCTCGGCGGCTTCGGTCAGGTAAAGTTTCTTGCCCACATATTCGAACAAGGGCTGGCCGATCAGCTCTTCGAGCTGACGGATCTGTAGACTTACGGCGGGTTGCGTCAGCGCCATCTCTTCCGCTGCGCGGCTGTAAGAGCGTAAATCGCACACCTCGTTGAAGATCTGCAATTGACGCAAAGTCATACGCATCAATGACTTACGCATTTTTATCGAGGCTCCGGCAAAACCTTGTAACCAAACTATAAGCTTTTGCTTATACAGCCACTAACAAATATTGATTTTTGTTTATCAACCCAGAGCGCTAGGGTGAATGTGCGACTGGCCAGCGACGTCTGGTCACGCGCCGACCGGTAGAACCGGATCGTCTGTTCCTACGGCTTTGGGAAGACTCCAGTGATAAAAAAAATCCTGATCGCCAACCGGGGTGAAATCGCAGTCCGCATCGTGCGTGCCTGCGCCGAGATGGGCATTCGCTCTGTCGCGATCTATTCCGACGCCGACCGTCACGCCTTGCACGTCAAGCGCGCCGACGAGGCTTACAGCATCGGTGCCGAGCCTCTGGCCGGTTACCTGAACCCGCGCAAGCTGGTCAACCTTGCTGTGGAAACCGGCTGTGATGCCCTGCACCCGGGTTACGGTTTCCTGTCGGAAAACGCTGAACTGGCAGAGATCTGCGCCGAACGCGGGATCAAGTTCATCGGGCCGGCCGCTGACGTCATTCGTCGCATGGGCGACAAGACCGAAGCGCGTCGCACCATGATCCAGGCAGGTGTGCCGGTGACGCCGGGCACCGAAGGCAACGTTGCCGACATTCATGAAGCCCTCAGCGAAGGTGAGCGCATCGGTTACCCGGTGATGCTCAAGGCCACTTCCGGTGGTGGCGGCCGCGGCATTCGCCGTTGCAACAGCCGCGAAGAGCTGGAGCAGAATTTCCCGCGGGTCATTTCCGAAGCTACCAAGGCTTTCGGCTCGGCGGAAGTGTTCCTGGAAAAGTGCATCGTCAATCCCAAGCACATCGAGGCGCAGATCCTCGGTGACAGCTTCGGCAACGTCGTGCACCTGTTCGAGCGCGATTGCTCGATCCAGCGCCGTAACCAGAAGCTCATCGAAATTGCCCCGAGCCCACAGCTGACCCCCGAACAGCGCGCCTACATCGGCGACCTGGCGGTGCGCGCGGCCAAGGCGGTGAACTACGAGAACGCCGGTACCGTGGAGTTCCTGCTCGCCGATGGCGAGGTGTACTTCATGGAGATGAACACCCGGGTGCAGGTGGAACACACCATCACCGAAGAGATCACCGGGATCGACATCGTCCGCGAGCAGATCCGCATCGCCTCGGGCCTGCCGCTGTCGGTCAAGCAGGAAGACATCCAGCACCGCGGCTATGCGTTGCAGTTCCGTATCAACGCCGAAGACCCGAAGAACAACTTCCTGCCGAGCTTCGGCAAGATCACCCGCTACTACGCCCCCGGCGGCCCGGGCGTGCGTACCGACACGGCGATCTACACCGGTTACACCATTCCGCCGTTCTATGACTCCATGTGCCTGAAACTGGTGGTGTGGGCATTGACCTGGGAAGAAGCCATGGACCGCGGCCTGCGGGCCCTGGACGACATGCGCGTACAAGGCGTGAAGACCACCGCCGCGTATTACCAGGAAATCCTGCGCAATCCGGAATTCCGTAGCGGCCAGTTCAACACCAGCTTCGTCGAAAGCCACCCTGAACTGACCAACTACTCGATCAAGCGCAAACCCGAAGAGCTGGCCCTGGCCATCGCCGCCGCCATCGCCGCCCACGCAGGCCTGTGAGGAACCCCATAATGTCCAAGAAAATTCACGTAACCGACACGATCCTGCGCGACGCCCACCAGTCCCTGCTGGCTACCCGCATGCGTACCGAAGACATGCTGCCGATCTGCGACAAGCTCGACAAGGTCGGCTACTGGTCGCTGGAAGTCTGGGGTGGCGCCACCTTCGACGCCTGCGTGCGCTTCCTCAAGGAAGACCCGTGGGAGCGCCTGCGCAAACTGCGCAACGCACTGCCCAACACCCGCCTGCAGATGCTCCTGCGTGGCCAGAACCTGCTGGGCTACCGCCACTACAGCGACGACGTGGTCAAGGCGTTCGTGGCCAAGGCTGCAGTCAACGGCATCGACGTGTTCCGCATCTTCGACGCCATGAACGATGTGCGCAACCTGCGTGTGGCCATCGAAGCGGTCAAGGCTGCCGGCAAGCACGCCCAGGGCACCATCGCCTACACCGTCAGCCCCGTGCACACCATCGACGCCTTTGTAGCTCAGGCCAAGCAGATGGAAGCCATGGGTTGCGATTCGATTGCGATCAAGGACATGGCTGGCCTGCTGACCCCGTTCGCCACCGGCGAGCTGGTCAGGGCGCTGAAGGCCGAGCAGTCGCTGCCGGTGTTCATCCACTCGCACGACACCGCTGGCCTGGCCGCCATGTGCCAGCTCAAGGCGGTGGAAAACGGCGCCGACCACATCGACACCGCCATCTCCAGTTTCGCCTGGGGCACCAGCCACCCGGGCACCGAATCGATGGTCGCCGCGCTCAAGGGCAGCGAGTTCGACACCGGTCTGGACCTGGAACTGCTGCAGGAAATCGGCCTGTACTTCTACGCCGTGCGCAAGAAGTACCACCAGTTCGAAAGCGAGTTCACCTCGGTGGACACCCGCGTGCAGGTCAACCAGGTGCCGGGCGGCATGATTTCCAACCTGGCCAACCAGCTCAAGGAGCAGGGCGCCCTCAACCGCATGAACGAAGTGCTGGCCGAGATCCCGCGCGTTCGCGAAGACCTCGGCTTCCCGCCGCTGGTTACCCCGACCTCGCAGATCGTCGGTACCCAGGCCTTCTTCAACGTGCTCGCCGGCGAGCGCTACAAGACCATCACCAACGAGGTGAAGCTGTACCTGCAAGGTGGTTACGGCAAGGCCCCGGGCGTGGTCAACGAGCAGCTGCGCCGCCAGGCGATCGGCAGCGAAGAAGTGATCGACGTGCGTCCGGCCGACCTGCTCAAGCCGGAAATGGCCAAGCTGCGTGCCGACATCGGTGCCCTGGCCCGTTGCGAGGAAGATGTCCTGACCTTCGCCATGTTCCCGGACATTGGCCGCAAGTTCCTCGAAGAGCGTGAAGCCGGCACCCTGACCCCTGAAGCCCTGCTGCCGATTCCGGAAGCCGGCAAGGTAGCGGCCCATGGTGGTGAAGGCGTACCGACCGAGTTCGTGATCGACGTGCACGGTGAAACCTACCGCGTCGATATCACGGGCGTGGGCGTCAAGGCCGAAGGCAAGCGTCACTTCTACCTGTCGATCGACGGCATGCCGGAAGAAGTGGTGTTCGAGCCGCTCAACGAGTTCGTCGGCGGTGGCGGCAGCAAGCGCAAGCAGGCCAGCGCGCCGGGTCACATCAGCACCACCATGCCGGGCAACATCGTCGATGTGCTGGTCAAGGAAGGCGATGTGGTCAAGGCCGGCCAGGCCGTGCTGATCACCGAAGCGATGAAGATGGAAACCGAAGTGCAGGCGGCTATCGCCGGCAAGGTCGTGGCCATCCATGTCGCCAAGGGCGATCGCGTGACGCCGGGTGAGATCCTGATCGAGATCGAAGGCTGACATAAGCCTTCATCTACAAGCGGTTTACCTCAGGGGAGCGGATGCTCCCCTTTTTTTGTGCATTAAAATGCATTTTCTCGATGGCCTGACTACGAAATATGCAATTTATTACATATTATGGGCCGCATTACGTGATTCGAATGCACTATATTGCATGTTACGTGATCCGCTAAAGCAGGCCATCTATGTACCCGCTTACACTTCAGGTTCATGCCAACGGCATTTGGCAGGATGCGATGACTCTCAGCTTTGCGCAGCCAGAGCAAGGCTTCATGGGCCCCTGTGCTATTGCCTACGAGCCTTCCTATGTAAGGAATAACCTGGATGCCTACGAGAGTTTTTCTGCCAAGGCGGTAAGTGCACGATTGCCCGTGGATTTCGACAGCTTCCTGCTACCGGCAGCTCCGGCGTTCATTCATGACATCGCCCCATCGGGTGCGGCAAAGCGGTTTCTCATGGCGCATCTGGGGCGAGCAAAGCCCGATGGCATAAGCGACGATCTATTCCTCTTGGCAACCTGATAGATCCGCAGTGGGTCTTCGAGCGACTGCGTCAGGATGCCGCCCGATTACTGGCGTTACCGGATCTGCTCAGCGAATCAGGTTTGCCGGACACCGTCATGAACCATCCAGCAATCGCATTGAGGCAGCTTGAACAACGTATGAAGGCATGGGAGCTGTTATGAGCCTGACACCAGAACAGCGTGCACAGATCATCGAAGACGTTCAACGCGGCATTGCTGAAGGCTCATGGGAGTTGGGTACGGCAGTGCGGCATCTGCGGGTGACCGTTGCAAACCTGCAGCAAGCTCAGTTCGCCCGCATGTGCAAAGTCTCACTGCGCACGCTCATTCAGATCGAGTTGGGTGAAGGCAATCCTACGCTCAAATCCTTGAATGCCGTATTTCGTCCCTTTGGTCTGCAGATGGGCGTTGTCAGGCGCCAGCGCCAGGTAATCTGAGCTCTGGCCGGCGCCTGAGATGTACTTCAGACTTGAGTTCGGCAGGTCTCCAGGCTACTGACTTGCCCGCCTGGCTGCTGGTTCTTCTCGCTCAACCAACGCTCAAACCCCGCTGCCACCTGCGGCCATTCATCATCGGTAATCGAGTACCACGCCGTATCCCGGTTACGGTCCTTGACCACCAGGTGCTTGCGAAACACCCCTTCGAACTGGAAGCCAAACCGCTCGGCCGCCCGCTTGGATCGGCCATTGGCGTTATTGCACTTCCATTCCAGCCGGCGGTTGCCCAGTTCGAAACCGAGTTTGGCCAGCAGATACACCGCCTCGGTGCTCTTGGGGGTGCGCTGCATGGGCGCACCGAAGGCGATGTGGCCGATCTCGATGCGGCCGTGGTCGGGCACGATCGACATCAGCGTGAGGACGCCTTGAGCCTGGCTGCTGGCGCGGTCGATGACGGTGTAGTAGAGCGGGTCGCGGCCGGCGGCGTTGCCCTCGAGCCAGCGGTCGAAGGCTGCGCGCTCGTTGAACGGGCCATAAGGCAGGTAGTCCCACAGAACGGGGTCGGAGCCCGGACCCTGCAGCGCGTTCCACAAATCGTCGCCGTGGCGCGCCGGGTCGAGCTTTTCCAGGCGAATGAAGCGGCCCTCGATGGGCTCGGCCTGCGGTATCACGGCAGGTTTCCAGTTCAATGCGTCAGTCATGATCGGCCTACAGTCCTTTGCGAAATTGGATGAAGCCCGGCCGCTCGGCAACCTGTTCATAGAGGCTGATGGCCGTAGCGTTGGTTTCGTGGGTCAGCCAGTGCACCTTGATGCACCCGGCGGCCTTGGCAGTGGCATAGACGAACTCGATCAGCTGGCGGCCGATGCCCAATCCCCTTTGGCTGCTGTCCACGTACAGGTCCTGCAGGTAGCACGAGTTCTCGATGCTCCAGTTGGAGCGATGATAGATCCAGTTGACCATGCCTACTGCCTTGCCATCGACCCAGGCCAAGGCTGAGTTCGTCGGCTCGTTGGGGTCAAGCAGGCGCTGCCAGGTGCTGGCGCTGACGGACTCGGGCAACTCGGTTTCATAAAAGCGTAGATAGGCCTGCCAGAGGGCGAGCCAGGCAGCATGGTCGTTGGCGCCGACAGGGCGCAGGGTGACGCTGGGCATGGGGCTTTTCCTTCAGAGTTGGCGCATCTGCGCCGCGAGTTGGTTGTCGAGGTAATCGGGGCTGCTGCTCAGTCCGTCGCGTACGCCGGCGATGTCTTGCGCCGAACGGTTCTGGCTGAGCTTGCGCGCGCCTTGCAAGCGGGCGATGGGCAGGCGGATACCGACGATGGCGCGGAGCATGCCGTCGAGGTAGTCGCCAGGGGCATCGGCCACGCTCCACGGCTCGGCGCGCCCTTGTTCGTGGCGGTCGGTCAGGCGGCTGACGATATCGAGCAGCGGTGCGGCGTCGTGGATCACTTCGGCCGGGCCGTAGGCATGCACGGCCAGGTAATTCCAGGTCGGTACGACCTTGGGGTTCTCGGCCTTGCTTGGATAGTAGCTGGGGCTGACATAGGCATCGGCACCCGGGAAAACCAGCAATGCCTCGCTGCCGCGCTCCAGGTCCTGCCATTGGCGGTTGGCACGTGCCAGATGGGCGTAGACAGTGCCGAACTCCCCTTCGGCAGTGTCGACCAGCACCGGCAGGTGTGTCGCCAGCAGGCCCCCTTCACCGTGACTGACCAGCACGGCCAGGCGAGTCTCAAGCATGTGCTGGTGCAGGCGTTGAAGGTCGTGCTCCTGGTGAGGTTTGCTGTTGTACATGCGCAGGTTCCTTGTCGAATGGCTCCATCCTAGGCAGGCTATTGGTTCAAAGTAAGATCCATTGATGACTGTTTTCATAGGTCCAATACCATGAGCGAGCGTCCACTCCTGTCGCCTTTCGACCCTGCCGGGATCGTTCTCGACCGTCGTCGCGGGTTGACCCAACAGTTGTACGAGGTCCTGCGCGCGCGCGTGCTGGACGGGCGCCTTGGCAGCGGCACGCGGCTGCCGGCCACCCGCGACCTGGCGGCTACCTTGGCGCTTTCGCGCAACAGCGTGGTGCGTGCGTACGATCAACTGTATGCCGAGGGGTACATCGAAAGCCGGGTAGGGGATGGCACCTACGTCAGCCGACAAGCAAAACTATCCACACAACTGTCCACAGGGTTATCCCTGGGTTTATCCACAGGCTTACCCACAAGTTCGTCAGAAAATACTGAGGATTTATCCAGCAATCCACTTTCCAGCGAGCCTTTGCAGCGTCTGAAAAGTAACCATTTACCGCTGCCAAGGAGTGGTGCGCCCCGGGCGTTCCGCGTCGGTATTCCAGCGTTCGACCTGTTCCCGTTCGACGTCTGGGCCAAGCTGCAGGCGGCTTTCTGGCGAAATCCCGATCCTGCTCGACTGGGTTATGGTGACCCTGCCGGCGAGCGAGGGCTGCGCGAACTGATTGCGGCGTACTTGCGCCGTTCTCGAGGCCTGTCCTGTACGGCTGATCAAATTGTGATCACCAGTGGCGCGCAACAGGCCATCAGCCTTTGTGCACAGTTGCTGGTGCAGCCTGGCGACCGCGTGGCTGTGGAAAACCCAGGTTATCGGGCCGCGGGGCACACGTTCGCTGTGACTGGCGGCAAGGTGACGGGTATCCCTGTGGACGAGGAAGGCATGGATTGCAGCCGCCTGGAGCAATTGCAGGATTGCCGGCTGGCCTATGTCACCCCCGCTCACCAGTACCCGACCGGTGTCACCATGAGCCTGGCGCGGCGCCTGGCATTGCTGGCCTGGGCCGAGCGCAGCGATGGCTGGATCATCGAGGACGACTACGACGGCGAGTACCGCTACAGCGGGGCCCCGTTGGCCCCGCTCGCAGCGTTGGACCGTCAGGGGCGGGTGTTGTACGTGGGGACATTCGGCAAGATCGCTTTCCCGGCACTGCGCCTTGGCTACCTGGTGCTGCCGGCGCGGCTGGTGCAGGCCTTCAGTCAGGGCAGGGCGCTGGCGATGCGACATTCCGAGGTGGGTACGCAGTGCGTGATGGCCGAGTTCATGGCCCAGGGCCACTTCCAGCGGCATATCCGCCGCATGCGGCGGGCAGCATTGAGCCGGCGCAACGTGCTGAAGGCGGGTTGGCCTGGGGAGATTCCGGGGTTGGGGGAGATGCCGGCGGTGGCTGCCGGGCTGCATGTGAAGGTGGATGTGGATAACTTTGCACGCGAGCAGGCGCTGGTTGCCAAGGCTGAAGAGGTGGGGGTGGAGGTGAATCCGCTGAGCAGTTACTGGTTGGAGGATAGCGAGGTGCCTGTGGATAAGCGTGCGGGGCTGGTGCTTGGTTTTGCGGCGGTGCCGGAGGGGGAGATCGCCGAGGCGTTGATGCGCTTGCGCAAGGTCTGGAGAAACTAGGGGGCTGCGCAGCAGCCCGCAGTTCAAGTCCCGGACTTGATCTTGGTCCAGGCCCGCGTCCGCGCCCGCTCGGCGTCACGCGACAATGGCTTGAGTGTGTACAGCTTGGCCATCGCCTCTGCCGTCGGATACAGGTTGGGGTTGTTGCGGATCGCCGGGCTGACCTTCTCGGTCGCATCCTTGTTCGGGTTCGGGTACCCGACAAAGTCGCTGATCGGCGCAATCACTTCCGGGCGCAGCAGGTAGTTGATGAAGGCGTGCGCATCCTCCGGGTTGGCGGCCCCTTTCGGAATCGACAGCATGTCGAACCAGATCGGCGCGCCTTCCTTGGGCAGGCGCATGTCCACCACCACCCCGTTCTTCGCCTCCCGTGCCCGGTTGGCGGCCTGGGAGAAACTGCCGGAATAACCGACAGCGACGCAGATGTCGCCGTTGGCGATGTCCGCCATGTACTTCGAGGAATGGAAGTAGGTGATGTGCGGGCGAATCTTCAACAGCAGGGCTTCGGCTTTCTTGTAGTCGTCCGGCTTGCTGCTGTTGGGGTCCAGGCCCAGGTACTGCAGGGCCAGCGGCAGGATCTCGGAAGGCGAGTCGAGCAACGCCACGCCACACTGCTTGAGCTTGGCGATGTTCTCTTCCTTGAAGATCAGGTCCCAGCTGTCCACCGGCGCATTGTCGCCGAGCACGGCCTTGACCTTGTCGGGGTTGAAGCCGATCAGCACGGTGCCGTACATGTAGGGCACGGCGAACTTGTTGCCGGGGTCGTTGGCTTCGATCAGCTTCATCAGCGCGGGGTCCAGGTGCTGCCAGTTCGGCAGCTTGCTACGGTCCAGCGGCTGGAACACCCCGGCCTCGATCTGCTTGGCGAGGAACACGTTGGACGGCACCACCACGTCATAGCCGGAGTTGCCGGTGAGCAGCTTGGCTTCCAGCGCCTCGTTGGTGTCGAAGATGTCGTAGACCAGCTTTACGCCACTGCCTTTCTGGAAATCGGTCAAGGTCTGCGGGGTGATGTAGTCGAACCAGTTGTACACCCGCAGAGTGCGCTGTTCGGCCTGGGCCTGCAGGGCGCCGGTGAACAGGGTGGCAGCGATGAACGGGGCGAGCAGACGCTTGAGTCGGACCATTACCGGGCTCCTGGCTGGGCGTGCTGGAAGCCTTCCAGCACGTTGACGGCGTTGATGCCGATTTCTTCCACAGCGTAGCCGCCTTCCATCACGAACAAGGTCGGCTTGCCCAGTTGCCCGATACGCTTGCCCATTTCCAGGTAGTCCGGGCTGTCCAGCTTGAACTGGGAGATGGGGTCGTCCTTGAAGGTGTCCACGCCCAGCGAGATCACCAGCACATCGGCATCGTACTCGGCGATTCGCTGACAGGCGTCTTCCAGCGCGGCGCTCCAGGCTTTCCAGTCGCTGCCGGCCGGCAGCGGGTAGTTGATGTTGCAGCCCTCGCCCGCGCCTTCACCGGTCTCGTCGGCATAGCCCAGGAAGAACGGGAATTCGGCCTGCGGGTCGCCGTGGATCGAGGCGAAGAATACGTCACTGCGCTGGTAGAAGATGTCCTGGGTGCCGTTGCCGTGGTGATAGTCGACATCGAGGATGGCCACTTTGGCGCGGCCCTGGTCGAGGAAGGCCTGGGCGGCGATGGCGGCATTGTTCAGGTAGCAATAGCCGCCCATGACTTCGGCGGCGGCGTGGTGCCCTGGTGGACGGCACAGGGCGAAGGCCGAATGGGCGCCTTGCTGGATCGCGGCTTGAGCGGTGAGGGCCACCTGCGCCGCGCTGTAGGCGGCTTGCCAGGTGCCGGCGGTGATCGGGGCGCCGGCGTCGAAGCTGTAGTAGCCCAGCTCGCCGTGCAGACCGGTCGGTTTCACCTGGCGCAGTGTGCGCGCAGGCCAGGTGAAGGGCAGCAGGTCGCCATCGTGACCCAGCGCGGCCCAGCGGGCCCAGGCGCCTTCGAAGAAGTCGAGGTAGTCGGCGCTGTGGATGCGCTGCAAGGGCGCGCGGCCGAAGTCGGTCGGGCCTTGAACCTCACCGAGGTTGCGCTTCTTTACCTGCTCGAGCACATGATCGGCGCGCGAAGGCATTTCGAAGCAAGGCATCAGCTTGCCGTCGATCAGCTCGCAGCGGCCGTGGTGCAGGCGGTGGTCATCGGAATAGATTGTCAGCATTTTGTTGTTCTCAGGAGGGACAGGCGTGGGCCCATTCTCATGGGCGATCTGCGAGTGGAGAACGATGCAAACGGCCAAAAGGGGATCGATGTGGCCAAGGTCGCTGGCCAGTAACGTCAACCCCGAAAATGGCTAGGCGCAACCCCACTCCAACGCTGGAAAGCATGTCGAAAACTGGCCGTTTCACTGAATCCCAGGGTCTCGGCTATCCGATAGATCGGCATCTGCTCATCCGCCAGCAATTGCTTGGCCCGCTCGAAGCGCAGGTCATCGAGCAGCTGTTGATAACTGCTCCCCAGTGCCTGCAAATGCCGACGCAAGGTCCGCGACGAGCAGTTCATCTGCCGCGCCAGGCCTTCAAGGCCCGGCGCAGCATCCAGTTGTTGCAGCAACAGCTGGCGAATCCGCCCAAGCCAGGCCTGACGCCCGGTGAACTCCAGATTCAGCCGCCGGCAGCGTTCGCTCATGGCCTTGTGGGTAATCGGGTCGGCCAGCGGCAACGGGGTGTCGAGCCAGCGCCGCTCGAAGGCGAAGGCGTTGTCTTCTTCGGCAAAGCTCAGGGGGCATTGGAATGCACGGCTATACAGTGCGTGGTAGCCAGGCCTTGCATGTTCGAAGCGCGCGCCGAGCAACGGCAGCGGTCGGCCGAGCAGGTCGTCACAGATGACTTTCAGTGAAACCAGGCAGAACTCGGCATTGAACGCGGCCAGTGCCGGGCTGTCGTGATAATCGCTGGCGCTGAACCAGACCCGTTGGCCGTCGTCGACCAGGCGTAGCTGGAAGACTGTTCCCAGCAGTGCCGGATACTCCAGGGCCAGGCGCAAGGCGTCACCCAAAGTGGCACTGGAGAGCAGTGCGTAACCCAGCATGCCGTAGCACGACACATGCATGCGTTGCCCCAGTTCCAGGCCGATCTCCTCGCGCCGCGCCACGGCGTTGGCGCACACCTGCAGTTCCTGCTGGGTGGTGATGCGTGCGTCGGCGTGCCCCAGGTCGTGCGGGCCAATGCCGCTGCCGGCCAGCAACGCCGCCGCCTCGCAACCGTCTTCCCGGAACAGGTTGAGGATCAGCGAAACCGCATTCAGGGTGGTCAGGTGGCTGTGCAGCATGCTCGGTAATCCCGTGTGGCTGGGAGGCATTATGGAGCAAGTTGTGTGCCGGGCAGCGGCAGGCGAAAAAAAGGGCCCGGAGCGTGCGCTCGGGCCCTTGAAAGGTTGAGAGGTGTCTAGTCCCTCGACCTGGTGAGACTGTTTGCAGCGGCCGGGTTACGCCTTCAGCGGAACCAGACGGGGAGCGATCATGTTTTCCGGACGCAGGATGTCGTTGAGCATCGCTTCGTCCAGCAGCTTCTCTTCGCGCACCAGTTCCAGCACGCCGCGGCCGGTTTCCAGGGCGACGCGGGCGATACGGGTGGCATTTTCGTAGCCGATGTACGGGTTCAGGGCGGTGACCAGGCCGATCGAGTGCTCGACCAGTTCACGGCAGCGCTGTTCGTTGGCGGTGATGCCGACGATGCAGTGCTCGCGCAGCATGTCCATGGCGCGTTGCAGCAGGCGGATCGAGTCGAAGATCTTGTAGGCGATCAGCGGCTCCATCACGTTCAGCTGCAGCTGGCCACCTTCGGCGGCGACGGTCAGGGCCAGGTCGTTGCCCATGATGGCGAAGGCCACCTGGTTGACGGCTTCCGGGATAACCGGGTTGACCTTGCCTGGCATGATCGAGCTGCCTGGCTGGCGCGCTGGCAGGTTGATCTCGTTGATGCCGGTGCGCGGGCCGCTGGACAGCAGGCGCAGGTCGTTGCAGATCTTCGACAGCTTGACCGCGGTACGCTTGAGCATGCCGGAGAACAGTACGAAGGCACCCATGTCGGACGTGGCTTCGATCAGGTCGGCAGCCGGTACCAGCGGTTGGCCGCTGATGGTGGCCAGGCGCTGTACGGCCAGGGCCTGGTAGCCCGGGTCGGCGTTGATGCCGGTACCGATGGCGGTACCGCCCAGGTTGATTTCGGTCAGCAGTTCCGGAGCCAGCGAGCGCAGGCGCTGCAGGTCTTCGGTCATGGTGGTGGCGAAGGCGCGGAATTCCTGGCCGAGGGTCATCGGCACGGCGTCCTGCAGCTGGGTACGGCCCATCTTCAGTACGTGGTCGAACTCTTTACCTTTGGCAGCGAAGGCCTGGATCAGGCTGTCGAGGCTGGCCAGCAGGGCGTCGTGGCCCAGCAGCAGGCCCAGGCGGATGGCGGTCGGGTAGGCGTCGTTGGTCGACTGCGCCATGTTCACATCGTTGTTCGGGTGCAGGTACTGGTACTCACCCTTCTGGTGGCCCATGGCCTCCAGCGCGATGTTGGCGATCACTTCGTTGGCGTTCATGTTGGTAGAAGTACCAGCACCGCCCTGGATCATGTCGACCACGAACTGCTCGTGGTAGTCGCCCTTGATCAGTCGTGCGCAGGCTGCGCTGATCGCGGCATGCTTGGCATCGCTCAGGTGCCCCAGCTCACGGTTCGCGTCAGCAGCTGCCTGCTTGACCATCGCCAGGCCGACTACCAGTTTCGGGTAGTGCGACAGCGGAACACCGGAGAGGTGGAAGTTGTTGGCAGCGCGCAGAGTCTGGATGCCGTAGTAGGCATCGGCAGGGACTTCAAGGGTACCAAGCAGATCTTTTTCGACGCGGAACGATGCAGCGGAGGACATGATGGATATCATCTCGATTTTGACCCGGCACATGCCGGAATGGCGCTAATGCTAGGCCTGAAGGGGATTTTGCGGCCAATGCTGTTGCACGCTAACCTATGCACAAACGGCATAGTGTTTCGTGTGACGCTAATTGACAATCGAGCGTGTTCCATTTTGGTGCGCGCCGGGAGATCCGCTTCATGAACCTGGAAAGCAAGTGGCTGGAGGACTTCAGTGCCCTGGCCGCTACCCGCAGTTTTTCCCAGGCGGCAGAGCGCCGCTTCGTTACCCAACCGGCCTTCAGTCGACGCATTCGCAGCCTGGAAGCGGCCTTGGGCCTTACCCTGGTGAATCGTTCCCGCACCCCGATCGAATTGACCGAGGCGGGGCAGCTGTTCCTGGTGACGGCGCGGACCGTGGTCGATCAGTTGGGCGAAGTCTTGCGTCACCTGCATCACCTTGAAGGCGGGCAGGGCGAGGTGGTCCAGGTCGCGGCGGCGCACTCCCTGGCGTCGGGTTTTTTCCCCCGTTGGGTCGCTCAACTGCGCAACGACGGATTGAACATCGCCACCCGCCTGGTTGCGACTAACGTCGGAGATGCGGTGCACGCCCTGCGTGAGGGTGGCTGCGACCTGATGCTGGCGTTCTACGATCCTGATGCTGCGCTGCAGATGGATGCCGAGATTTTCCCGTCGCTGCACATGGGCAACACCGAAATGCTGCCGGTGTGCGCCGTGGATGCCGACGGCAAACCGTTGTTCGACCTGGAAGGCGACGCCAGCGTGCCGTTGCTGGCCTACAGTGCCGGCGCGTTCCTCGGCCGTTCGGTCAATCTTCTGCTGCGCCAGCGCAGCCTTCGCTATACCACGGTCTACGAAACGGCGATGGCCGACAGTCTCAAGAGCATGGCGCTGGAAGGCATGGGTATCGCCTGGGTGCCGCGGCTCTCCATGCGCGGTGAACTGGAGCGCGGCGAACTGGCCATTTGTGGCGGCAGTCAGTGGCACGTGCCCCTGGAGATCCGCTTGTACCGCTGTGCCCTGGTGCGCAAGGCCAACGTGCGGCTGTTGTGGCGCAAGCTCGAAGGTGGCGCGGCTGTTGACCCAAAAGTCAGCCAAAGCCCCGAAAAATAAGGCCGACAGTTGGTCGCCGGGGGTGCCAGCAACCGTCTTGGTTGCGGTATACTGCGCGGCCTTTCGACCGGGCAGCTCCGGTCCGGATCAGCAAACAAGCCACGCCGGTCGTCCCGCGTGGCTTGTTGTTTTTTGACGCGCCCAAGGGCGCACAAGCGAAGAGGCTCGACGATGAGTGCACTGGTTGGCGTGATCATGGGCTCCAAGTCCGATTGGTCCACCCTTAGCCACACCGCCGATATGCTGGAAAAACTCGGCATTCCCTACGAAGTGAAGGTGGTTTCCGCCCACCGCACCCCGGACTTGCTGTTCCAGTACGCCGAAGAGGCAGAAGGGCGTGGCATCGAGGTGATCATTGCCGGTGCCGGTGGCGCTGCTCACCTGCCAGGCATGTGCGCCGCCAAGACCCACCTGCCGGTGCTGGGCGTGCCGGTGCAGTCCTCGATGCTGTCGGGTGTCGACTCGCTGCTGTCGATCGTGCAGATGCCGGCGGGTGTGCCGGTCGCCACGCTGGCCATCGGCCGCGCCGGCGCGGTCAACGCTGCTCTGCTGTCGGCGAGCATCCTCGGCGCCAAGTACCCGCAGTACCACGCCGCGCTCAAGCAGTTCCGCACGGAACAGACCGACACCGTGCTGGACAACCCAGATCCACGCCAGGCTTGAGGCTGACTCCATGAAGATCGGTGTAATCGGTGGCGGCCAGCTGGGCCGCATGCTGGCCCTGGCGGGTACTCCGCTGGGCATGAACTTCGCCTTCCTCGACCCGGCGCCAGACGCCTGCGCCGCGCCCCTGGGTGAACACCTGCGGGCCGACTACAGCGACCAGGATCACCTGCGCCAGCTGGCTGACGAAGTCGACCTGGTGACCTTCGAGTTCGAAAGCGTTCCGGCCGAAACGGTGGCCTTCCTTTCGCAATTCGTGCCGGTCTACCCCAGTGCCGAAGCGCTGCGCATCGCCCGTGACCGCCTGTTCGAAAAGAGCATGTTCCGCGACCTGGGCATCCCGACCCCGGCGTTCGCCGACATCCTCTCGCAACAGGACCTCGATGCCGCGGTAGCCAGCATCGGTCTGCCGGCGGTGCTCAAGACCCGCACCCTGGGCTACGACGGCAAGGGCCAGAAGGTGTTGCGCAAGCCTGAGGATGTCGTCGGCACCTTCGCCGAGCTGGGCAGCGTGCCGTGCCTGCTGGAAGGCTTCGTCCCGTTCACCGGCGAAGTGTCGCTGGTGGCCGTGCGTGCCCGTGATGGCGAAACCCGCTTCTACCCGCTGGTGCACAACACCCACGAGAGCGGCATCCTCAAGCTGTCGGTGGCAAGCGAGGCGCACCCGTTGCAGGCGCTGGCCGAAGACTACGTCGGCCGCGTGCTCAAGCAGCTGGATTACGTTGGCGTGATGGCCTTCGAGTTCTTCGAGGTCGACGGTGGCCTGAAGGCCAACGAAATCGCCCCGCGTGTGCACAACTCCGGGCACTGGACCATTGAAGGCGCCGAGTGCAGCCAGTTCGAGAACCACTTGCGCGCTGTTGCCGGCCTGCCATTGGGCTCGACCGCCAAGGTCGGCGAGAGCGCGATGCTCAACTTCATCGGTGAAGTACCGGCGGTGGAGAAGGTCGTCGCCATCGACGACTGCCACCTGCACCACTACGGCAAGGCCTTCAAGGTCGGGCGCAAGGTTGGCCACGCCACCCTGCGTTGCCAGGACATGGCTACCCTGCGCAGCAAGATCGCCGAAGTAGAAGCCCTGATCAGCAACTGATCGGGCTTTGGTTCGAACTTCTGCAAGCGGCTTGCCCTCAGAGATGGCAACAAGTCAAAGCGGTGTCTAGGCTTTGGCTTGTTCCGTCTTTCACTGCAGAGGGATTGCCATGGGCATCATTGGAACCATCTTCATCGGCCTCATCGTTGGCCTGCTGGCCCGCTTCATCAAGCCGGGCGACGACAGCATGGGCTGGATCATGACCATCCTGCTGGGTATCGCTGGCTCCCTGCTCGCCACCTATGGCGGCCAGGCGCTGGGGATCTACCAGGCTGGCCAGGCGGCGGGCTTCCTGGGTGCTCTGGTGGGCGCCGTGATCGTTCTGGTGATCTACGGATTCATCAAGAAGCGTTGAATACTGGTTAGAATGCCCGGCAATTCATCCGAGTTGCCGAGCATTTTCATGCGTGCATTTTTCCTCCTCCCCTTGCTGCTTGCCAGCACCCTGGCCCATGCCGAACTGCCTGAAACCGACTGGCTGGACCTGATGCCCGAGTCGGACCAGCAGGCGTTGGAGCAAATGCCTGAGATCGATCACGACTCACCCGAGGCCATGGGCACCTTCACCGACAAGGGCGGCCTCAAGCAGAGCAAGGGTTTGCCGGCGGTCATGTATTCGACCAAGACCGTGGCAGCCATGAATGGCAAGGAAATCCGCCTGGGCGGCTACCCGGTGCCGCTGGAAAGCGATGCCAAGGGCAACAGCACGCTGTTCTTCCTGGTGCCGTACCCAGGTGCCTGCATTCACGTTCCGCCGCCGCCGCCGAACCAGCTGGTGCTGGTGCGCTATCCGAAGGGGCTGAAGATCGACGATATCTATGCGCCGCTCTGGGTCAACGGGGTGCTCAAGGTTGAGAAGGTCAGCAATGACCTGGCGGATGCGGCCTATGCGCTGGATGCGGGGAAGGTGAGGATGGTGGAAGACGCTGACCTTTGAGGCATTGGGGCTGCTTTGCAGCCCTTTCGCGACACAAGGCCGCTCCTACAGGGAATCTGCGGTCCTTGTAGGGGCGGCTTCAGCCGCGATAGGGCCGGTACAGCATTCAGATCATCTCACTGCCAATTTTCACGCCAAGGCCATGGCGCTGCCCAGGCGCCAAAGTCACCACGTCATCCCACACATTCGCCGTCTCGATGCACAGCATCCGCTGCCAGCCATCGTCAGCCATGTCCGCCAGTTCCTTGGCCCGCTCGGTCCACGGGTTCCAGATCACCGCCGAACGCGAGCCGCTGCTGGTCAAGGTGATGCGCCGGTTCCAGTGCGGGTCGACAATGCTCAGCGTCGGTGCAGTGTCGAGGTAGATCCGGTCGGTTTCCCCGCCAAACGCCAGGGCACCTTGCTGCTGGCGCTGCTTCCAGTCGGCCAGGGTCTCGATGTAACCCAGCCCGTCGACACCCTCGACCCGGGCCTGGCGTACATCACTGACCGCGAAGTAACTGTGCAGGGCCTGGCTGATGGTCACCGGGGTATTGCCCATGTTGCGGCTGCTCAGGCTCAGCTCGAGCTCATCGCCCAGCACCACCAGCAGCTTGAGCTCGACGTCGTGCGGCCAGTCCGGCAGATCGCCTTGCGCCTCGGGCAAGCCAAATTCGATGCGCAGTTCGTTACCCGCTTCCTCGATCCCCAGCAATTGCCAGTCACGCGTGCGCGCCAGGCCATGGGCAGGGGCCTGTTCGCCGCGGTACATCGATTGAACCGCTTGCGGGTTGCGCTGCAGGTTGCCGAACCACGGCCAGCACACCGGTACACCGGCGCGCACCGACTTGCCTCGGCGGAAGATGGCCTGGTCGCTCAGCCACAGCAGCGGTGGCTCGCCAACACGCTGGTAGCTGAGGATCTGCGCACCCTGCTGGGCGATCAGTAGTTCGGCGCGGTCGCTGCTGATGCGCCAGCAGTTGAGTTCGCCGTGTTGCTCGGTTTCGACCTTGAAGGTAGCCATTGCGCTCGTCTCATTGAATTGTCCGTGGGTCTTCGACCCGATGACGTGCAATGAGTTTACCGCTCGCACAGCTCAGCGACGAGGCACCGAACGGGTACGGCCACTGCCGTCGATGGCCACGAACACGAACACCGCCTCGGTGACCTTGCGCCATTCGCTGGACAGCGGGTCGTCGCTCCACACTTCCACCATCATCTGGATCGAGCTGCGGCCGATTTCCAGGGTCTGGGTATAGAACGATAGTTGCGCGCCCACGGCCACAGGCACCAGGAAGGCCATGCGGTCGATGGCTACCGTGGCCACCCGGCCACCTGCGACGCGGCTGGCCATGGCCGTGCCGGCCAGGTCCATCTGGGCGACCAGCCAGCCGCCGAAGATATCGCCGAAACCGTTGGTTTCACGAGGCAATGCGGTGATTTGCAAGGCCAGGTCGCCTTGCGGGATGGGATCTTCTTGTTCGAGCTCGATCATGCGGTGGGGGCCTCTGACCCGTGACGCTTTCGTTGGTGTGGCGCGAAGGCCGGGATAACGAACCCGCGCTGAAACATACTACGCCGATATCGCTTCGCTGGACGGCCATAGGGAAATTCTGCGAAACCGTCTGACATCAAGACCGGCGATTTCGCACAATATCCCAAGGGCGACAGCAACCTTTTCCTACGAACGGCCAGTATATATAGCCAAACGGCAAGCGACGACCGCGTATTCATGAATATCTGTCGGGATTTTGTATCGCTTTCAGCACGGCTCGGCAATTTGCTATCTTCGCCTGTCCTAGCAATTCAGAAGCCGCGCGCCAAGCGGCCTGCATGACCTACAAAGAGAAGAACGAGCGATGACCTCCGTGCCGAGCAGTATCGAGCAGCCTTCGCGGCCGCTGACCCGCAGTGACTACAAGACTCTCTCACTGTCCGCCCTGGGCGGAGCGCTGGAGTTCTACGACTTCATCATCTTCGTGTTCTTCGCCACCGTGGTCGGCAAGCTGTTCTTCCCGGCCGACATGCCCGAATGGCTGCGCCTGATGCAGACCTTCGGCATCTTCGCCGCCGGTTACCTGGCGCGGCCGCTGGGCGGCATCGTCATGGCGCACTTCGGCGACCTGCTCGGGCGCAAGAAGATGTTCACTCTGAGCATCTTCATGATGGCCCTGCCGACCCTGATCATGGGCCTGTTGCCCACGTATGCACAGATCGGCCTGTGGGCGCCGATCCTGCTGCTCTTGATGCGCGTCATCCAGGGCGCGGCGATTGGCGGGGAAGTGCCGGGGGCCTGGGTGTTCGTCTCCGAACACGTGCCTGCGCGCAACACCGGGTATGCCTGCGGCACTCTCACTGCCGGCCTGACGGCAGGCATTCTGCTGGGTTCGCTGGTGGCGACGCTGATCAACAGTATCTACACCCCCGAGGAAGTGGCTGATTACGCTTGGCGTGTGCCGTTCCTGCTGGGCGGTGTGTTCGGGTTCTTTGCCGTGTACCTGCGCCGCTGGCTGCATGAAACCCCGGTATTCGCCGAGATGCAGCAGCGCAAGGCACTGGCCGAGGAGCTGCCGCTGCGCGCAGTACTGCGCGATCACCGTGGGTCGATCATCCTGTCGATGCTGCTGACCTGGATGCTGTCGGCCGGCATCGTGGTGGTCATCCTGATGACCCCGGCGCTGCTGCAGAGCATCTATCACATCAGCCCGACCGACTCGCTCAAGGCCAACAGCCTGGCGATCGTGCTGCTCAGTTTCGGCTGCATCGCCTCGGGCAGCCTGGCCGACCGCTTTGGCGCAGGGCGTGTGTTCGTCATCGGCAGCCTGCTGTTGCTGGTGAGCTCGTGGACCTTCTATCACAGCCTGCCGACCCACCCGGAACTGCTGTTCCCGCTGTATGCCGTGACCGGCCTGTGCGTGGGCGTGATCGGTGCGGTGCCTTATGTAATGGTCAAGGCGTTCCCGGCTGTGGTGCGCTTCAGCGGGCTGTCGTTCTCCTACAACGTGGCTTACGCGATCTTCGGTGGTCTGACACCGATGGTGGTGACGGCGCTGCTCAAAGTGAGCCCGATGGCGCCGGCGTATTATGTTGCAGGTTTGTGCACCGTGGGGCTGTTTGTTGGTATTTACTTGCTCGCCAACAAACGCTGATCGGCTAAACCCATGCGGCAGCAACCGCTTCCATCATGAAGTGGCTGCCGCATGAATTATCAAGTTCCCGCTCTCTCGTAGCCATCTACGCCCCGCCTTGCATTTCCCAATTCCTTTAATGCTAAAACTTGCACTGCTTAATTTGCGGGGTAAGCGCGCCGCCTTGTGCAGAGCAATTTCGCCAATCATTTAAATTCGATTTCAATTAACCATCATTTTTCGACACAAGTTGAAATTGACGCTCTCAACTAAAGCAATATGTAGTGCTGTTGCCTGGTTATAAATCGGCAACTTGGGCCATGCAGAGGTGTGGCGGGCCAGGGAAGCGGTCTGGGCACGCCAACATCAAGACGCCCAGCAGCGTGAAGCGCGAGTCCGCTACAAGCAGCAAGCGGATGAAGATCGTCGCCTGCAGCGGCTGAAGGCCGCCAACACCCTTGGCGCACCCGTTGGGGTTGCCCAGGCGGGTGGGGTGCTACTTACCCAGGGCGGCGCGCAGGTGGCGGCTGAGTTGGCAGCCGCAATCGAGCAGGCAATCGCCAATGCGGCGAAAGAGCTACTGAGGGTCGCGGCAATCCGCGGCGGGCAGGCCCTGAGCCTTACGGCTACGGCCATGCTGTACTCGCCGACGTTGGGTAATGGCGAGTTGACCGAGGCGCAGCGCAGGCGGCATCTCGAAGGTTTGGGCGTAGGCGCGGAGCTATTGGGTGTCGAGGCCGGCCAGGACCTGCAAGCAATAGCCAATGCCGGCGGGTCCGCCCGCCTGAGTAACCGCATCAGAATCGAGCATTTGCCGGGCGGCAGTGGCATCGGGGTGGCTTCGACGGGTGCCGGTATCGCATCCGAAGTGCGGGTCAGGAACGCCGTTTTCGATCCGGTGAATGAAACGTACCGGGTCGAGCCGGACACGCCTACCGGCAAGACCCTGGTCCTGGGCGGCTCTGCTGCAACGGCAGGCGATACGTCCAGTGCCAGGGTGCTGGCGCTAGCGCCGGAAGTGGCCACGGTTGGCGCAGGCGTGGACCTTCGCTTCGATGACTGCATTGTCTGCATCCCTGGCCAGGCGCCGCAGTATTTCTCGTTTGTCTTGCCGCCTGCGGGGACGGGGGTTGTCACGGGCAAAGGGCAAGTGGCCGGTGGCGATTGGTGGGCTGCCCGCGTGGCGCCGACAGGAGTGGCATTGCCTGCCCAGGTGGGTGATCAGTTGCGCGGCCGCACCTATCTTTCGCTTTTAAAGTTATGAGCATGAATTGCCATGGCGGCAAGGAGTTTTCATGATCAAATTTGAAACCAAACTGCAAAATTACGAAGAACCCCGCTTTCTCTCTCTCGTACAAGAAATCTGGAACGCGGACACCGACAAGGCCCATCACGACGCACTGATCGCCCACTTCGACCGTGTGGTGGGCCACCGCGCCGGCAGCGACCTTCTGTTCTACCCGGAGCCCGACGAGGCAGGCAGCATCAATTCCCCAGACGAAGTGGTCGCCACCCTCAAACGCTGGTACCTGAGGCAAGGCCGCGCCGCCTTCAAGGGACAAGTGCTGCCATCACCCGCCAGCCACCAGCCATTGACCCGGGAACAGCGGGCGGTTCAGGCCTCCAATCG
The DNA here is from genome assembly GCF_000730665.1 of Pseudomonas plecoglossicida NBRC 103162 = DSM 15088. GTDB lineage: Bacteria > Pseudomonadota > Gammaproteobacteria > Pseudomonadales > Pseudomonadaceae > Aquipseudomonas > Aquipseudomonas plecoglossicida. The sequence goes on from NZ_BBIV01000006.1 coordinate 196,836, forward strand.
AAATCTGGAACAGTCACGCAAGCTCATTGCCGATATCCAGTCCGCGACCCAGCGTGGCGCACATACGCTCAAGGTGCTTGAGCAGCAACTGGCGATCGAACCGTCCGCCGGCACGCCGGAGCAGCAGTTGAGCGCCTGCCTGGGCACGCTGCGTAACCTGGAATCGGCTCAAATTCAGGCGCAGCAGGCCTTGGCCGCGCTGGAAAACCTGGAAGTGAGCGTGCAATTTGCCGTGAGCGATGCCGCGCGTAATGTCAGTAGCCCCTTTTTCAATGTCGGCATACAAACGGTGGTGCTAAAGGAAATCACCCCGGTCGGCCAGCATTACGCGGCGGCACTCGCCGCGGCACGCCAGCAGCATCCAGCGCTGTACCAGCGGGGTGCGGCACGGATCGAAAGCCTTGAGTCGCACATCGCCCAACTGACCGTTGCCACCGACAGCGGGCCGGGGCGCGGTCCACTGACGTTACGCGCGCCGCTGCACTCGGCCGGCTTGCATCCCGCCTTGCTGACTGTGCAAGGGCTCAGCCGCGAGGTGGCGCGGCAGCAGCACAGGCTGACGCAGACCTTCCAGTCGGCGCTTGCCGAACTGCAATGGCAGGCCGCGGCCTCGCTGGAGGATCATCCAGGCATTTATGTCGATGTTCTGCAGTTCGTGCTGGGTGCGCCAAGCGACGACCCGCGTTTCGCAGTGAGCGTGCCACTGGCTGCACTGTATTCTGAAGGGGAGGCTGATTGGCAGGGCCTGGCCAAGGTGCGCGGCGACATCCAGATGCCGTTCAGAATGTGCACCCTGTTCGAATCCGTCGCCGGTGGGCCGCGCAGTTTCGGTGTGAAGCCGCATCTCAAGCATTCGCATGTGCTTTTGACCACAACCCAGGGTTCGAGGGTGCCATCGCGTGTACCGGTGCGCATGGCCAGCTGGCAGGCGGCGCATCAGGCCTGGGCGTATTCCGGGGAGGGCAGGGCGCCAGTTACCGTGCTGTGGCAACAGGGCGACGCGCCCTACGCCGCTGAAGATTCCGCCAGGCCTGCCAGCATCAGTTTCCTCAGCTTGCCCTCGGTGCCTCTGGTCGGAACGTTCGCCAATCTCGAGCGCTTGCGCTTCGACGACTGCATCGTGGTCTTTCCGGCAGAGTCGGGGCTAGAGCCGCTATACCTGATGCTGCGCGACCGGCGGGAGCTGCCTGGAGGGGCCTGATTCCCTGATAAGCCCTGTAACAGGTGAAGGCCAGTGCAATGCTGGCCTTTCATCCAATTGTCACATTGAAGTCATATCGTCTTCATGCGGCCTGCAGATACTGGGCCCCGATCCAGCCAACACCCCAATATTCCTGCTAGGAGCAAGGCATGAAACTGAAGCGTTTGATGGCGGCCCTCACCTTTGCCGCCGCTGGCGTTGCGACCGCCAACGCGGTAGCCGCCGTCGACCCTGCGATCCCGACCTACACCAAGACCACCGGTGTTTCGGGCAACCTCTCCAGCGTCGGTTCCGACACCCTCGCGAACCTGATGACTCTGTGGGCCGAGGCCTACAAGAAGGAATATCCGAACGTAAACATCCAGATCCAGGCTGCCGGTTCTTCCACTGCGCCACCCGCGCTGACCGAAGGCACCGCCAACCTCGGCCCGATGAGCCGCAAGATGAAGGACGTCGAGCTGCAGGCCTTCGAGCAGAAGTACGGCTACAAACCGACCGCCATCCCGGTCGCCGTCGATGCCCTGGCAGTGTTCGTGCACAAGGACAACCCGATCAAAGGCCTGACCATGGCCCAGGTCGATGCGATCTTCTCGTCCACCCGCCTGTGCGGTGCCAAGGCCGACGTCAAGACCTGGGGCGACCTGGGCGTGACCGGCGACCTGGCCAACAAGCCAGTGCAGCTGTTCGGCCGCAACTCGGTATCGGGCACCTACGGCTACTTCAAGGAAGAAGCCCTGTGCAAAGGCGACTTCAAGCCTAACGTCAACGAACAGCCTGGCTCGGCTTCGGTCGTGCAGTCGATCAGCTCCTCGCTGAACGGCATCGGCTACTCGGGCATCGGCTACAAGACCGCCAGCGTCAAGACCGTTGCCCTGGCCAAGAAAGAAGGCGGCGAGTTCATCGAAGACAACGAAGCCAACGCCCTGAACGGCTCGTACCCGCTGTCGCGCTTCCTGTACGTCTACGTCAACAAGGCGCCGAACAAGCCTCTGGCTCCGCTGGAAGCCGAGTTCGTCAAGCTGGTGCTGTCGCAGGCTGGCCAGCAGGTCGTGGTGAAGGATGGCTACATCCCGCTGCCGGCCAAAGTGGTCGACAAGACCCTGGCTGACCTGGGCCTGTCCCACGCCGGTAACGTTGCAAAGAAGTAACTAACTGAGGAAGAGGCCGGTGCCGATGCCCGGCCTCTTCCAAGCATTCTTAGTCCGAAGCCAGGGCTCCTGAGCGGCGGGCTTTTTTGCGTCAACGCACTGTAATGTTTTTGTCATACGGGACCGCTAGGGTGTGCGCATGAATGATCTGGCCAACTCCACAATGACCCAAAATTCCCCTCCCGTGCGGATTGATTTCAATACGCCCGAGTTGCAACGCAAGCGCCGCATGCGCGCCCTCAAGGATCGCCTGACCCGCTGGTATGTACTGGTGGGCGGGCTTGCCGTGCTGGCAGCGATTACCCTGATCTTCTTCTATCTGGCCTACGTGGTGCTGCCGCTGTTCCAGGGCGCCGAGCTGACCAGCAAGAAGGCCCTGGAGCCGACCTGGCTGCAGCAGGATGCCGGCAAGCCGCTGATGATCGCCCTTGAAGAGCAGAACCTGGTCGGCATGCGCGTTTCGGACAAGGGTCAGGCACTGTTCTTCGATACCAAGACCGGTAACGAGCTCAAGCGTGTCGACCTGCCGCTGCCTGCTGGCACCCAGGTCAGTTCCATCAGCACCGACCAGCCGGGCAGCCCGACGGTCGTGCTGGGCTTGTCCAATGGCAAGGCGCTGGTGTTCCACCACACCTACAAGATCACCTACCCGGACAACAAGAAGACCATCACCCCCGGCATCGACTACCCGTACGGCCAGGAGCCGTTCGTGCTCGATGACGAGGGCCGTGCGCTGGAGCACGTCAGCGTCAACGTCAATGGCGACACCTTGCTGCTGGCCGGCTCCACCGGCGCGCACCTGCAGGTGATCGAGCTGACGCGTACCGAGAACATGATGACCGATGAGGTCACCACCGAGCAGAACCGCATCGAGCTGCCGCAGATGACCGAGGTGGTGAAGAACATCTTCATCGACCCGCGTCAGCAGTGGCTGTACGTGATCAACGGCCGCGCCACCGCCGACGTCTTCAGCCTGCGCGAGAAGAGCCTGAACGGCCGCTACAAGCTGTCCGAGAGCGCCGACACCGAGATCACCGCCAGCGCGCAGCTGGTCGGCGGTATCTCGCTGATCATCGGTGACTCCAAGGGTGGCCTGGCCCAGTGGTTCATGGCCCGCGACCCGGATGGCGAATCGCGCTTCAAGCAGATCCGCACCTTCCAGATGGGCAAGGCGCCGGTCGTGCAGATCGATGCCGAAGAACGCCGCAAGGGCTTCATCGCCCTGGACGCCGAAGGCAAGCTCGGCGTGTTCCACAGCACCGCGCACCGCACGCTGCTGGTCGAGCCCGCTGCCGAAGGCGCCGGCATCCTGGCCCTGTCGCCACGCGCCAACCGCATCATCATCGAAGAAGGTGGCAAGCTGCTGCCGCTGAGCCTGAAGAACCCGCACCCTGAAGTGTCCTTCAGCGCGCTGTGGGGCAAGGTCTGGTACGAGAACTACGACGAACCCAAGTACGTCTGGCAGTCGACCGCTTCGAACACCGACTTCGAACCCAAGCTGAGCCTGTCGCCACTGACCTTCGGCACCCTGAAGGCGGCGTTCTACGCGATGATCCTGGCGGCGCCGCTGGCCATTGCCGCGGCCATCTACACCGCCTACTTCATGGCCCCTGGCATGCGCCGCAAGGTCAAGCCGGTGATCGAGCTGATGGAAGCGATGCCGACGGTGATCCTCGGCTTCTTCGCCGGCCTGTTCCTGGCGCCGTACCTGGAAGGCCACCTGCCGGGCGTGTTCAGCCTGTTCGTGGTCATGCCGGTCGGCATCCTGCTGGCGGGCTTCGGCTGGAGCCGCCTGCCGGAGTCGATCCGCCTGCGCATCCCGGATGGCTGGGAAGCGGCGATCCTGATCCCGGTGATCCTGGTGATCGGCTGGTTCGCCCTGTACATGAGCCCGTTCCTGGAAACCTGGTTCTTCGGTGGTGACATGCGCCTGTGGATCACCAACGACCTGGGCATCACCTACGACCAGCGCAACGCTCTGGTAGTCGGTATCGCCATGGGCTTCGCGGTCATCCCGAACATCTACTCGATCGCCGAAGACGCCGTGTTCAGCGTGCCGCGCAGCCTGACCCTGGGCTCCCTGGCCCTGGGCGCGACACCGTGGCAGACCCTGACCCGCGTGGTCATCCTCACCGCCAGCCCGGGTATCTTCTCGGCGCTGATGATCGGCATGGGCCGTGCGGTGGGCGAGACCATGATCGTGCTCATGGCCACCGGCAACACCCCGGTGATGGAGATGAACCTGTTCGAAGGCATGCGTACCCTCGCGGCCAACGTTGCGGTGGAGATGCCTGAATCGGAAGTCGGCGGCAGTCACTATCGTGTGCTGTTCCTCGCCGCCCTCGTGCTGCTGATGTTCACCTTCATCATGAACACCTTGGCCGAGCTGATTCGCCAGCGTCTGCGCAAGAAATACTCGTCGCTTTGATAGAAAGGTAGAGATCCGTGAAAAAGGATTCCCTCAAAGGCTGGTTCAAGAGCGGCGCCCCAGGCGTCTGGATCAGTGGTGGCGCGGTCGCCATGGCGGTGATCATGACCATCGGCCTGCTGGCGGTGATCGCCGTGCGCGGCCTTGGCCACTTCTGGCCGGCCGACCTGGTCCAGGCCACCTACAAGGTGCCGGGCCAGGCAGATCATATCGTCATCGGTGAAGTGGTACAGAAGGAAGAGGTGCCTCGTGCGCGCCTCAAGGGTGCCGGCCTGCCGGTACCGGACGAAGGCCCGGAGTTCATGACCCGTGAGCTGATCAAGATCGGTAACCGTGACCTCAACGGCAACGATTTCACCTGGGTGGTCGGCGAGTGGCTGGTGGACGAGCAGCGTCCGGCCGACCTGATCGCCCTGGAGCGCCGCGAGTGGGGCAACTTCTACGGCTACCTGGTCAGCGTCAAGGAAGAAGGCCGCGTGGTCGCCGACGGCCAGGCCGCCTGGGGCGAGCTGCAGGCGCGTCTCAAGCGTGCCAACCAGCTCAACAGCGAGCTGCAGAGCCTGGAGAAAAAGGACATCGGTGCCATCAACCATGGCCTCGAGCGTCTGCGCCTGCACAGCCGCAAGCTGGAGCTGGACGGCAAGCTGGACGCCGCTGCCCAGGCCGACATGGACGCCGAGCGCGCCGAGCTGAACAGCCGCTACAAGGCCATCGAAGAGCGCCTCAGCGGCCTGCACCAGGCTTTCGCTCGCGACAGTCTGGTAGCCCGCGACGGCAACGGCCGCGAAGTGGAGATCAACCTGAGCAAGGTGGTGCACGCCATCCAGCCGAACGCCATGTCCGGCTTGACCAAGATGGGCACCTACTTCGCCAAGGTCTGGGAGTTCCTCAGCGACGACCCGCGTGAAGCCAACACTGAAGGCGGTATCTTCCCGGCCATCTTCGGCACCGTGATGATGACCCTGATCATGGCCGTGATCGTCACCCCGTTCGGCGTGCTGGCCGCAGTCTACCTGCGCGAGTATGCCAAGCAGGGCCCGGTGACGCGGCTGATCCGTATCGCCGTGAACAACCTGGCGGGCGTTCCGGCGATCGTCTACGGCGTGTTCGGCCTGGGCTTCTTCGTCTATGTGCTGGGTGGTTCGATCGACCGCCTGTTCTTCCCCGAGGCACTGCCTGCGCCGACCCTGGGTACCCCGGGCCTGCTGTGGGCCTCGCTGACCCTGGCGCTGCTGGCGGTGCCGGTGGTGATCGTCGCCACCGAGGAAGGCCTGGCGCGTATCCCGCGCACCGTGCGCGAAGGCTCGCTGGCCCTCGGTGCGACCAAGGCCGAGACGCTGTGGAAGATCGTCCTGCCGATGGCCAGCCCGGCCATGATGACCGGCATGATTCTCGCCGTGGCCCGCGCCGCGGGTGAAGTGGCGCCGCTGATGCTGGTGGGTGTGGTCAAGCTGGCGCCGTCGCTGCCGGTGGATGGCAACTACCCGTACCTGCACCTGGACCAGAAGATCATGCACCTGGGCTTCCACATCTACGACGTCGGCTTCCAGAGCCCCAACGTCGAGGCCGCGCGGCCGCTGGTCTACGCCACCGCGCTGCTGCTGGTGATGGTGATCGCCACCCTCAACCTCTCGGCGGTGTGGATCCGTAACCACCTGCGCGAGAAGTACAAGGCGCTCGACCACTGATTGAAGCTTTAAGCCACAAGCGGCAAGCTCGAAGAGGTTTGCCGCTTTGCCCTAACTTGCAGCTTGCAGCTTGAAGCTTGCAGCTACAAACGGAGTGAGACCATGCAGCAAGAATCCCACACCCACGGCATCGACATGTCTGCCCTGGGCCGCGACAAGCAGAGCCTGCGCCTGGCCGAAGAAACCGTGGCCATCGAAGTCCCGGGCCTGAGCCTGTACTACGGCGACAAGCAGGCGTTGTTCGACGTCAGCATGAATATCCCCAAGCAGCGCGTGACCGCCTTCATCGGCCCGTCCGGCTGCGGCAAGTCGACCCTGCTGCGCACCTTCAACCGCATGAACGACCTGGTTGACGGCTGCCGCGTGGAAGGCGCCATCAACCTGTACGGCAACAACATCTACCGCAAGGGCGAAGACGTTGCCGAACTGCGCCGCCGCGTGGGCATGGTGTTCCAGAAGCCCAACCCGTTCCCCAAGACCATCTACGAGAACGTGGTGTACGGCCTGCGCATCCAGGGCATCAACAAGAAGCGCGTGCTCGACGAAGCGGTCGAGTGGGCGCTCAAGGGCGCGGCGCTGTGGGACGAGGTCAAGGACCGCCTGCACGAATCGGCACTGGGCCTGTCCGGTGGCCAGCAGCAGCGTCTGGTGATTGCCCGTACCATCGCCGTCGAGCCTGAAGTGCTGCTGCTCGACGAGCCCTGCTCGGCACTGGACCCGATCTCGACGCTCAAGGTCGAAGAGCTGATCTACGAGTTGAAATCCAAGTACACCATCGTCATCGTCACCCACAACATGCAGCAGGCCGCGCGCGTCTCCGACTACACCGCGTTCATGTACATGGGCAAACTGGTCGAATTCGGTGATACCGACACCTTGTTCACCAACCCGGCGAAGAAGCAGACCGAAGACTACATCACCGGTCGCTACGGCTAACGGCGCCTTTGGCGCAGCTGCAAGCTTCAAGCTACAAGCTTCAAGAAAAAGCGGCCAGCGCGCAGCCAGGGAACGACACGAACTACTTGAAGCTTGCAGCTTGAGGCTTGCAACTTCGCGGAGCGAAACGATGATCAACAAAGAAAGCCTTACGCACCACATTTCCCAGCAGTTCAACGCTGAACTCGAAGAGGTGCGCAGTCACCTCCTGGCCATGGGCGGCCTGGTCGAGAAGCAGGTCAACGACGCGGTCACCGCGCTGATCGAGGCCGACTCGGGCCTGGCCCAGCAGGTGCGTGAAGTCGATGAGCAGATCAACCAGATGGAGCGCAACATCGACGAGGAGTGCGTGCGCATCCTCGCCCGCCGCCAGCCGGCAGCCTCCGACCTGCGCCTGATCATCAGCATCTCCAAGTCGGTGATCGACCTGGAGCGCATTGGCGACGAGTCGACCAAGATCGCCCGTCGGGCCATCCAGCTGTGCGAGGAAGGCGAATCGCCGCGCGGCTACGTCGAGGTGCGCCACATCGGCGACCAGGTGCGCAACATGGTGCGCGATGCACTGGACGCCTTCGCCCGCTTCGATGCCGACCTGGCGCTGTCGGTGGCCCAGTACGACAAGACCATTGACCGTGAGTACAAAACCGCCCTGCGCGAGCTGGTGACCTACATGATGGAAGACCCGCGCTCGATCTCGCGGGTGCTGAGCGTCATCTGGGCCCTGCGTTCGCTGGAACGTATCGGCGACCACGCGCGCAATATTTCCGAGCTGGTGATCTACCTGGTACGCGGGACCGACGTGCGCCACCTGGGCCTCAAGCGCATGAAGGCGGAAGTCGAAGGTACGGCGGGGGCAGAGGCTGAAATCGCTAATGTTCCGGCTGAACCGGACGATAAATAGGATTGCTCGCGAGCATCGACGCCCGGCCTTGGCCGGGCGTTTTCGTTTGTGCTCGAGCAATTCAATAGGAGTATCGATGAGTAAAGTGAATGTGCTGGTGGTGGACGACGCCCCGTTCATCCGTGACCTGGTCAGGAAGTGCCTGCGCAATGCCTTTCCGGGCATGGTCATCGAAGATGCGGTGAACGGCCGCAAGGCCATGGCCATGCTGGCCAAGGAGTCCTTCGACCTGGTTCTGTGCGACTGGGAAATGCCGGAAATGTCAGGCCTGGAACTGCTCACCTGGTGCCGCCAGCAAGAGGCGATGAAACAGCTGCAGTTCATCATGGTGACCAGCCGCGGTGACAAGGAGAACGTGATCCAGGCCATCCAGGCCGGGGTGTCCGATTTCGTCGGCAAGCCGTTCACCAATGAGCAGCTGCTGACCAAGGTGAAGAAGGCCCTGAGCAAGATCGGCAAGCTGGAAAGCCTGATGGCTGGCGCGACGGCGCGGGTGAATTCGGCGTTCGCCAACGATTCGCTGAGCGCCCTGACGGGCGGCAAGGTGGAAGCGGCCAAGGTCGAGCCGGCCAAGGTGGCAGCAGCGGCCAAGCCCTTGCTCAATGCGCCCGCGCCGCAAACCGCGGCGGCTGCCGCGCAGTCGGGCCGTGGCCAGGGCCAGTTGCGCCTGTCCAGCGGTACCCAGCCCTGCGTGATCAAGGCCCTGAGCCTCAAGGAGGCGCTGCTGGTGGTGCGCCGCAGTGCAGCGCTGCCGCAGGTGTTCGAAGGTGCGGTGCTGGACCTGGAGCAGGGTGAGAACGCCGAGGTGGCCCGCTTGAACGGCTACCTGCATGCCGTTGCCGCGCTGGAACCGAAGCCGGAAAGCGACTGGCTGCAACTGACGTTCAAGTTCGTCGACCAGGATGCGCAGAAGCTCGACTACTTGTCGCGGCTGATTGCCCGCGGTACCGCGCAGAAGCATTTCAGCCCGGGCGCCTGAGCTGGCCTCATCGCCGGCAAGCCGGCTCCCACGGGTGCTGCACTGACCCCTGTGGGAGCCGGCTTGCCGGCGATTGGCCCTTGCATACAATCATCCGACCAGCTGTCATAACGCTCCCGGTTCCCCACTGCTAGGCTTCGACAGAACACCCCCCGTCAAAAAGCCACTATCATGCCCGCCGCCGCCCGCTTGCTGCTGTTCTGTGCCTTGCTCTCGGCCTCGGCCTCGGCCTCGGCCTCGGCGTCGAGCCTGGGCATGACTATCTACAAGACCGTCGACAACGCCGGCGTGGTCTCGTACTCCGACCGCTACAGCCCAGGCGCGAAAACCTTCGAACTGCGCGAGCCGATGCTCGAGCGCATCGACGGCCAGGTGCGATTGCAAGCCGAGACCTTCCCTGGCGGCGTGCGTTTCATGGTGCGCAACGAGCTGTACGTGCCCATGCAGGTGGAGCTGCGCATCGATCAGTTGGCCAATGCCTTTGGCGGCAACAAGCCGCGCACCGTGCGCGCGGTGGTGGGGCCGCGCTCGACCAAGGTGCTGAGTTCGGTACTGGCGGCGCCGGGTGGCAAGTTGCAGTACGCCAGCAACTTCCAGTACGCCATGGGCGACCCGGGCCAGCGTTCGCAGGCCTACCGCTATCCCTTCCCGTGGAAAGGCGGGCCGTTTCGCCTGACCCAGGGCCCCAACGGCCGCTTCAGCCACTTCGGCCCCAGAGGCCGCTATGCCATGGATATCGCCATGCCCGAGGGCACCCCGATCATCGCCGCGCGTGGCGGCAGGGTGGTGAAAGTCGAGAACAGCCAGAGCGGGCGGGGTAGCAACCCCTCGGGCAACTTCGTGCGTATTCTGCACACGGACGGCACCATGGGCGTCTACCTGCACCTGATGCGTGGCTCGGTGGTGGTCGCGGAGGGGCAGCAGGTGGCAGTGGGGCAGGCGCTGGCCAAGTCTGGCAATACCGGCAACAGCACCGGCCCGCACCTGCACTTCGTGGTGCAGCGCAACGTCGGCCTGGCGCTGGAGTCGATACCGTTCCAGTTCGACCGGCCGATCGGCGGGCTGCCGGACTATACCGCCGGCAACCCTTGAGGTGGGTCAATCGAGCTTGAGCACCTTGGCCAGGACGATCTTCGGCCCTTTCATCTTCTTGATGATGATCCGCAGGCCTTCGACCTCCAGCACTTCCTCTTCCTCCGGCACGCGCTTGAGGGTCTCGTAGATCAAGCCGGCCAGGGTTTCCGCCTCGATGTGGTCAAGGTCGATGCCCAGCAGGCGCTCGACCTTGAACAACGGCGTATCGCCGCGCACCAGCAGCTTGCCAGGCTGGTAGGCGAGGATGCCGCGCTCGGTCTTGCGGTGCTCGTCCTGAATGTCGCCAACCAGCACCTCCAGCACGTCTTCCATGGTCAGGTAGCCGATCACCTTGCCATCGGCTTCCTCCACCAGCACGAAATGCGCACCGCCCTTGCGGAACTGCTCCAGCAGTTGGGACAGAGGCATATGCCGCGTAACCCGTTCCAGCGGCCGGGCCAGGTCTTCGAGGTCGATGGTTTCGGGCAGGTGCTCGAGCTCTGCCAGTTCCAGCAGCAGGTCCTTGATGTGCAGCAGGCCGGTGTATTCCTCGCGCTCGGCGTCATACAGCGGGTAGCGGCTGAACTTGTGACGGCGCACCAGGGCGAGGATTTCCTTGAGCGGTGCATGGGCATCGATACTGACCATGTCTTCCCGCGAGTTGGCCCAGTCGACCACTTCCAGCTCGCCCATTTCCACGGCCGAGGCCAGCACGCGCATGCCCTGGTCGCTCGGGTCCTGACCACGGCTGGAATGCAGGATCAGCTTGAGCTCTTCGCGGCTGTAATGGTGCTCATGGTGCGGGCCTGGCTCACCCTGGCCGGCGATGCGCAGGATGGCGTTGGCGCTGGCGTTGAGCAGGTAGATGGCCGGGTACATCGTCCAGTAGAACAGGTACAGCGGCACGGCCGTCCACAGCGACAGCAGCTCGGGCTTGCGGATTGCCCAGGACTTGGGCGCCAGCTCACCGACCACGATGTGCAGGTACGAGATCACGAAGAAGGCGACGAAGAACGACACGGCCTTGATCAGCTCGGGGGTGTCCACGCCGAGGTAGGCCAGCAGCGGTTCGAGCAGGTGGGCGAAGGCCGGCTCGCCGACCCAGCCCAGGCCCAGCGAGGCAAGGGTGATACCCAGCTGGCAGGCCGACAGGTAGGCGTCGAGCTGGTTGTGTACCTTGCGCAGGATGCTGCCGCGCCAGCCATGCAGCTCGGCGATGGACTCGACGCGCGTGGAGCGCAGCTTGACCATGGCGAACTCGGCGGCAACGAAGAAGCCGTTGAGCAGCACCAGGAACAGGGCAAAAAGGATCATGCCGAAATCGGCGAACAGGGAAGCGAGGCTGATACCAGGGGAAGGGTCCATGATGGAGTTTTTACGGGGTCCGTCTTTGGGGTAGAGAGAAAAAAAGTGCCAGCGTTTGCTGGCACAGGGGATCCAATGTAGCGGCTGGGACCACAAAAGCAAAGGGTAGTGGTGCCATGGGGCCGCTTTGCGGCCCAATCGCCGGCAAGCCAGCTCCTATAGGGGCCGTGTCGAACTTTCGATTGTGGGAGCCGGCTTGCCGGCGATCGGGCTGCGCAGCAGCCCGCTGTCACACCTTGTCGTTGGCCAGTTGCGCCGGGGCAAAGTGGCAGGTGAAGGTGCTGCCATGCCCCGGCACGCTGCTGATCTCCAGCTTGCCCCGGTGGCGCATCAGCACATGCTTGACGATGGCCAGCCCCAGCCCTGTACCGCCGGTGTTGGAGGCGCGGCTGGAGTCCACCCGATAGAAGCGTTCGGTCAGGCGCGGCAGGTGCTTGGCGTCGATCCCGACCCCCGAGTCCTGCACCGACAGGTGGGCACCCTGGGCGTCGGCCCACCAGCGGATGCGGATACTGCCCTCGTCCTGGGTGTACTTGACCGCATTGAACACCAGGTTGGAAAAGGCGCTGCGCAGTTCCGACTCGCTGCCTTTGAGCTTCACGCCCGGTGCGGCTTCCAGGGTGATGCGCTGGTTGCGCTGCCCGGACAGGGCCTGGGCATCGTTCTTGATTGCCTGCAGCATGGCGTCGACAGCGACAGGCTGGTTGTCCGAGGGGTAGTCGGTGGCTTCCAGCTTGGCCAGCAACAGCAGGTCGTTGAGCAGGGTCTGCATGCGCGAGCCTTGCTGGTTCATCTGCTGCAGCGCCCGGCCCCAGCGCGGGTTCACGTCTTCGACGTTGTCCAGCAAGGTCTCGAGGTAGCCGGTGATGACGGTCAGCGGCGTGCGCAGCTCATGGGAAACGTTGGCCACGAAGTCCTTGCGCATCTGTTCGAGCTGGTGAATGCGGGTCACATCGCGCACCAGCATCAGGTGCTCGTTGTTGCCGTAGCGGGTCAGGTGCAGCTGGACACGCAGGCGATCGTTGATCGGCGAAGGGATTTCCAACGGCTCGGCGTAGTTCTCCGACTCGAAGTACTCTTTGAAGCGCGGGTGGCGTACCAGGTTGGTGACCGGCTGGCCGCCATCTTGCGGGGTCTTGAAACCGAGCAGGGTTTCCGCGGCGCGGTTCCACCACTCCAGGTTGCCATCGCTGTCGAGCATGATCACCGCGTCACGCAGGGCGGCGGTGGACTCCTGCACGCGGTCGATCACCGCCTGCAGGCGCCCGCGCACGCGCTGGTCGCGGCGTTGCAGGTGATAGATGCTGTCGAACACTTCGCCCCACAGGCCATAACCGTCGGGCGGTGCTTCATCGGGCTGATGACTGCGCAGCCAGTCGTGCAGGCGCAGCAGCTGCTTGAGGGTCCAGCCCAGGTAGAGCGCCAGGCCGATGGCCAGGCTCCAGCCGTAGTAGCCACTGACCAGGCCGCCGATCAGGCAGGCGGTGATCAACAGGAGAAGGTGGCGAATGAGGGTCGCGTGCCAGTTCTGGTTCAATTGACGGTCCTTGTACAACGACGTGCAGCTTGGCGCCTTGGGCTCGATCAGCTTTTGGTCGAGAAGCGGTAGCCAGTGCCGCGGACGGTTTGTACCAGATTTTCGTAGGCTTCACCCAATGCTTTGCGCAAGCGTCGAATGTGCACGTCCACCGTGCGCTCCTCGACATACACGTTGCCGCCCCAGACCTGGTCGAGCAGTTGGCCACGGGTGTAGGCGCGCTCCTGGTGGGTCATGAAGAACTGCAGCAGACGGTATTCGGTGGGGCCCATTTCGGCGGGCTTGCCATCGATGGTCACACGGTGGCTGATCGGGTCGAGCAGCAGGCCGCCGACTTCGATCGGCGCTTCGCTGTCGCTCGGGCCGGTGCGGCGCAGTACGGCTTTGAGGCGGGCAACCAGTTCACGTGGGGAAAACGGCTTGGTGATGTAGTCGTCGGCGCCGACTTCCAGCCCCTGGATCTTGTTGTCTTCCTCGCCCTTGGCGGTGAGCATGATGATCGGGATGTCGCCGGTCAGCTCGTCGCGCTTGAGGCGGCGCGCCAGCTCGATGCCGGAGGTGCCGGGCAGCATCCAGTCGAGCAGGATCAGGTCCGGCTTGCGATCGACGATGATCGCGTGGGCCTGCTGGGAATTCTCGGCTTCCAGGCAGTCATAGCCGGCCATTTCCAATGCAACGGCGATCATCTCGCGAATAGGCGCTTCGTCGTCGACGATCAGAATGTTCCTGCCAACCATGCTCAAAACCTCTCCCGGATAATCGTGTCTGGCCCGCATTAGATAACGGAATTATTGCAGCTGTGTGACAGGACGTTGGCCGTTCTGGCGACATTGCGTGTGTGGGCTAGGCTAGACAGGGCCGCTGAGGCGGCAATACGCATTCATATCTACCCCCGAATCAATGGTGACTCCAATGACACGACATACGCTGAGCTGGATGGCCCTTTTTGCTGCACTGGCGCTTCCAGGGGTGGCGTCTGCCCACCATGCCATGGAGAAGGATGGCATGTGGGTCGATCACGCTGGCATGACGCTGTATACCTTTGACAAGGATGCGGGCGGCAAGTCGATGTGCAATGGTGACTGCGCCACCAACTGGCCGCCTTTGATGGTCAAGGATGGTGAGAAAGCTGAAGGGAAATGGACCCAGATCAAACGCGACGACGGCAAGATGCAGTGGGCCTATGACGGCAAGCCGCTGTACACCTTCGTCAAGGACAAGAAGGCCGGTGACATGACCGGCGACGGCATGAAGGACGTCTGGCACGTCGCCAAGCCTTGAGATTGCCGGGGCCGCGTTGCGGCCCTAATCGCCGGCAAGCCGGCTCCCACAGGTACCGCGGCGGGTCTTGTGGGAGCCGGCTTGCCGGCGATGCATTCAGCGCAGGGCGTAGTCGAGCACCACGCTGATGAAGATCAGCAACCCCGCCCAGTGATTGTGCAGGAACGCCTTGAAGCACGACTCCCGGTCCAGCTTGCGCGTCGACCAGAACTCCCAGGCAAAGCACAGCACCGCCGCCAGCAGCCCCAGGTGGAACCAGCCCCCGAGCTCGAAGCGGCTGCCCGCCAGCAGCAGGCAACCCAGCGACAGCAACTGCAGGGTCAGGATGATCACCCGGTCAGCCTCGCCAAACAGGATCGCCGTCGACTTCACGCCGATCTTCAGGTCATCGTCGCGATCGACCATGGCGTAGTAGGTGTCATAACCCACCGTCCACAGCAGGTTGGCGATGTACAGCAGCCAGGCGCTGGCCGGCAGTTCGCCGTCGGCGGCAGTGAAAGCCATGGGAATGCCCCACGAATACGCGGCGCCCAGCACCACCTGCGGGTAATAGGTGTAGCGCTTCATGAACGGGTAGCAGAACGCCAGGGCCACCGCGCCGAACGACAGCCAGACGGTCTGGCTGTTGGTGCACAGCACCAGCAGGAAGCTCACCGCGACCAGGATGGCGCACAGCGTCAGTGCCTCGCGGGGCCTGACCCGGCCGCTGGCCAACGGCCTGTCGGCAGTGCGTTTGACATGGCCATCGACCTTGCGGTCGGCGAAGTCGTTGATGCAGCAGCCGGCCGCCCGCATCAGCACCACGCCAAGGCCGAAGATCAGCACGTTGGCCAGCGTCGGCGAGCCTTGCCCGGCGATCCACACGGCAGTCAGGGTGGGCCACAGCAACAGGTAGATGCCGATCGGCCGGTCCATGCGGCTGAGCTGGACGAAGTCCCAGGCGCGCGGGTGCACGCGGTTGAGCGACTTGAGCAGTTGCAGGTACATCAGCGGTTTTCCTCCTTGGCCGCTTGCCACAGTGCCGGCAGGAACACCTCGGCCACCAGCAGGTCGAGACCATTGCGTTCGAAGCGCGAACGCCGCCCCCACAAGCCCTCGTGAGCCACCTCGGACGCAAGCCAGGGCTGTGGATAAGTGCACACCTCGATGGGGTGGCGAATGAACGCCTGGTCGCAGAATAGCAACTCGCCCAGCGAGCGGCTGCCCAGGGTTTCCAGGTCCAGGCCGCCGCGCTCCAGTGCGCTCCGGCTGGCCACGCTGCGGGCGAAGACCCAGGGTTGGCCGTGGCCGCGCAAGTACACTTCGCGCACCCAGCCTTCGGCACCGGGGGCGATGCGCAGCGCCTGGCATTCGTCCGCGCGCAGCGGCTGCCAGCCCTCGAACAGTGGGGCTACGCTGAAGTGGTCGTGGGACAGGCGGGTCAGGCGGCGCGTCAGGGAGCCTTCGTCGAACAGCCAGTCAAGGGTAGGCTGGTCGATATCGGTCGCCAGCTGTGAATACGGCAGCCACGCGACAGCGGCTGCTTGCGGGGATTCGTACGACACGTCGGTATGCTTTGTTACAGCCAGAGAGGCGGCGAGCTTAGCATGATTGCCCCGACTGCTTGCATAATGCCCGCATTACAAAGCCTGAACCGAGGAACAACGACCCATGAAGAAGTGGCAATGTATTGTCTGTGGCCTGATCTACGACGAGGCCGAAGGCTGGCCTGATGACGGCATCGCCCCGGGCACCCGCTGGGAAGACGTGCCGGAAGACTGGCTGTGCCCCGACTGCGGCGTGGGCAAGAGCGACTTCGAAATGATCGCCATCGGCTGATCCCACCCCGTTGCAAGCGAGAGGAAAGCACGACATGACGTCCCCTGTGGTAATCATCGGTACTGGCCTGGCGGGCTACAACCTGGCCCGTGAATTTCGCAAGCTCGATGGTGAGACGCCGTTGCTGCTGATCACTGCCGATGATGGCCGCTCCTACTCCAAGCCGATGCTCTCCACCGGCTTCGCCAAGCACAAGGACGCCGATGGCCTGTGCATGGCCGAGCCTGGCGCCATGGCCGAGCAGCTCAAGGCCGAGATTCGCACCCACACCCGCATCAGCGGCATCGACCCGGGCCACAAGCGCCTGTGGATCGGTGAAGAGGCCGTCGAGTATCGCGACCTGGTGCTGGCCTGGGGCGCGCAGACCGTGCAGGTGCCGGTCGAGGGTGATGGCGCTGACCGGGTATTCCCGATCAATGACCTGGAGGACTACGCGCGTTTCCGTGCCGCTGCCGCGGGCAAGCAACGCGTGCTGATCCTCGGCGCCGGCCTGATCGGCTGCGAGTTCGCCAATGACATGAGCCTGGGCGGTTTCCAGGTCGACGTGGTGGCGCCTTGCGAACAGGTCATGCCGACCCTGCTGCACCCTGCCGCAGCCGCTGCGGTGCAAGCGGGGCTGCAGGGGCTTGGCGTGCGCTTCCACCTCGGGCCGGTGCTGACCCGACTGCAACAGGTGGCTGACGGTCTTGAAGCGCACCTGTCCGATGGCAATGTGATCGCCTGTGATCTGGTGGTATCGGCGGTTGGCCTGCGTCCACGCACGGATCTGGCCGCCGCTGCCGGGTTGCAGACCAACCGAGGCGTGGTCGTTGACCGCCAACTGCGCACGTCTCACGACAATATCCATGCGCTGGGCGATTGTGCCGAAGTCGAGGGTATCAACCTGCTGTATGTGATGCCGCTGATGGCCTGCGCCCGTGCCCTGGCCCGGACCCTGACCGGCAATCCGACGCCGGTCAGCTACGGGCCGATGCCGATCACCGTGAAGACGCCGGCTTGTCCTCTGGTGGTTTCTCCTGCACCTCAGGGCCGAGAAGGCAGCTGGCAGGTCGAAGGGCAGGGGAGTGACCTGAAAGTGCTCTGCCACGCCGCTGACGGCCAGCTGCTGGGGTATGCCCTGACGGGCAATGCAGTGATGGAAAAACTGGCTCTGAATAAGCTGTTACCCGCCCTTATGGCGTAAATGGCTGTCGTTCTGTCGGATTTGTCCTGTTGTTGGTCGCACAATGGCCGCGCTGATACTGGCGCGACCACTGAGGGCGTGCCATTCTCACTTCCGTCTGCCGCAGATTAGAGCCTGCGGTGCCTTGAACGCTGCTTCAATGGCAGCACGGCAATAACAACAAGAAATTCCGTCAAAGAGGCTTCACTATGCGCAAACCAGAACTCGCCGCCGTCATCGCCGAAAAGGCCGATCTGACCAAGGAAAAGGCCAACCAGGTGCTGAACGCGATTCTCGACAGCATCACTGGTGCCCTGGACAAGGACACCGTCACGCTGGTCGGTTTCGGTACCTTTGAAAAACGCCATCGTGGTGCCCGCACCGGGAAAAACCCGCAGACTGGCCAGCCAGTGAAGATCAAGGCCAGCAATACCGTCGCCTTCAAGCCAGGCAAGAACCTGCGCGACAGCGTCAATGCGCCTGCCAAGCCGGCCAAGAAAGGCAAGTGATCGATTCCTGACATCCCCAGTGTCAGCACAACGGGCGCCCTTTGGCGCCCGTTGTGCGTTTTGCAGGCATCGTGTGGCGAACTTGCATAAATAGTTCAAGAAAAGGATAAACTGCGCGCTTCAAGTCATATTTCATTCGAGGCGCGTTGATGAAGTTTCGCTTTCTTCTCTGGGCCATGGGGCTGTTGATGGCCAGGGCCAGTCGTTCCAACCCGGCATTCCAGCAGCAACTCAAGGACAAGGACCTGGTGTTCCAGATGCAGACGCTGGACGGCAAGGTTGCCCGGCACTTCATCGTCAGTGGCGAGCGCATCAGCAGCAAAGGCGGCATGCACCCACAGCCGGCCTTTGCCATCGCCTTCAAGGACGCGGCCTATGGCTTTGCCACGCTGCAGGCGGGCAACAAGCAGCTGGCGTTCATGCAGGGGATTCAGGAGAAGAACATCCAGATCAAGGGCAATCCGGCTTTGGTGATGTGGTTCCAGGGGTTGATGAAGTACCTGAAGCCCAAGAAGAAGAAAGGCTGAAATCGTTGGGGCTGCTGCGCAGCCCATCGCCGGCAAGCGGCCCCAGATAGGTCAATGCGGTGCGTTGAACTGCGAAGCCAGCTCGCGCAACAAGGTCTCGGCCTCGAGCACCTTGTTCACCACATCCTCTGCCTTCTCCCGGGTGATCCCGAGACGTTCCAGCAATTCATCCGGAATCGCCTCCTGCGGCCCCGAGCCAATCCCCCGCGCGCGCAACAAACGGGTCGCCAGGCACACCAGGTTCGGATACGCGGCGTACTCACCGTCATACGCCGGGTCGTGCTGAAAACGCAGCGCGGTGGACAGTTCCTCGGGCATGTCCCACAGCTTCATCAGCCAGGCGCCGATCTGTTCGCGGCTGATACCCAGCAAGTGCTGCTCCACGAAGGTGTGGCACAGGTGCGGGTTGACCTCCAGATGCCGGCAGATCAGCGAGAAATGCGGCGGGAAGACATGTGCCAGTAGCAGGTAACCAAAGTTGTGCAGCAACCCTGCCAGGTAGGTCAGGCCAGCCTCCGGGCGTTCGGCGCGCGGCATGGCGCGGGTCAGGCCCTCGATGATTGCCGCGGTGTAGATCGACTGTTGCCAATAGGGCGTTGCCTGCTGCGGATGGTCCTTGGGCAGGCTCAGGGTCTTGCCCAGTGCCAGGCCCAGTGCCAGGTTGATCACCAGGTCGAAGCCCAACACGCGAACGATGGCGTCTTCCACCGAGCGAATCTTGCCGGGCGAGGCATAGTAGGGCGATGCTGCCCAGCTGACCACCTGGGCGGCCAGCGCCGGGTCGGTTTCGACCACGCCGGTGATGTCATCGATGGTGGCATTGGGGTCGACGCGCAGCTTGATGATCTTCTGCGCGGTGTCGGCCAGCGGCGGGATCTCGATGGTTTCTTCAAGACGTTTCTGGATACGGCGCGCGGTGAACGCCTGGACGGCCTGGGTAATCTCCCTGGAGTCATCGTCCGGACGGTCGAGGTTGGGGCGAATATCCCTGACCGGTTGGCCGAAGCTGCCGGCGCTGGCCTTGGCCAGCATGCGCTTGAAGTCATCACGCTTGATTTCCAGCAACAGGTCCGCTTCGCCGGACTGGATCAACAAGTGTTCGGCTTCGAGCAGCTTGCCTTCGTAAAGGCACGGCGAACTGGTCAGTGCCGGGATGGCCGGCAGGGCTTTGAGCTGGTGCTTGTCGAGCATCTGCTTGAGGCGTGCGACGGGCACGGCCTTGAGCTTGCGACCGGTCAATTCTTCCAGGCGACCGAGGTCAAGCAGCTTGCTCTGCGGAAACAGCACCATCAAGGCGCCGATCTCGTCGTCGAGCAGGATCGCCTGCACGCGCGAGGCGGCGGCCAGCTGCGGATGATCCGGCACCTCGCGATAGGCCACACCCACTTTGTCGAGCAATAGCCGGATGACAGACGGTGCGTGCGGGGTTGCGGTGTCCAGGGCAACTTCAGTCATGGTCTGTATCCACAAATTCTTTTGAACGCGAAGTATAACCAGCCTGGTCGCAAAGCTGGATCCATTCTGGGACAGGCATCACACCTGGCCATATTGCTGGCCGTGACGCAGCCAGCGGTCGAGCAGCGGGCTGATATGTTCCGGCCAGCGTGCCAGCAGGGCTTGGGCGGCGTCGCGCACGGCCGGCAGCAGGTCGGCGTCGCGCATCAGGTCGGCGACCTTGAACTGTAGCAAGCCAGTCTGGCGGGTTCCGAGCATCTCGCCAGGGCCGCGCAGCTCCAGGTCCTTTTCGGCGATGATGAAGCCATCGTTGGTTTCGCGCATGATTCCCAGGCGTTCGCGGCCTATCTGCGACAGTGGCGGGTGGTACAGCAGCACACAGTGGCTCACTGCGCTGCCTCGGCCCACTCGACCACGCAGCTGGTGCAACTGAGCCAGGCCCAGGCGTTCGGGGTTTTCGATGATCATCAGGCTGGCGTTGGGGACATCCACGCCCACCTCGATCACCGTGGTGGCCACCAGCAATTGCAGGTTGCCTTGCTTGAACTCGGCCATTACCGCGGCTTTTTCCGCAGGCTTCATGCGCCCGTGGATCAGGCCCACGCGCAGCTCGCCCAAGGCACTGCCAAGCTCTTCGAAGGTACTCTCGGCGGCCTGGCAGGTGAGCTCTTCGGATTCTTCGATCAGGGTGCATACCCAATAGGCCTGGCGACCTTCGGCACAGGCAGCGCGCACCCGCTCGACCACCTCGAAGCGCCGGCTGTCGGCGACCAGCACGGTATTGACCGGCGTGCGACCGGGCGGCAGTTCATCGAGCACCGAGGTGTCGAGGTCGGCGTAGGCACTCATGGCCAGGGTGCGAGGAATGGGCGTGGCGGTCATGATCAGTTGGTGCGGGCACAGCTCGCCTGCCACGCCCTTCTTGCGCAAGGCCAGGCGCTGCTGCACGCCGAAGCGGTGCTGTTCATCGATGATCGCCAGGGCCAGGTGCTTGAACCGGACCTCTTCCTGGAACAGCGCATGGGTGCCCACCACCATCGGTGCACCATTGGCGATCTGCTCCAGAGCGCTGGCGCGGGCCTTGCCCTTGAGCTTGCCGGCCAGCCAGGCGACCTCGATGCCCAGTGGTTCGAGCCAGCGCTTGAAGGTGATGTAGTGCTGTTCGGCGAGAATCTCGGTGGGCGCCATCAGCGCCACCTGGTAGCCGGCTTCAAGCGCCTGCAGCGCGGCAAGCGCGGCGACCACGGTCTTGCCGGCACCGACATCGCCCTGTACCAGGCGCATCATCGGCTCGGCCTGGCTCAGGTCATAGGCAATTTCGTTGGCCACCCGTTGCTGCGCACCGGTCGGTTGAAAACCCAGGTTTGCCAGGTACTGCGCCTGCAGGCGGCTGGCCTTGGGCAGCACGGGCGCGCGCAAACTGCGCAGGCTTTCGCGCAGGCGCTGCTGCGACAACTGGTGGGTCAGCAGTTCTTCGAAGGCCAGCCGATGCTGGGCCCAGTGCTGCCCCTCGGCCAGTTCGTCGAGGTCGGCATCGGCCGGCGGGTTGTGCAGATAACGGATGGCATCGTCCAACGGTGCCAGGTGATAGTCGCGGGCCAGTTCGTCCGGCAGCCAGTCCGGCAGACTGCGCGGGCCGAGCATGCCCAGGCTCTGCTGGCAAAGCAGGCGCAAGCGCTGCTGGGTGAGCCCTTCGGTGGACGGATAGATCGGCGTCAGGGTCTGCTCGACGGGAGGCGCTGGCTCGTCGCCATTGAGCGCGCGGTACTCGGGGTGGTAGATCTCCAGGCCCGAGGCGCCGGGGCGGGCCTCGCCGTAGCAGCGCAGGTGGGTGCCACGCTTGAGGCCCTCCTTCTGCGCATTGCTGAAATGGTAGAAACGCAGGCTCAGCACGCCGCTGCCATCGCCCAGGCGCACCACCAGGCTGCGGCGCTTGCCCATGGTCACATCGGCGCCGCTGACCACCCCTTCGATGACCGCATCTTGCCCAGGGCGAAGCTGGCCGATCGGAACCACGCGGGTACGGTCCTGGTAGCGCAGGGGCAGGTGGAACAGCAGGTCCTGCAGATTCTCCAGGCCGACCTTGGCAAGCTTTTCCGCCATGGCTTCGCCAACGCCCTTGAGCGCGGTGACCGAGACCTTCGACAGCTCACTCATGGATCAGGCCGGTTGTTCCACGGGCGGCTTGGCGACCGAGCAGAGACGGATCGAGTCGGCAAGGATCTCGATGGCCTTCGGCCGCGGGAAGCTGGCGCGCCAGGCAATGGCCACGGTACGGAACGGTGCTGGCGCGGTCAGTGGGCGTACTTCGATCACCCCGGGCGCGTAATGGTGGCTGTGCACCGCAGACAGCGGCAGGATCGACACGCCGAGGCCGGAGGCGACCATGTGGCGGATGGTTTCCAGCGAGCTGGACTCGACCGTGGTGTGCCGGGCACCTTCACCGCCCTTGTTCAGCGTCGGGCAGGCTTCCAGCACCTGGTCGCGGAAGCAGTGGCCCTCGCCGAGCAGCAGCAGGCTCTTGTCGTTGAGCATGGCGGTGTCGATGGTCTTCTTCGCGGTCCACGGGTGGTCGGCGGGCATCAAGGCACAGAAGGGCTCATCGTACAGCGGCAGGGTCAGTACGTCGGCTTCGTTGAACGGCAGGGCAATGATGACCGCGTCCAGTTCACCGTTGCGCAGTTTTTCGCGCAGCACATGGGTGAAGTTCTCTTCGATGTACAGCGGCATCTGCGGCGCCACGCGGTGCAGCTGCGGGATCAGGTGCGGGAACAGGTACGGGCCGACGGTATAGATGGCACCGACCTTGAGCGGGGCCGTCAGTTGGTTCTTGCCGGCCTGGGCCAGTTCGCGGATGCCTTGGGCCTGCTCGAGCACCTTCTGCGCCTGGGCGACGATGCTTTCGCCGACCGGGGTCAGCCGTACTGCGCTCTTGCTGCGCTCGAAGATCAGCACACCAAGCTCGTCCTCAAGCTTTTTCACGCCGACCGACAGGGTCGGTTGGCTGACATGGCAGCGTTCGGCGGCGTGGCCGAAGTGCTGCTCCTGGGCGAGGGTGACGATATAGCGGAGTTCTGTGAGGGTCATAACGTGCGTCCATGAAGTTGCGGGCCCAGCATAGCGGCTGCAATCGATAGACGCACGTTATCAGAGTTGCCGATTTGTGACAGAAACAAAAGTGTCAGCGGCGGTCCAGCGAGTAGACGAACGGAGCCACGACCTCGATCGTGCCATTGTTCAGCAACTCAGGTGGCGGCTTCGGTACCGTGCCTGCCCGACGGATCATCTCCAGGGTCGCCCGGTCCAGCGCCGCGCTGCCGGAGCCTCCGGCCATCGAGTACGACACCACCTTGCCTTCGGCGTCGACCACGAAGCGCAGGCGGTTGATGCCCTGTAGGCCACGACGGCGCGCGTCTTCCGGGTAGCGCTTGTACTTCGCCAGGTGACGCAGCAAATCGCTCTGCCAGGTCGGCAAGGCTTTGCTGTTCGAAGCGATGCTCGGAGCCGGTGCCGCCGACTTCTGCGGTGGCGTGTTGCTTGGCGGCGTGTCCACCACTTCTTCCTTGGCCGGTGGCTCGTCCTTGGGCGGCTCAGGCTTTTTCTCAGGCTTGGGCGGCTGTGGCTTGGGCTTCGGCTTGGGTGGCTTGGCGATGGCGATCTTCGGTTTCGGCGCTTCCACCAGCTTGGGCAGCGGCGGTTCCTCGACCGGTGCCGGTGGCTGTGGGGCGGCCTTCGGTGGCGGCGGCGGTGCAGGCTCGGGCAGCGGCGCCAGCTCGACCATCATGGCTGCCGGGGGCAGCTCGATGGCCTGGGGCACCGACCAGTTGAGCGTCAGCAGCACAGCGACCACGTGCACGCCCAGCACGATCGCCAGGCTGCCACCGTAGCGCGCCACGTTTGAGCGCGGTTTCGTCATTTCTTCGCTGCCGTCTCGAGACCTACCAGACCGACCTTGAGGTAGCCGGCCGCGCGCATGTTGTTCATCACTTCCATCAGGTCACCGTAATCCACCCCCTTGTCGGCCTGGAAGAAGATGGTGGTTTCCTTGTCACCCTTGGTCTTGGCATCGAGCATCGCGCCAAGCTGTTCGGGGGCAGGCACCTGATCGTCGCCGACATACAGCTTCTGGTCGGCCTTGACGCTGACGAACACCGGTTTCTCGGGCCTCGGTGCCGGTTTGGCGGTCGAGGCCGGCAGGTCGACCTTGATGTCGACCGTGGCCAGGGGAGCGGCGACCATGAAGATGATCAGCAGCACCAGCATCACGTCGATGAACGGCGTGACGTTGATTTCGTGGTTTTCGGCGAGGTCGTCGCCACCTTCGTTGAGATGCAGGCCCATGGCTTACCCTACTTTCACCATGTGCGGGGCAGCGCGCTCGCTACCCTGGTGGTCTAGGTCACGGCTGACCAGCAGCAGGACCTGTGCCGATGCGTCGGAAACCTGCGCCTTGTAGCCGGCGATGGAGCGGGCGAAGACGTTGTAGATGACCACGGCCGGGATTGCCGCGACCAGGCCCAGAGCGGTGGCCAGCAAGGCCTCGGCGATGCCTGGAGCAACCACGGCCAGGTTGGTGGTCTGGGTCTTGGCGATGCCGATGAAGCTGTTCATGATGCCCCAGACGGTACCGAACAGACCGACGAACGGTGCGGTGGAACCAATGGTGGCCAGCACGCCGGTGCCGCTGCTCATGTTACGGCCGCTGGCGTGAACCAGGCGCTCCAGGCGGAAGCTGACGCGCTCCTTGATACCTTCCTTTTCGCGGGCGTTGGCCGACAGGCGCATCTCTTCGAGGGCATCGTGGACCAAGGTATGGGCCAGGGTGCCTTCCTTGTTGGAGTGGTCGCTGGCTTCCTTGAGGGTGGCGGACTTCTTCAGCAGGGCGATCTCGCCACGCAGCCGACGCTTGGCGCCCATCAGTTCGAAGCCTTTGGCGATCCAGATGGTCCAGGTGATGATCGAGGCGATGGCCAGGCCGATCATCACGGCCTTCACCACCACGTCGGCGTTCTTGTACATGCCCCAAGGGGACAGGTCGTGGGCCATGCCCAGGGAGGTGTCCTCGACCAGCGCTTCGGTGGCCGGGTCCACCACTACCGGGGCGTCGGCCGCAACGGCAGCCTGGGCGTCGCCGGCAGGTGCCTGGCCTTCGGCGGCCGGGGCTGCCGGAGCGGTGGCGGCAGCGGGTGCGCTGGCGTTGGCAGTTGGCTCATCGGCCATGGCCACCGGGGCCAGCACCAGGCTGAACATCAGCGCGGCGATGGCGCGCCAGGCGCGCGACGGGGTTGGCGAAGCGGAAGGTTGAGTACGTGTCATGCTGGCCGGACCTGATGAAGAAAAAAGTGAGCGTTCTCCAAGGCCTCTCGAGATAGGCCGAGAACAAATAGGGGGCCATTATTGCAAGTAATTCTTGTTAACAAAAGTAATCTTGTTGCTTTTTTCAACCTTGGTATAGCCGCTTATCGCGTAATCCAGATAGTCTGACCCTTTGGGAAAAGGACTATTTCGATGTCAGACCTTTCCGCTGTCATTGTGGGTTGTGGTGATGTTGGGGGGCGTCTGGCCCAGCAACTGCTGGCCTCTGGCTGGCAAGTGAGCGGCCTGCGGCGCTCTGTCGGGCAGCTACCGCCAGGCGTAGCGCCCATCGCTGCCGACCTCTCGGATACGCACATACCCCAGGCCTGGCCGCAACAGTCACCGGATTACCTGGTGTATTGCGTCGCGGCCAGCCAGCACGATGAGGCAGGTTATCAAGCGGCCTACGTCGAAGGTTTGCGCAACGTATTGGCGTGGCTGGCCGCGCGTGGGCAGCGACCGCGGCGTTTGCTGTTCGTCTCCAGCAGCAGTGTGTTCGCGCAAAAGGACGGGGAGTGGATCGACGAGACCGCTGCCACCGAACCGCAGGGCTATTCCGGGCGGGTGATGCTGGAGGCCGAACGGCTGGCGCTCGAGAGTGGCATCCCGGCCAGTGTCGTGCGCTTGACCGGGATCTATGGACCCGGCCGCGAGTGGTTGCTGAGCCAGGTGCGCCAGGGCTATCGGGTGGCTGAAGAGCCGCCGTTGTATGGCAACCGCATTCATGCCGAAGATGCCGCAAGCCTGTTGGCCTTTCTGCTGCAAGCCGACGTTGAGGGAGTGGCGCTGGACGATTGCTATATAGGTGTCGATGACGACCCGGCGCCGCTGGCCGAGGTAGTGGCCTGGTTGCGGGCGTACATGGGGGTTACCGAGTGGTCGGATGAGCAGCGGGTGCGGCGTACCGGCAGCAAGCGCTGCAGCAATGCGCGGGTGCGGGCGTTGGGTTGGGTGCCGGCATATCCGAGTTACAAGGAAGGGTATGCGGCCATTCTGCAGGGTAAGGGCTGAGTCTGCAGGCCTCATCGCCGGCTTGCCGGCGATAGGGCCAGTAAAGTCAGCTCAAGCCTGAAGCTAGTCGCGCTCCAGCACCCACTGCCGCTTACCCGCCGCCAATTGCGGCATCTCATCCGCCTGTGCACGGTTCACCGCTTGGAAAATCTCCAGCTTGTCGCCATCGCGCTTGAAGATGAACGGCGCGCCACGCTGGTTGCGCTCCAGCCACAGGCTGTCGTTGCTGCCGCCCATGCTGGCGCAGTCGCCGGCCAGGCACAGGGCGTAACGGTCCGGGCCTGGCAGGCCGGTCACGCTGCCGTTGTCGGCGAAATGCACCACACCGCCCTTGCCCTGGCCTTCGACAATCTTCCACTCGCCGCCCATGTAGGCCTGGTACAGCGCTTTCTCGAAGCTGCCACCCAGTGGCGCAGCGCCCGCTTGTTTGGCGCGCACGAACGTCTGTTTGGCGCCGGAAGCGTCGGTGGTTTGCAGTTCATCGCCGTCCAGTGCCAGTTGTTCTGTCTGGCCGCCCTCGAAGCTGGCCTGCCATTGCTTGTCATTGGCGCTCAACTGGCCGTCGGCGGCCTCGAAGCCATTGCTGTAGCTGGCCTGCTGGTTGGCCACATCGAGTTTCCACTCGAATACCGGGCCGTGTTCGTTCAGGGCCTGGCGCAGGCTGCCACCCTTGATGGCGGCCTTGATGGCGTCCTGGTTGATCCAGGTGCCGTTGAAATCTTCGGGTTTGTGGCTGGCGCAGCCGCCCAGGAGCAGGGCTGCCAGCGCGAGAGGCAGTGCTTGACGCATGATGGGATAACCTTGAACAGGAAGGTGACGGGCAGGGCGCCCGTCACCAGCGGCATCACTCGATGACCAGGATGGCGTCCATTTCGACCTGCGAGCCTTTCGGCAGCGCGGCAACGCCAATGGCGGCGCGGGCTGGGTAGGGCTGCTCGAAGTAGCGGCCCATCACCTCGTTGACCTTGGCGAAATGGCTGAGGTCGGTGAGGAAGATGTTCAGCTTGACGATGTCCTTGAACGAACCGCCAGCGGCTTCGGCCACGGCCTTGAGGTTCTCGAACACCTGCACGGTCTGGGCTTCGAAGCCTTCGACCAGTTCCATGGTTTTCGGGTCCAGCGGGATCTGGCCCGACATGTACACGGTATTGCCGGCCTTGATCGCCTGCGAGTAAGTGCCGATGGCCGCTGGGGCCTTGTCGCTGTTGATGACGGTCTTGCTCATGATGACTCCTTGCGGTTGGCGGACTACGTACGCATGCGGGTGATGCGGACCACGCCGGTCAGCGTACGCAGTTTCTTGATCACACGAGCCAGGTGCACGCGGTCGTGCACGCTGACCACCAGTTGGACAACGCTGATACGACCGTCGCGTTCATCCATGCTGATCTTCTCGATGTTGCCGTCGGCGGCATTGACGCTGCTGGCCAGCAGGGCGATCAGGCCGCGCTGGTGCTCGAGCTCGACGCGCAGTTCGACGTTGAACTCACCGGTGATGTCCTTGGCCCAGGAGAGTTGCACGCACTTCTCCGGGTTATGGCGGATTTCACTGATGTTGCGGCAGTTCTCCAGGTGCACGACCATGCCCTTGCCGGCCGACAGGTGGCCGACGATCGGGTCGCCCGGGATCGGCGTGCAGCACTTGGCGTAGCTCAGCACCAGGCCTTCGGTGCCGCGGATCGCCAGCGGGCCTTCCGGCGCCGGCAACGGTTCGCCTTCGGCTGACAGCAGGCGACGGGCGACCACATAGGCCATGCGGTTGCCCAGGCCGATGTCTTCGAGCAGGTCTTCGATCAACTCCAGGCGGTATTCGGTCAATATCGACTGGATACGCTCGTGGGGGATCTGTTCCAGGCTGCTGTCGAAGCCGGTCAATACCTTGTTCAGCAGGCGCTCGCCGAGGCTGATCGACTCGGAGCGACGCTGCTGCTTGAGCGCGTGACGGATGTGCGTGCGCGCCTTGCCGGTGACCACGAAGTTGAGCCAGGCCGGATTGGGTCGCGCGCCGGGGGCGCTGACGATTTCCACCGTGGAGCCGCTCTGCAGCGGCTCGGACAACGGCGCCAGGCGCCGGTTGATGCGGCAGGCGATGCAGCTGTTACCGACGTCGGTATGCACCGCGTAGGCGAAGTCGACGGCTGTGGAGCCTTTGGGCAGCTCCATGATCCGCCCTTTCGGGGTGAAGACGTAGACCTCGTCCGGGAACAGGTCGATCTTCACGCTCTCGATGAATTCCAGCGAGTTGCCGGCACGCTGCTGCAGCTCGAGGATGCCCTTGACCCACTGACGGGCGCGGGCATGGCTGCCCTTGGGCTGCTCGTCGTCGTTGGACTTGTACAGCCAGTGCGCGGCGATGCCGTTGTTGGCCATCTCTTCCATTTCGTGGGTGCGAATCTGGATTTCGATGGGTACCCCGTGCATGCCGAACAAGGTGGTGTGCAACGACTGGTAGCCGTTGGCCTTGGGGATCGCGATGTAGTCCTTGAACCGGCCGGGCAGCGGCTTGTACAGGTTGTGCACGGCGCCGAGCACGCGGTAGCAGGTGTCGACCTTGTCGACGATGATGCGGAAGGCGTACACGTCCATGATCTCGTTGAAGGCGCGACGCTTGCCGCGCATCTTCTTGTAGATGCCATAGAGGTGCTTCTGCCGCCCGCTGACCTCGCCCTGGATGCCGTCGGCAGCCAGGCAGTTGGCCAGCGAGTGCTCGATCTTGGCGACGATTTCCTTGCGGTTGCCGCGTGCGCTCTTGACCGCCCGGTGGATCAGCGACGAGCGCATCGGGTGCATGGCCTTGAAACCGAGGTCTTCGAATTCCACGCGCACGGTGTGCATGCCCAGGCGATTGGCGATGGGGGCGTAGATTTCCAGGGTTTCCTTGGCGATGCGCCGGCGCTTTTCGCCCGACAGGACTTCCAGGGTGCGCATGTTGTGCAGGCGGTCGGCCAGCTTGACCAGGATCACGCGGATATCGCGGGCCATGGCCATGGCCATCTTCTGGAAGTTCTCGGCCTGCGCCTCGGCCTTGGTTTCGAAGTTCATCTGGGTCAGCTTGCTGACCCCATCGACCAGTTCGGCCACCGTCTCGCCAAACTGCTGGCTGAGGGCTTCCTTGGCGATGCCGGTGTCTTCGATCACGTCGTGCAGCATGGCCGCCATCAGGCTCTGATGGTCCATGTGCATGTCGGCGAGGATGCTGGCGACGGCCAGCGGATGGGTCACGTAGGGCTCGCCGCTGCGGCGGCGCTGCCCATCGTGCGCCTGTTCGGCGTAGAAGTAGGCCCGGCGAACCAGGTTGACCTGTTCGGGGCCCAGGTAGGTCGACAGCCGTTCGGCTAAGGCTTCTATGCCCGGCATGATTTCACCTCTTGCCGAGGAAGAGGGCCTTGTGCCGCGCAACGTCGACCAGGCATGGATCAGACAGCCTCGTTGGACTCGTCCTCGAACGCGGCGAAGACCGGATCCTCGGTGACGATCTCTTCGGCGGCGATGAACTCGGGGGTGACGATACCTTCGGCGATCTCGCGCAGGGCGACCACGGTCGGTTTGTCGTTTTCCCACGCTACGCGCGGCTCTTTGCCGCCGGTAGCCAGCTGACGGGCGCGCTTGGTCGAGAGCATGACCAGCTCAAAACGGTTATCCACGTGTTCCAGGCAGTCTTCAACAGTTACGCGGGCCATGGTCTTCCTCAGTAGCAAATGCGGTGGGCGTGCAGCCCAAGATGGGCAGGCGGACTCGATAGTTTAAAAAATCACCAGCCAATAGGGAAGCGCTGTTTTACCCGATGGACCTGCGGTGGCTGCATCGCTGGCAAGCCAGCGCCCACAGTTGCCGAGATCACCGCGCTCCCTGTGGGAGCCGGCTTACCGGCGAAAGGGCCGCAGCAGACGCCTCGGCTACATGGGCCTGACGATACCCTCAGAGCATCGCGTCCCGCAACCGTGGCGTCAGCTCTTCGAACAAGGTCTGCACCGAACGCAGCGCCCGGCAATCCGGTCGCGTCAGCAACCACAGCTGGGTATCGCAACCGGGCAGGGGCCCGCTCAACGCGTCGACACCTGGCAGTGCATCCACCATGTAGTCGGGCAGTGCCGCCACGCCCATCCCGGTGCTTACCAACTGGGCGATGGTCGACATGCTGCTGCATTGATAGCGCGGGCTCAGCCCTGGGTACTGGCGGTTGCGCCAGACCACCGTGGGATGGTCCTGCATCGAATCGTCCGGTGCGATCCACGGTACGCTGCTGGCCGATTCGGTCAGGCGTTCGCGCCAGTGGGGCTGGCCGCAGATCACATAGGATGTGGAGCCCAGGCAGCGCCCGACCAGGTGCTCCGGCGGCGTGTTGGTCAGCCGCAGGGCGATGTCGGCATCGCGCCGGCTGAGGTTGGCGAAGGTATTGGAAGTGCCCATCTCCAGCGACAAGGCCGGGTAGTTCGGCATGAAGGCCGCCAGCGCCGGCAGCAGCAGGCTGTGCATCACCGCCTCGGTGCAGGTCAGGCGCACGGTGCCGCTGACCACCTGTTCACCACTGCTCATGGCGATGCGCGCGGCATCCAGCGCCTGCTCCGCACGTTCGGCCTGTTCGGCCAAAGCCTGCGCGGTATCGGTCGGCAGGTAGCCTTTGCGGCTCTTGACGAAGAGCGCGGTGCCCAGCGCCGACTCGAGGCGACGGATCGAACGGAATACGGTGGAAACGTCCACTTTCAGCAGCTCGGCGGCCTTGGCCAACGAGCGCCCGCGCTCCAGGGCCAGGACCAGTGAGAGGTCGGCGTGGGTTATCTGATATTGCATTGATGCACGCTCTGCTTGCTGAATTGCCAATGTCTGTTGCACTGAGGCCATTTTATAGTGGAACCGCCCCTGGGAATCAATGCGCCCGGTCGGGTAACCAATCCCCACGATGGGAAAGTGAAAAGAACAACAGCTGCAACCATCGTCGCCCGTGTGGCGCCAGCCGTATCCCCCACATCGCCGCAGCACATCAAAGGATGTACACCATGACGTCGGTCACCCCGTGCGCCAGTTCTTCCAGCGAGATGAATGACTTCCTCCAGGCCCATCCGGACACTCAGTACGTCGATCTGCTGATCTCCGACATGAATGGCGTGGTACGTGGCAAGCGCATCGAGCGGGCCAGCCTGCACAAGGTGTACGAGAAGGGTATCAACCTGCCGGCGTCGCTGTTCGCCCTGGACATCAATGGCTCTACCGTCGAAAGCACCGGGCTTGGCCTGGATATCGGCGATGCCGACCGTATCTGCTTCCCGATCCCCGGTACGCTGTCCGACGAGCCTTGGCAGAAGCGCCCGACCGCACAGCTGCTGATGACCATGCACGAGCTGGACGGCGCGCCGTTCTTCGCCGACCCGCGCGAAGTGCTGCGCCAGGTGGTGAGCAAGTTCGACGACCTGGGCCTGGATATCTGCGCCGCGTTCGAGCTGGAGTTCTACCTGATCGACCAGGACAACCTCAACGGCCGTCCGCAGCCGCCGCGTTCGCCGATTTCGGGCAAGCGCCCACAGTCGACTCAGGTCTACCTCATCGACGACCTCGACGAATACGCCGACTGCCTGCAGGACATGCTGGAAGCGGCGAAGGAGCAAGGCCTGCCGGCCGATGCCATCGTCAAGGAAAGCGCCCCGGCGCAGTTCGAAGTCAACCTGCACCACGTCGCCGACCCGCTCAAGGCCTGCGACTACGCCATCCTGCTCAAGCGCCTGATCAAGAACGTTGCCTACGACCATGAAATGGACACCACGTTCATGGCCAAGCCTTACCCGGGCCAGGCGGGCAACGGCCTGCACGTGCATATCTCGCTGCTGGACAAGAAGACCGGCAAGAACATCTTCAGCAACGATGACCCGCTGCAAAGCGATGCGCTGCGCCACGCCATTGGCGGCGTGCTGGCGACCATGCCCGCGTCGATGGCCTTCCTCTGCCCGAACATCAACTCCTACCGCCGCTTCGGCGCGCAGTTCTACGTCCCCAATGCACCGAGCTGGGGCCTGGACAACCGCACCGTGGCGGTTCGCGTACCGACCGACAGTAGCGAGAACGTGCGCATCGAGCACCGCGTCGCCGGCGCCGATGCCAACCCGTACCTCATGCTCGCGGCGATCCTCGCCGGCATCCACCACGGCTTGACCTGCAAGGTCGAGCCAGGTGCGCCGATCGAAGGCAACTCCTACGAGCAGTTGGAACAAAGCCTGCCGAACAACCTGCGCGACGCCCTGCGCGCACTGGACGACAGCGAAGTCCTCAACCAATACATCAGCCCGGACTACATCGATATCTTCGTCGCCTGCAAGGAAAGCGAGCTGGCCGAGTTCGAAGTGTCGATCTCCGACCTCGAGTACAACTGGTACCTGCACACGGTGTAAGCCCATGAGCGCAAATGCGGTCCCCTTGATCGGTGTCAGCGCCTGCCGCCAGCAGGTTGGGAAGAACTCGTCGCACACGGTGGGCGACAAGTATGTCGAGGCCGCAGGGTTCGCCGGGCTGCCACTGATCCTGCCGGCGCGTGACGGGGGCAGCGACACCCAGGCGTTGCTGGCCGGGCTCGATGGCATTCTTTTTACCGGCTCGCCTTCAAATATCGAGCCGCATCATTACAATGGCGCCCCCAGCGCGGAAGGCACCCGGCACGACCTTGCCCGTGACCGGCTGACCTTGCCGTTGCTGCAGGCCGCGATTGCCGCCGGCGTGCCGGTGTTGTGCATTTGCCGTGGTTTCCAGGAACTGAATGTGGCCCTTGGCGGCAGCCTGTATCAGCGCGTGCAGGAATTGCCAGGTTACCTGGACCACCGAGAACCTGAGGATGCACCCCTGGAGGTGCAATACGGCCCTCGTCATTCTGTCAGCGTTGCACCTGGCGGGATGTTCGAGCGCCTGGGCCTGGCCGCGCAGTTCGAGGTCAACTCGCTGCACAGCCAGGGTATCGACCGTCTGGCCCCAGGCCTGCGTGTCGAAGCACGGGCCCCCGATGGCCTGATCGAAGCGGTGTCGATGCCTGATGCCCCGGGCTTCGTGCTCGGTGTGCAGTGGCACCCGGAATGGCGTTTCGCCGAAAACCCGGTCTCTCGGAGCCTGTTCCAGGCGTTCCGCGAGGCCTGCATTGCCCATGCTGCACGGTAGGAACATTACCCGAAGGTCTTGGATGACTGACATCGACTCGCAAGCTTTCAATGAGTGAAAGCGCCTTGCTTGCAAGGCCTGTGACAACAATTCCAATAGTTACGGCATTTTCTCATGAGCAATTACACAGAAGCCGGCCGCCCACCCGACGCGGCCGACTCGGGCAGCACTCAACGCAGCAAAGGCCTGGCCAAGGGCAGTCTTGGCCTGTTGGCCAGCGTGGTGCTGGGCATTTCCACCATTGCCCCGGTCTACACCCTGACCGGCGCCCTCGGCCCCACCGTGCGGGAGGTCGGTGCTCACCTTCCAGCCGTCTTTATCGTTGGCTTCCTGCCCATGCTGCTGGTCGCCCTCGGCTACCGCGAGCTGAATTCGGCAGAGCCGGACAGCGGCACCTCGTTCACCTGGTCGGCCCGCGCCTTCGGGCCGATGATTGGCTGGATCGGCGGCTGGGGGCTGGTGGTCGCCACCACGATCGTGCTCTCCAACCTGGCGGGAGTGGCGGTTGACTTCTTCTACCTGTTCCTCGCCCAGATCACCGGCAACCATGAACTGTCTGCGCTGGCCGACAACCTGTTGATCAACATCGCCACGTGTTGCGTGTTCATTGCCCTGGCAGTGTGGATCTGCTGCCGCGGCATGACCACGACCATGACCGTGCAATATGGCCTGGTGGCCTTGCAGCTGCTGGTGTTGATCGGTTTTGCCTTTGCTGCCTTCAGCGAAACCACCGCGCCGCCACCGCTGGCATTCGATCTGGCGTGGTTCAATCCGTTTGGCGTCGAGTCGTTCTCGGCCTTTGCCGCCGGCTTGTCGTTGTCGATCTTCATCTTCTGGGGCTGGGACGTGTGCCTGACCGTCAGTGAAGAGTCGATCGGTAGCGAGGAAGTGCCGGGCAAGGCCGCGACCTGGACCGTGCTGCTAATTCTCGGTCTGTACCTGCTTACCGCTATCGCTACCCTGCAGTTCGCCGGGATCAGCGAGGACGGTCTGGGCCTGAACAACCCGCGCATCCAGGAAAACGTCTTCGCCCACCTGGCCGGCCCGGTCATGGGGCCGCTGGCGATCCTGATGTCCATCGCCGTGCTGGCCAGCACCGCGGCTTCGCTGCAGTCGACCTTCGTTTCGCCGGCGCGCACGCTGCTGGCCATGGGTTACTACGGGGCAGTGCCGCAGAAGTTCGCCACCGTCTGCCCGCGCTCGCAGACCCCGCGTTACGCGACCATCTGTGCAGGTGTGGCTGCCGCGGTGTTCTACGTGACCATGCGCACTCTGAGCGAGAACGTGCTGGCTGACACCATCACGGCGCTGGGCATGATGATCTGCTTCTACTACTCGCTGACGGCGTTCGCCTGTGTCTGGTATTTCCGCAACAGCCTGTTCGACAGCCTGCGTCACTTCTTCATGCGTGGCCTGTGCCCGCTGCTGGGTGGGGTGATCCTGTCGGTGATCTTCGTGCGTACTGCGATCGACAGCGCTTCGCCAGACTTCGGCAGTGGCTCGCACGTGGGTGGGCTGGGCCTGGTGTTCGTGATTGCGGCGATCATCTCGGTACTGGGGATCGTACTGATGCTGCTGTCGCGGATGCGTGCGCCGGCTTACTTCCTGGGGGCTACCCTGCGTCAGCAGGCGACCTTGCA
Organism: Pseudomonas plecoglossicida NBRC 103162 = DSM 15088; assembly: GCF_000730665.1. Taxonomy (GTDB): domain Bacteria; phylum Pseudomonadota; class Gammaproteobacteria; order Pseudomonadales; family Pseudomonadaceae; genus Aquipseudomonas; species Aquipseudomonas plecoglossicida. The sequence goes on from NZ_BBIV01000006.1 coordinate 231,985, forward strand.
GCTGCAGGAATAACAAAAGGGGCCGCAAAGCGGCCCCTTTCGGTCTATCAGGAAAGCAGTTCTTTCAGCAGCCCGCTGTTGCGCTGCTGTTGCTTCTTCAGCAGCAACCGGTTGGCCACGAACACCGCCTTCAACTCCTCCAGCGCCACGCCGAAGTCATCGTTGATGATGACGTAGTCGTACTCGTCGTAGTGCACCATCTCGCTGACCGCTTCCTTCATGCGCCCGGCAATGATTTCCTCGCTGTCTTGCCCGCGGCCGTCCAGGCGCAGGCGCAGGGCTTCCTGGCTCGGCGGCAGGATGAACACCGACAGCGCGTCGGGCATCAGCTTGCGCACTTGCTGGGCACCTTGCCAGTCGATCTCCAGGATCAGGTCGAAGCCTTGGTCGAGGGTCTGCTGCAGCGCGCTGCGCGAGGTGCCATAGTAGTTGCCGAACACTTCTGCGTGCTCGAGGAAGTCACCCTGCTCGATCAGCGCCTTGAATGCGTCGTGCACCACGAAGTGGTAGTTGACGCCGTGCTGCTCGCCCGGGCGCATGGCGCGCGTGGTGTGCGAGACCGAGACGCGAATCTGCTGGTCGTCCTTGGTCAGGGCGGTGACCAGGCTGGTCTTGCCGGCACCCGAAGGTGCCGAAACGATGTAAAGGGTGCCGCTGCTGTGATTCATGGTGGGGATGGCCTTACTCGATGTTCTGTACTTGTTCACGCATCTGTTCGATCAGCACCTTCAGGTTGACCGCCGCTTGCGTGCTGCGTGGGTCGAAGGCCTTGGAGCCCAGGGTGTTGGCTTCGCGGTTGAGCTCCTGCATCAGGAAGTCCAGGCGCCGGCCTGCGGCACCGCCGGACTTGAGCACCCGGCGCACTTCGTTGACGTGGGTGCTGAGGCGGTCCAGCTCTTCGGCGACGTCGCTTTTCTGGGCCAGCAGCACCATCTCCTGCTCCAGGCGCTGCGGGTCGAGTTCAGCCTTCAGGTCGCCAAAGCGGTCGATGATCTTCTGCCGTTGCGCGGCGAGCATCTGCGGTACCAGGGCGCGCAGGGTGGTGACCTCGTGGGCCATGCTGTCCAGGCGCTCGTTGATCAGCCGGGCCAGCTCCTGGCCTTCGCGCAGGCGCCCAGCCTTGAGCTCGGCCAAGGCCTCGTCGAACAACGCCACGGCTTCGGCATTCAGGGCTTGCGGGTCGCTGGCATCGGCGACCAGCACACCTGGCCAGGACAGCACTTCCAGGGGGTTGAGCGGTGCGGGCTGCTGGATCAGGCCGGCGACTTCTTCGGCGGCGGCGACCAGCTGCGCGGCGCGAACATGGTCGACCTTCAGCGGTTTGCCGTTGCTGTCCTCGTGCAGGCGCAAGGTGCATTCGACCTTGCCGCGCGACAAGCCTTGGCGCAAACCTTCGCGCACGGCGCTTTCAAGGTCGCGCAGGGCGTCCGGCAAGCGCAGGTGGGGCTCCAGGTAGCGGTGGTTGACCGAGCGCAGCTCCCAGACCAGGGTGCCTTGGCTGCCTGCGCGTTCGACACGAGCAAAAGCGGTCATGCTGTGCACCATGGGAGTACCTCGCGTAGATGGAATGAACGGGGCAGCCTTTCGGCTGCAAGGCGCAGGATTGTAGCGCAGTGACGGCCTCGACGCCCAATCCACCCATGTTACAGAGCCCGGCCGAGACGGTGGCAAAAGGCGACAGGCTGTCCGCGGCGCGACAATAGGCGTGTCCTCGCCGGGCGACGGGCTCTATAATGCTGGCAGATTCAAAATCCCGGTACAGGTATCCCAGATGAAACGTCCAAGTGGTCGCGCCGCCGATCAGCTCCGCTCGATCCGCCTCACCCGCAACTACACCAAGCACGCCGAGGGGTCGGTACTGGTCGAGTTCGGCGACACCAAGGTCGTCTGCACGGTCAGCGTCGAGAATGGTGTTCCCCGCTTCCTCAAAGGCCAGGGCCAAGGCTGGCTGACGGCCGAATACGGCATGTTGCCGCGTTCCACCGGTGAGCGTAACCAGCGCGAAGCCAGCCGTGGCAAGCAGGGCGGCCGGACCCTGGAAATCCAGCGTCTGATCGGCCGTTCGCTGCGCGCCGCGCTGGACATGAGCAAGCTGGGTGATATCACTCTGTACATCGACTGCGACGTGATCCAGGCCGATGGCGGTACCCGCACTGCCTCGATCACCGGTGCCATGGTCGCCCTGTGCGATGCCCTGGCGGTGATCAAGAAACGTGGTGGCCTGAAGGCCGGCAACCCGCTCAAGCACATGATCGCGGCTGTCTCGGTGGGCATGTACCAGGGCGAAGCGGTGCTCGACCTGGACTACCTCGAGGACTCCGCTGCCGAGACCGACCTGAACGTGGTCATGACCAGCGCCGGTGGTTTCATCGAAGTGCAGGGCACTGCCGAGGGCAAGCCGTTCCAGCCTGAAGACTTCAACGCCATGCTGGCGCTGGCGCAAAAAGGCATGGACGAGATCTTCGAACTGCAGAAGGCCGCGCTGGCCGACTGATCCCAGCCAGGGAGGTGCGGGGCATGAGCGATCCTCAACTGTCGATCACCCCGCCCAATGCCGATGTCCGGCAATGGGCGATGTTCTGTCACCTCAGCGCGCTGCTGGGCCTGGTGGTGCCCCTCGGGCATCTGCTGGGCCCGCTGGTGCTGTGGCACCTCAAGCGCGAGCAGGACCCCTTCATCGATGCCCAGGGCAAGGAGGCGCTGAATTTTCAGATCAGCGTGACCGTTGCCGGGTTCATCTGTTTCCTGCTGATGTTCGTGTTCATCGGGCTGGTGCTGTTCGCCATGCTGATGGTGGCGGTGCTGATCCTGATCGTCATTGCGGCGGTCAGGGCCAATGAAGGGAAGCCTTATCGGTATCCCCTGATCTGGCGGCCGATCAAGTAGATTTTCTGTGCCCCCAATCGCCGGCAAGCCGGCTCCCCCAAGTACTCCGCTGGCCTTGAGGCCTGCGCTTTACCTGTGGGAGCCGGCTTGCCGGCGATTGGGCTGCAAAGCAGCCCCAAGGGTTCAGATGGTCAACGTCCAGTCATAGTCGACGATCAGCGGCGCATGCTGCGAGAAGCGCGGCTGACGCGGCAGGCGAGCATTGCGCACGAAGCGGCGCAGGCCCGGGGTGAGGATCTGGTAGTCGAACCGGTAGCCCAGGTTGAGCATCTCGGCCTGTTCGTTGTCCGGCCACCAGCTGTACTGGTCGCCTTCGCGGCTGACTTCGCGCAGCGCATCGACGTAGCCCATGTCGCCGGTGATCGCGTCCATCCAGGCCCGCTCCGGTGGCAGGAAGCCCGGGGACTGTTGGCTGTCGCGCCAGTTCTTGATGTCGAGCTTCTGCTGCGCCACGTAGAACGAGCCGCAGTAGATGTACTCGCGACGCTTGCGACGCTGCTTGTCCAGGTACTTGGCGAAGTCGTCCATCAACTTGAACTTCTGGTTCAAGTCTTCGTCGCCGTTCATGCCCGAAGGCAGCAGCAGGCTGGCAATACTGACTTTGTCGAAATCTGCTTGCAGATAACGCCCGTAGCGGTCGGCTGTCTCGAAGCCCAGGCCGGTGATGACTGCCTTGGGTTGCATGCGCGAGTAAAGTGCCACGCCACCTTGGGCGGGTACCTCCGCGTCGCAGGCATAAAGGAAATAGCCATCGAGCTGGAAAGCTGGGTCGTCGAGTTCAAAGGCCGAGGCGCGGGTATCCTGAAGGCAGATGACGTCGGCATTCTGGGCTTGCAACCAGCTGAGCAATCCTCGCTCGGCCGCAGCCTGAATGCCATTCACGTTCACACTGATGATCCGCATAAATGGCCCCAAAAATCTCGTGCGTGTATGATACCCGAGCTCAACCCATTTAGCTAAATCCGTGGTGTCCGGGACTTTACATGCAGCCGTATCAGCGCGACTTCATCCGTTTTGCCATCGATCGCGGCGTGCTGCGCTTCGGTGAATTCACCCTGAAATCGGGGCGTACCAGCCCGTATTTCTTCAATGCCGGCTTGTTCAACACCGGTTCCGCCCTGGCGCAGCTGGGTCGTTGCTACGCGGCGGCCATCGTCGACAGCAAGATCCCGTTCGACGTGCTGTTCGGCCCGGCCTACAAGGGTATTCCCCTGGCGGCGACCACCGCCGTGGCGCTGGCGGACCAGCATCAGCTCGACGTGCCATGGTGCTTCAACCGCAAGGAAGCCAAGGACCACGGCGAAGGCGGCAGCCTGGTCGGCGCACCGCTGGCCGGTGAAGTGCTGATCATCGACGACGTGATCACTGCCGGTACTGCCATCCGTGAGGTCATGCAGATCATCAATGCCCAGCAGGCCAAGGCCGCTGGCGTGCTGATCGCGTTGAACCGCGAAGAGCGCGGCAATGGCGAACTGTCGGCGATCCAGGAAGTGGAGCGTGACTTCGGCATTCCGGTGGTCAGCATCGTTTCGCTGACCCAGGTGCTGGAGTTCCTGGCCGATGACCCGCAGCTCAAGCAGCACTTGCCGGCTGTGGAGGCGTATCGGGCGCAGTACGGGATCTGATCCTGGCCTGAAATGGAAAAGGCGACCCTCGCATGAAGGTCGCTTTTTTTGTGTCGCCTGTCCCGGCCTCATCGCCGGCAAGCCGGCTCCTACAGGGTTCGGTGCGATCCTTGTGGAAGCCGGCTTGCCGGCGATGAGGCCAGACGAGTCAGTGACGCTTGCGGTTGGTGATCAGGGTACCCACACCGCTGTCGGTGAAGATCTCCAGCAGCACGGCATTCGGCACGCGGCCGTCGATGATGTGCGAGCTGTTGACGCCACCCTGGACCGCTTCCAGCGCGCACTTGATCTTCGGCAGCATGCCGCCGTAGATGGTGCCGTCGGCAATCAGTTCGTTGACCTGCTCGGTGGTCAGGCCGGTGAGGACCTCACCCTGCTTGTCCATCAGACCGGCAATGTTGGTCAGCAGCATCAGCTTCTCGGCTTTCAGCGCTTCGGCCACCTTGCCGGCTACCAGGTCGGCGTTGATGTTGTACGACTCACCATTGGCACCCACGCCGATAGGCGCGATGACCGGGATGAAGTCGCCTTTGACCAGCATGTTCAGCAAGTCCGTGTTGACGCTGACCACTTCGCCGACATGGCCGATGTCGATGATTTCCGGCTGGGTCATCTCTGGCGTCTGGCGGCTGACCGTGAGCTTGCGGGCGCGGATCAGCTCCGCGTCCTTGCCGGTCAGGCCGATGGCGCTGCCGCCGTGGCGGTTGATCAGGTTGACGATGTCCTTGTTGACCTGGCCACCCAGGACCATTTCAACCACGTCCATGGTCGCCGCGTCGGTGACGCGCATGCCATCGATGAAGTGGCTTTCGATCGACAGGCGCTTGAGCAGGTCGCCGATCTGCGGGCCGCCGCCGTGCACGACCACCGGGTTGATGCCCACGGCCTTCATCAGCACGATGTCCCGGGCAAAGCCGGTCTTGAGCTCTTCGCTCTCCATCGCGTTGCCGCCGTACTTGATCACCAGGGTCTTGCCGACGAAGCGGCGGATGTAAGGCAGTGCTTCGGACAAAACCTCGGCTACATGGGAAGCGGCATCGCGATCGAGGGTCATGCAGGGCTCCTGTCAGGAACAGATAGTCGGTCAGAACGGCAGTTGCAGCTCAGGGGCAACCCGCAGCAACTGGGCGCGGAAAACATCCTTGATACGTTGCAACTCGGCGTCGTCTTCGGCCTCGAAGCGCAGCACCAGCACCGGCGTGGTGTTGGAGGCGCGAACCAGGCCCCAGCCGCGGGCATAGTCGACCCGTACACCGTCGATGGTGGTCAGGTTGGCTTCGCCCCAGTCGGCGTCGCGTTGCAGTGCATCAATGATGCTGAATTTACCCTCGTCGGTCACATCAATATTGATTTCCGGCGTGGAAATATCATCCGGGAACGCGGCGAACAGGGTTTCGGCGTCCTGCCCGGCCTTGCTGAGGATCTCCAGCAGGCGCGCAGCGCTGTAGATGCCGTCGTCGAAACCGTACCAGCGTTCCTTGATGAAGATGTGGCCACTCATCTCGCCGGCCAGCAGCGAACCGGTCTGCTTCATCTTCTTCTTGATCAGCGAATGGCCGGTCTTCCACATCAGGGCACGGCCACCGTGCTGTTCGATCAGCGGGGTCAGGCGGCGGGTGCACTTGACGTCGAAGATGATCTCGGCGCCCGGGTTGCGCGACAGCACGTCCTGGGCGAACAGCATCAGCAGGCGGTCCGGGTAGACGATGCTGCCGGTGTTGGTCACCACACCCACGCGGTCGCCGTCGCCATCGAAGGCCAGGCCGATGTCGGCACCGGTTTCCTTGACCTTGGCGATCAGGTCTTCGAGGTTTTCCGGTTTGCCCGGGTCCGGGTGGTGGTTGGGGAAGTTGCCATCCACCTCGCAGAACAGCGGAATCACCTCGCAGCCCAGTGCCTCGATCAGTTGCGGGGCGATGACGCCCGCAGCGCCGTTGCCGCAGTCCACCACCACCTTGAGTTTCCTGGCCAGCTTCACGTCGGCGACGATCTGCTGGTAATAGCGCTCGAGGATCTCGACCTTCTGCACGCCGCCTTCGGCGCGGGTCAGGTCGTTGGTCTTCAGGCGGGTCAGCAGGGCCTGGATCTGCTCGTTGGCCAAGGTGTCGCCAGCGATGACGATCTTGAAGCCGTTGTAGTCCGACGGGTTGTGACTGCCGGTGAGCATCACCCCGGACTTGCCGGCGAGGACGTTGGCGGCGAAATACAGCGCCGGGGTCGGCACCAGGCCGACATCGCTGACCTGGCAGCCGGCGTCGACCAGGCCTTTGATGAGTTCCTCGACCAGCATCGGGCCGGACAGGCGGCCATCGCGGCCAACCGAGATCTGCGGTTCGCCCTGGGCAAGGGTCTGGGCGCCAATGGCGCGGCCGATCCAGTAGGCGGTTTCGGCGTGCAGGGTTTTGCCGACCACGCCACGGATGTCGTAGGCGCGGAAAATGCTGTCAGGCAATGCGGGGACCAGGTGGGCCATATCGTTCATCTCTGGAAACTCCATAATCAAAGGCTTTCTGGGCAGGCGCAAACTGAACGCTTGGACGATGGTTTCGCCAGAGAGTTCGCCATCCTTGGCTCGATCAGTGGTTTCCCGGCTCAGTGGCTGCCGGAGTGGCCGAAGCCGCCGGTGCCGCGCTGGCTCTCGTCGAACTGCTCGACGATGTCGAAATGCGCTTGCACCACAGGCACCAGCACGAGCTGTGCGATGCGTTCGCCGACAGCGATGGTGAATGGCGTGTTGCCGCGGTTCCAGCACGACACCATCAGCTCGCCCTGGTAGTCCGAGTCGATCAGGCCGACCAGGTTGCCCAGCACGATGCCGTGCTTGTGGCCCAGGCCCGAGCGCGGCAGGATCATCGCCGCCAGGCCAGGGTCGCCGATGTAGATCGACAGGCCGGTCGGGATCAGCAGGGTCTGGCCTGGCTCGAGGACGGTGTCCTCCTTGAGCAGGGCGCGCAGGTCCAGGCCGGCGGAGCCGGGAGTGGCGTACTGCGGCAGGGGGAATTCGGTGCCCAGGCGTGGGTCGAGGATCTTGGCTTGAAGAGCGTGCATGTAACTTATTGAACCTGATTGAGCCGTTCGGCGATGAAGGCGACCAGTTGCCGGGCGATCTTGCCCTTGCTGGTCTGCGCGAAGAGGGTCTGGTGCTGCTGGCGGTCGATCACGGTCAGGGCATTTTCCTCGCTGTTGAAGCCGATGGTGGGGTTGGCCACATCATTGGCGACGATCAGGTCGAGGTTCTTGTCCTTGAGCTTGCGCGTGGCGTAATCGAGCAAGTGTTCGGTTTCGGCGGCGAAGCCGACGCTGAACGGGCGGTCGTCACGGCCAGCGATGGTCGCAAGGATATCGGGATTACGCACCATCTGCAGCAGCATGCCGTCGCCGGTCGTAGGATCCTTCTTCAACTTTTGCGTGGCGACGACTTCTGGGCGGTAGTCCGCGACCGCTGCCGAGGCGATGAACAGGTCGCACGGCATGGCCGCTTCACAGGCCGCGAGCATGTCCCGCGCGCTGACCACGTCGATCCGCGTGACCCGGTCGGGGGTCGGCAGGTGCACAGGGCCGGTCACGAGGGTGACCCGAGCCCCGGCTTCGGCGGCCGCCTCGGCCAGGGCGAAGCCCATCTTCCCGGAGCTATGATTGGTGATGTAACGCACCGGGTCGATGTTTTCCTGGGTCGGGCCAGCGGTGATCAGCACGTGCTTGCCGGTCAGCGCCTGGCGCTGGAAGCTTTCGGCGGCGCACCAGGCCAGGTCGGTGGCTTCGAGCATGCGGCCCAGGCCGACGTCGCCACAGGCCTGGCTGCCGGAAGCCGGGCCGAACACCTGGATGCCACGGCTCTTGAGCAGCTCGAGATTGGCCTGGGTCGCCGGATCGCGCCACATGGCCTGGTTCATGGCAGGGGCCACGGCCACGGTGGCATCGGTTGCCAGCACCAGGGTGGTCAGCAGGTCGTCGGCCATGCCTTGGGCCATGCGCGCCATGAGGTCGGCGGTGGCGGGGGCGATGAGCACCAGGTCGGCCCACTTGGCCAGTTCGATATGGCCCATGGCCGCTTCGGCGGCAGGGTCGAGCAGGTCCATGTGCACCGGGTGGCCGGACAGCGCCTGCAGGGTCAGCGGGGTGATGAACTCGGCACCACCACGGGTCATGACGACGCGCACCTGCGCGCCGTGCTCCAGGAGTCGGCGAATCAGCTCGGCACTCTTGTAGGCGGCAATGCCACCCCCTACGCCGAGAACGATGCGCTTGCGATACAGCCGCTGCATAGGCTTGCCTTTTTCCAGTGAGAGCGGGCGGCGACAAAAAATACTGCCTGCGGCAGAACGTCGCATGTACGAGGCGAAATAGATTAACACAGGGCCGAAACGTGCCGTAGTGGGGCAAAGGAGCAAGGATGAATATCAGGGAATGGCCGGCGGATGAGCGGCCCCGGGAGAAGTTGCTGTTGCGCGGGGCCGCCGTGTTGTCGGATGCCGAGCTGCTCGCCGTGTTGCTGGGTTCGGGCGTTGCCGGGCGCAACGTGGTGGACCTGGCGCGCGGGCTGTTGGTGCGTTTTGGCGGGCTCAGGCAGTTTCTCGAGGCTGATCGCCAAGCCGTCTTGCGCGAACCAGGCCTGGGGCCGGTGAAGTACGCCCAGTTGCAAGCACTGCTGGAGATCGGCCGGCGCTATCTGGACGAAAGCATCGAGCGCACACCCGCCATGGAAAGCCCGGCGGCGGTGCGGCGTTACCTCAAGGCCATGCTGCGCCATGAGGCCAGCGAAGTATTCGGCTGCCTGTTTCTGGACAGCAAGCACCGGCCGCTGGCGTTCGAGATCCTGTTCAGAGGCACGATCGACCGGGCCAGCGTCTATCCGCGCGAGGTGGTGCGCCGGGCGTTGATGCATAACGCGGCGGCGTTGATCCTTTGCCATAACCATCCTTCGGGCAACAGCGAACCGAGCCAGGATGACGTGCACATGACGCTTTCGTTGAAGCGGGGGTTGGCGTTGATCGATGTGCGGGTGCTCGATCACATCATCGTGGGTGATGGAGAGCCGTTGTCGATGGTGGAGCAGGGGTGGATTGCGGCCTAGGGTGCAGGCCTTGTGGTGTGTGGCGCCTGGGAGATCGAGCGCCGCCCGCGCGGCGCATCGCGAGC
>NZ_BBIV01000005.1 GCF_000730665.1 Pseudomonas plecoglossicida NBRC 103162 = DSM 15088
GGTACTGCACATTGTGGAGATCGCTGTGGGAGCCGGCTTGTCGTGGCGACGAACCGCGGCGATAGGGCCAGTGCTCACACGACAAAATCCGCAGACAATCGCTTTATCACGACAAATGGCCACAGGGCAGTTATTTCAACGCCTTCAGCAAATCAAGACGCTGTTTTATCTCGTCAACATTCCCCCTCTCTAGTGATTAACACTGGCCAAATGCCTCATCAGATGGGAACCTTTACGCCCACGGAGACGTCCACTCCCCTGCAACCCGCTTCGCTTGGGGACTGGTTTCATCAGCATTTTCGGGCCCGACGGGGTTCGGCTCATGGCCTGATCGCAGCCTTCGGTTGCCTCACGCTGCTTACTCGCGAACACACCACTCGCCGCCCACCATGGCCGGTCAAAAAAAGAGTGTGCTCGCCGACAACAAGGAGTCCGCCTGTGGCAACACGCTACGGTAAAGGGCTGTTGGGATGGGCCGCCGTGCTCGTCATCCTGGCCCTGCTGATCCACTGGATCGGCATCGACACGATCGCGCGCTATCGCGATGATCTTGGGTTCTACCTGCAAGCGCACCTGGTCCTGGTGCTGGCTTCGATGGCGGCGGCGTTGGCCGTGGGCATCCCCGCCGGCATTGCCTTGAGTCGACCGCACCGGGTCGACAAGGCCGAGCGCTTCATGCAGTTCTTCAACGTTGGCAACACTATCCCTCCTCTGGCCGTTCTGGCCATCGCCCTGAGTATCCTGGGCATCGGCGCCGGGCCTGCGATCTTCGCGCTGTTCCTCGCCTCCCTCCTGCCCATCGTGCGCAACACCTACGAGGGCCTGAAAAACGTCCCCGCCTCGCTCAAGGAAGCCGCCACCGGCATCGGCATGACCCCGCGCCAGCAACTCTGGCAGGTGGAACTGCCCAACGCCGTGCCGATCATCATCGGCGGAGTGCGCGTGGCCCTGGCGCTCAATGTCGGTACCGCCCCGCTGGCATTCCTGATCGGTGCCAACAGCCTGGGCAGCCTGATCTTCCCCGGCATCGCCCTGAACAACCAACCACAGCTGCTGCTCGGCGCTGCGTGTACCGCGTTGCTGGCACTGGTGCTGGACGCTGCGGTGAGTTTCTCCAGCAAGCGCTGGCTGGAACGTGGCCTGGCCCACTGACAAGAGGGAACGTATGAAGAAGACAATCGCCTTGCTGCTGGGCGCGGCCCTGCTGTTCGCAGGATTTGCCCAGGCGGCGGACAAACCGCTGGTGCGCATTGGCGCGCGGGTGTTCACCGAACAGACCGTGCTCGCCGAAATCACCGCCCAATACCTGCGCGCCAACGGCTTCGAGGTGCGCGTCACCAGCGGCCTTGGCAGCAGTATTGCCCGCCAGGCCCAGGAAACCGGCCAGCTCGACCTGATGTGGGAGTACACCGGCGTGTCGCTGGTGTCCTACAACCACATCGATGAGCGCATGCCCAGCGCCGAGGCCACCTACGCCAAGGTCAAGGAACTGGACGCAAAGAAAGACCTGATCTGGCTGACTCCCTCGAAGTTCAGCAATACCTACGCCCTGGGCCTGCCCAAACAGGTCGCCGAGGCCTACCCGCAGGTCAACTCGATCAGCGACCTCAACCAGGTGCTGCGCGATGAGCACAAACGCAATCACCTGGTGGCCCTGGACACCGAGTTCGCCAACCGCCCGGACGGCCTGGTCGGCCTGAAGGAGATGTACGACCTGCAAGTCGGCCGCGCCAACATCCGCCAGATGGACGCAGGCCTGGTCTACACCGCCATGCACAACAATCAAGTGTTCGCAGGCCTGGTCTACACCACCGACGGCCGCCTGAGCGCGTTCAACCTCAAGCTGCTGGAAGACGACAAGCACTACTTCCCCGACTACACCGCAGCCCCGGTGATACGCAAGGCTGTACTCGACGCCAACCCGCAACTGGCCGGCCTGCTCAAGCCACTGGCCGAGCAGCTCGACGACGAGACCATGCGCCAGCTCAACGCCAAGGTCGACGTCGAACACCAGAACCCGACCGCCGTCGCCGCCGCATTCCTGCGTGAGCATCCTCTCAAGGAGGTACAGCCATGAGCCTGCTCGACACGTTCGCCCACCTCGACTGGGCCCAGGTGCTGCAACTGACCTGGCAGCACATCATGCTGGTCGGCATCGCCGTCGGCCTGGCGATCGTCGTCGGCGTGCCTCTGGGCATCCTGATGACCCGCTTCCCGGCTGTTGCCGGCCCGCTGCAGGCCAGCGCCACGGTGCTGCTGACCATCCCGTCGATCGCCCTGTTCGGCCTGCTGTTGCCGTTCTACTCCAAGTTCGGCCAGGGACTGGGGCCATTGCCGGCGATCACGGCCGTGTTCCTCTATTCGCTGCTGCCGATCCTGCGCAACACCTACCTGGCCCTGACCAATGTCGAGCCCGGCATCCGTGAAGCCGCACGCGGCATCGGCATGACCTTCGGCCAGCGCCTGCGCATGGTCGAGCTGCCCATCGCGGTACCGGTGATTCTCGCCGGGGTGCGCACCGCCGTGGTGATGAACATCGGCGTCATGACCATCGCCGCCACCATCGGCGCTGGTGGCCTGGGCGTGCTCATCCTCACCTCCATCAGCCGCAGCGACATGTCGATGCTGCTGGTCGGCGCCGTGCTGGTCAGCCTGCTGGCGATCATCGCCGACCTGCTCCTGCAAACCCTGCAACGTGCCCTGACTCCAGAAGGACTGCGCTCATGATCGAACTCAAGAACCTCAGCAAGACCTTCAACGTCAACGGCAAGGACGTCAAAGCCGTGGACGCCGTCAGCCTCACCGTCAACGAAGGCGAAATCTGCGTGTTCCTCGGCCCTTCGGGCTGCGGCAAGAGCACCACGCTGAAGATGATCAACCGCCTGATCACCCCGACCTCCGGCCAGGTGTTCATCAATGGCGAAGACACCAGCGGCCTCGATGAAGTGACCCTGCGCCGCCAGATCGGCTACGTGATCCAGCAGATCGGCCTGTTCCCCAACATGACCATCGAAGAGAACATCACCGTGGTCCCACGCCTGCTGGGTTGGGACAAGCAACGCTGCCATGACCGTGCCCGCGAGCTGATGAGCATGATCAAGCTCGAACCCAAGCAGTACCTGCAGCGCTACCCGCGGGAGCTTTCCGGTGGCCAGCAGCAGCGCATCGGCGTGATCCGCGCGCTCGCCGCCGATGCGCCGGTGCTGCTGATGGACGAGCCGTTCGGCGCGGTCGACCCGATCAACCGCGAGATGATCCAGAACGAATTCTTCGAAATGCAGCGGGCGCTGAACAAGACCGTGATCATGGTCAGCCACGACATCGACGAAGCGATCAAGCTGGGTGACAAGATCGCTATCTTCCGCGCCGGCAAGCTGCTCCAGCTGGACCACCCGGACACCCTGCTGGCGCACCCGGTGGATGATTTCGTCAGCAACTTCGTCGGCCAGGACAGCACCCTGAAGCGCCTGTTGCTGGTGCGTGCCGAAGACGCGGCGGACAACGCCCCGTCGGCAAGCCCCGAAACGCCGGTCAGCGATGCCCTGGAACTGCTCGACGAGCACGACCGCCGCTACGTGGTGGTGACCGATGCGCAGAACAAGGCCCTGGGCTATGTGCGCCGGCGAGACATGCACCGCCAGCAAGGGGTGTGCGGGGACTTCCTGAGACCGTTCAATGCCACGGCTTCGCACGATGAACATCTGCGCATCCTGTTGTCGCGGATGTACGAGTACAACCGCGCGTGGTTGCCGGTGCTCGACGCCGAGCAGGTGTTCCTTGGGGAAGTGACCCAGGAGTCGATTGCGGCTTACCTGAGTTCGGGGAGATCGCGGGGGGCGAAGACCAGCATCGTGTCGCCGGCCGAGGTGGTGGCTTCCTAAAGTGCTGGGGGCGCTTTGCGCCCCGATCGCCGGCAAGCCGGCTCCCACATCAGGCTTGCTTCGATCCTGTGTGGGAGCCGGCTTGCCGGCGATCGAGCCTACGCGGTATCAGAACCCTACACTGGCCTGCACATAGAAGGTGCGCGGCTCACCGACATAGATGCCGGCATTGTTGTCGCTGGAGCGCGTGAAGTACTGCTTGTCGAACAGGTTCTTCACCCCCGCCGCCACCGACAGGTTCGACAGCTTCGGCCCGAAGTCGTACCCGCCACGGGCATGCCAGGTCACGTAGCCCGGAATGTCGCCAAACTGCCCATCGGCACTCGGCTCGGTGATGTAGTCACCGTTGAAGCTGCCATCGGCATTGATCCCGGTACCCGGCGCGCGCTGCTTGGATTGGGCGTAGGCATCCAGGTTCCAGGTCCAGCGGTTGACCGCATAGCGCACACCCGCTGTCGCCACCTGGCGCGAGTAGAACGGCAGGTCGCGGCCTTCGAAGCCGGGGATATCCCCTTCGTAGGTAGCGCGGGTGTAGGTGTAGCCACCATTGACCGACAGGCCTTCCAGGCGCGGGTCCAGCCCAGCCAGGTCATAACGTGCCGAGGCCTCGATCCCCTGGTGCTTGGTGGCGCCCAGGTTGGTCCAGCCGACATCGTTGCTGATGTACTGCAGTTCATCGTCGAAGTCGATGTAGAACAGGGTCAGCTCACCGGCGAAGCCGCCGTTGTCATAGCGCGTACCGATCTCGTAGGTCTTGGCCTTCTCCGGCTCCAGGCCGTTGGCCGTGTTGTCGCCGACACCCCCCTGACCCAGCTGGAAGTACTGCAGGCTGCCGAACGAGGTCTGGTAGTTGGCGAACAGTTTCCAGGCATCGGAGACGTGGTACATCACGCTCAGGGCCGGCAACGGCTCGTCGCTGGTGATGCTGCGGTTCTTCTCCGGCACCGGCTTGTGGTTGGCGTCCAGCACCGGGCGGTCGCGCCAGTCGGTGTTGATGTGCTCGAAGCGAACCCCGGGGGTGATGGTCCAGTTGCCGATATCGATCTTGTCGTCGATGTAATAGGCGCTGGCTTCGGTACCCCCACTGCGGTCCTGGAACACATGGCCGTCGGACGTCGGGGTCGGCGTCGGCACGTTGTCGATCAGGGCCAGGCGGGTCGACTGCTCGCGCATGGCTTCCTTCAGGTAGCGGTAGCCGACGCTGACTTCCTGGGTGGCTGGGCCTGTGAAGAAGATCCGCGACACCCGCGGCTCGATGGCGAAGGTGTGGTAGTTGCGCGGGTACGATGACAGGGTCTTCATGTCGCGCGAGGCAATGGCACTGCCGCGGAAGCTGTCGGTGTAGTAGGTCAGCACTTCGAACTGGGTGGCCTCGTCCAGCTGGCGTTGCCACTTGAACGACACGTCCTTGCGCCGCCCGGCGAAGTAGTCGTAGTCGCGCAGCGACTGGTACGGGTTGCTGTCGTACTGCGCCTGGGTCAGGCCACCGGGCATGTCGGCTCGGCCATCGTAGTAGTGGAAGTTGAGCCACAACTCGTCGACGTCGGTCGGCGCCCAATGGGTCTTGAGGATGACGTCGTCGATGTCGTTGCCGTTGTTGCTTTCGCGGTAACCGTTGCCGTTCACCCCGGTGTACAGCAGGGCCACGCCCATGCCGTTGTCGGCGGTGCCGCCGACGAAGGCCGACTCGGTGTGCTTCCAGCCGCCGTGCTGGGACGTTTCCAGGGTGGTGGACAACTGCGCCGAGGGTTTTTCAGGGATGGCGCGGGTGACGAAGTTGATGATCCCGCCGACGTTCTGCGGGCCATAGCGCACGGAACCTGCGCCGCGCACCACGTCGATGCTGTCGAGGTTGCCCGAGGAGATCGGCGCCATCGACAGCTGCGGCTGCCCATAAGGCGCGAAGGCAGCCGGGATGCCGTCGATCAGTACCGTCGAGCGCGGCGACAGGCGCGAGGTCAGGCCGCGCACACCGACGTTGAGCGACAGGTCGCTGCCGCCGGTGCCGTTGGAATCCTGCACCTGCACCCCAGGAATGCCGCGCAGCACATCGCGCACGTTCATCGCGCCCTTTTCCACCATGGCCTCGCGACGTACCACGGTGCGTGCACCGGGGTGGTTCTGCACCACCGCCTGGTCGGCATCGCCCAGCCAGTCGCCGACCACCTTGATATCGGTCGGTGCCAGCTCAAGGCTGCCACTGCCGAGGTCCAGCGTGGTCGGCAGGGGCTTTACCACCACGGTGTCCTGGGACATTTCGTAGGTCAGGCCGCTGCCTTGCAGCAACTGTTGCAGCGCTTGCACCGGCGTCAGCTGGCCGGTAACCGCCGGCGCCTGCTTGCCGGCCACCAGTTCTGGGCTGAAGAACAGCTGCAGGTTGGTCTGCTGGCCCAGCTGGCTCAGCGCCGAGGCCAGCGGTTGGGCCTGGATCTGGATCGCGGTGCCGGCCTGCTCGGCCTGGCTGTTGGCGGCTACCGCACTGACCGCAAGGGCCAGCGCCATGGCACGCAAGCGTGGAAAAGGCTTGTTGTTGTTCACGTCGTCGAAACATCCTGAAGGTCGGGATAACGCCAATCACATGCAAATGGAAATGCTTGGCAGTTGCAGCTGGCGGGGAAGACGAACGAGGGAAAAAAAACCTGAATCTATTTCGCGATTATTTCTCGCGAACCATCTTCATGGGTCTTGATGGCCACCGGCAGGATGCTCGGCAAGGCGCGCAGCAGGGCGTCGGTGTCGTCGATGCTGAAGGTGCTGGAAAGGCGCAGCTGCGCCACTTTGCCCGGCGCGACCCGCAGCGGCTGGGCGCGGTAGCGCGAGGCTTCGACGACCACCTCGGCCAGGGTTGCGTTGTCGAACACCAGCTTGCCCTGGCGCCACGCGGTCAGGGCCCAGGGATTGACCGCATAAGGCGCTGCCACGTTGCCTCGATCGTCGATATGCGACCCCTGGCCGGCAGTCAGTTGCGCCAGCGCGGCGCCCTGGCCCTGCACCCGCACCGAACCCTGCTCGACCGCCACGCGGGTGGCCGCCGGGTCCAGACGCACGTCGAAACGGGTACCGGTGACCGTCACGCTGCCCTGTGCGGTATCGACCACAAACGGCCGGTTGCTGTCATGGGCAACGCTGAACATCGCTTCGCCCGCCCGCAGTACGATATGCCGCCGGCCAGCGCTGAAGTCGACCTGCAGCTCGGTAGCGCCATTGAGGTCCAGGCGCGAGCCATCCGGTAGCTGCACCTGGCGGCGCTCACCGAATGCCGTCTGCAAGGTGTCCTGATGATTGAGTTGCTGGTACTTCCAGCTGCCCCAGCCCAGCCCCAGGGCGGCCACCGCCACGCTGGCTGCCAATGCCTGGTGCAACAGGCGCCGACGTGGCAACTGCCGAACCGGCTCGGCCTGGCACAGCGCCTCGAGACGCTGGCGTGGTATGAAGTCGGCGGCCTGCCACAGCCGGGCGAGCTGCTGGTATTCCTCGCGGTGCTGCGGGTCGACGGCCAGCCAGGCAGCGAGCTGCGCCTGCAGCCCGGCATCGCCGGGCGCATCCTGCACACGGGCGAACCATTCGGCCGCCTGCTCGCGGACGCTATCGATAGCGTGCTGTTTCATGGGCTGGGTCTCCTGACTCATCGTGCCGACACATCCAGGTGCTCACGCAGATGTCGGAGCGTGCGGATCATATACTTTTCGACCATGTTCTTGGTCAAACCCATGCGCTCGGCGATCTCGGCCTGGCTCAGGCCTTCGATTTTCTGCCAGACGAACACCCGGCGGCAGTTGACGGGCAACTCGGCCAGCGCCCGCTCGACGCTCTCGGCCAGTTCCAGGGCATGCATGTAGGCTTCCGGATCGCCCGTACCGCCGGCCCCCTCCTCGAAGGCTTCCAGCTCCAGGGCCTGGCGCCGGTCTTCGCGGCGATAACCGTCCACCGCGATGTTGCGCGCCGTCTGGTGCAGGTAGGCACGCGGCTGCTCGACCTGCTCGCGCGGGTTTTCCATTACCCGGACGAACGCATCGTGGGTGAGGTCCTCGGCCTGCTGTCGACTGCGCAGCTTGCGCGTCCAGGTGCCGATCAGCTCATGGTAGTGGTCGAGGAAGCCTTTGTGTCCAGACACGGTCGGGGTCGTCAGGGAGGCGGATAAGGGTGCGAATAGTAATGTTTCTCATCAATAGGGGCAAATCCGCCGATCGGTCACAAAAAAATTATGGCGAATTTCATGCACAGCCGTGCCAGCTTTCGTGGCCATAAATATGAACACCTGAGGGGGCATCGCGGATGAGTCCGCTGCTGCAAGCAACCTGAAAAGCCCGTAGGAGCGGATTGATCCGCGATGGCCTCGATACGGTCCATTCCACAATTTTTTACGCTTGAAACATCTCAGGGAACATCAGCCGGTCACACGAGTCGGTTATTCAAATGGCTGGTCGTCGATCCACGGCGATCACGCCCGGATTGCCTGTTGATTCTGCATTCTTCACGCCCTAAAGTGCGCGCCGAACGTCCATGCTGGAAACGATCCATCCGGCTCAAGTACTGAGTAGGCGAACCAAAGTGGGGATACGGAGGACGTTCAGTTTGCAGCCACTTATCTTTTCAGTTTGCCCATGGAGTCCCTGAGCATGTCGATCCAGGTCGAAGACTATTTCGCGCGTGACACCTTCCAGAAAATGAAGGCGTTCGCCGACAAGCAGGAAACCCCGTTCGTACTCATCGATACCCAGATGATCAGCCAGGCCTACGACGACCTGCGCGCCGGGTTCGAATTCGCCAAGGTCTACTACGCGGTCAAGGCCAACCCGGCCGTCGAGATCATCGACCTGCTCAAAGAGAAAGGCTCGAGCTTCGACATCGCCTCGATCTACGAACTGGACAAGGTCATGGACCGCGGCGTCAGCGCCGACCGCATCAGCTACGGCAACACCATCAAGAAGTCCAAGGACATCCGCTACTTCTACGAGAAAGGCGTGCGTCTGTATGCCACCGACTCGGAAGCCGACCTGCGCAACATCGCCAAGGCCGCGCCGGGCTCCAAGGTCTACGTGCGCATCCTCACCGAAGGCTCCACCACTGCAGACTGGCCGCTGTCGCGCAAGTTCGGCTGCCAGACCGACATGGCCATGGACCTGCTGATCCTCGCCCGCGACCTGGGCCTGGTGCCCTACGGCATTTCCTTCCACGTCGGCTCGCAGCAGCGCGACATCAGCGTGTGGGATGCGGCCATCGCCAAGGTCAAGGTGATCTTCGAGCGCCTGAAGGAAGAAGACGGCATCGAGCTGAAGCTGATCAACATGGGTGGCGGCTTCCCGGCCAACTACATCACCCGCACCAACAGCCTGGAAACCTACGCCGAAGAGATCATCCGCTTCCTCAAGGAAGACTTCGGTGACGAGCTGCCGGAAATCATTCTGGAGCCAGGCCGTTCGCTGATCGCCAACGCCGGCATCCTGGTCAGCGAAGTGGTGCTGGTGGCGCGCAAGTCGCGCACTGCGGTCGAGCGCTGGATCTACACCGACGTGGGCAAGTTCTCCGGCCTGATCGAAACCATGGACGAAGCCATCAAGTTCCCGATCTGGACCGAGAAGAAAGGCGAGGCAGAAGAAGTGGTCATCGCCGGCCCGACCTGCGACAGCGCCGACATCATGTACGAGAACTACAAGTACGGCCTGCCGCTGAACCTGGCGATCGGTGACCGCTTGTACTGGCTGTCGACCGGTGCCTACACCACCAGCTACAGCGCGGTGGAATTCAACGGCTTCCCGCCGCTGAAGGCTTACTACCTGTAATGCAAGACGGGGCCGAAAGGCCCCGTTCTTGTTTTGCCTGTACTGGCCTTATCGCCGGCAAGCCGGCTCCCACAAAGAGCGCACCGAACCCTGTGGGAGCCGGCTTGCCGGCGATAAGGCCGGAACAGACACCCTCAATCTCCGCGTTTTTCCAGCTCTTCGGCATACCGCGCCGCAAAGGCCATCAACATCGGCCCCGCCCCCTGCAAGGTCACCAAGGCACTGCGCAGAAAATTCAGGTTCCCTGCTTCTCGCGCCTGGTCCAGCCACGACCCGGCCTCAGCCATCTGCCCACGCTCGAACAGCACCATCGCCAAACTGAACATCCCGCGAAAATCCCCCGCCTCGGCCGAACGCCGATACCAGCGCACCGCCCGTACCGGACTCGGCGCAATGGCGATGCCATGCTCCAGGTAGCGGCCATACAGGTTCATCGACTTGGCATGACCCAGGTGTGCGGCCTTCTCGTAGCACAGCAGCGCCTGCGCCTGGTTGGCGGGTAAGCCACGCCCGGTAGCCAGCAGGTTGCCCAGGTTGTAGAGCCCCCAGTCGAGCCCGGCATCCGCCGCGCGCGCATAGTGGATGGCGGCCTGTGCAAGGTCAGCCTCCCCTCCCCAGGCATGCTCCAGGCAACGACCGAGCATGTTGTACGCCATGGCGCTGCCACCCTGGGCGGCGATGCCGAACCAGCGTCGCGCGACGATGGCGTCCTGCTCGATGCCACGCCCGTCGAGCAGGATCTGCCCGAGCAGCAATTGCGCCTCGACCACGCCCTCCCCGGCGGCAGCCAGGATCGCCTGGGCCGCCTGGCCTGGGCTGTGTTCGATCATGGCCCGCAGGCCGTCGACATCCACTACTTCTTCACGCCGTAGCTGGTAAGACACGGTTCAGACCTCCGCCCAGCGGCGCAGCAGGTTGTGGTAGGTGCCAGTCAACTGCAGCAATGACGGATGCTCCGGCACGTCGGCGGTCAGTTGCTGGATGGCATTGTCCATCTCGAACAGCAGCGCCCGCTGGCTGTCCTCGCGCACCAGGCTCTGGGTCCAGAAGAACGCCGCATAACGCACCCCGCGGGTCACCGGGTTGACCTTGTGCAAGCTCGTGCCGGGGTACAGTACCAGGTCGCCGGCGGCCAGCTTGACCTGCTGGATACCGAAGGTGTCCTGGATCACCAGCTCGCCACCGTCGTAGCTGTCCGGCTCACTGAGAAACAAGGTCGAGGACAGGTCGGTGCGCACCCGCTCCGGGCTGCCCTTGGGCTGGCGCAGGGCGTTGTCGATGTGGAAGCCGAAGTTGCCACCTTCGCGGTAGCAGTTGATCAGTGGCGGGAACACCTTGTGCGGCAGCGCAGCCGACAGGAAGCGCGGGGTCTGCCACAACCGGTCGATCAGCGCGCCGCCGATTTCCTTGGCCAAGGCGTGCCCTTCCGGCAACTGCAGGTTGTGCTTGGCCTTGGCCGACTGATACCCGGCGGTGGCTTTGCCGTCGGCCCAGTCGGCCTGCTCCAGCGCCTGGCGAATGCGGGCGAGTTCGTCGCTGTCGAACAGACCGGGAATGTGAAACAGCATGGCGACGGCACCGTACAAGAGAGGTAAAGGCGGCAATGATATTTATTCCCTTTTACGCCGCACAAGCCCTTTCGGCGCTTAAGACGTTTCAGTCAAATCAAAACGTAAAGAGAACTTGTAAAGATTGTAAATTCCTAGCGAATGGTAACGACTCTCAATTGCTAGTTACAATCGCTTACACTATGATCCGCGGCCTTCACACCTTGGGGAAGGTCCATAACAATGCGTCACGTACCATCTGCAGTGAGTTCACCACGCCTGATCGTGTCCGCCATCGGCGTCGCCCTCAGCGCTTCGTCTGCCTACGCCGCCGATCCGGCCGCCAACAGCGCCATCACCCTCGACGCGACCAGCGTCAATGGCAAGGCTGAACAGGCCAGTACCGACTACAAGGTCGAGAAGGCCTCCTCGCAGAAGTACACCGCACCCTTGGTGGACACCCCGCGCTCGATCACCGTGATCCCGCAACAGGTGATCAAGGACACCAACGCCCTGACCCTGCAGGACGCCCTGCGCACCGTGCCAGGCATCACCTTCGGCGCTGGCGAAGGCGGCAACCCGCAAGGCGACCGTCCGTTCATCCGTGGCTTCGACGCCCAGGGCGACACCTACCTGGACGGCGTGCGCGACACCGGCTCGCAAACCCGTGAAATCTTCGCCATCGAATCGGTCGAAGTGGCCAAGGGCCCGAACTCGGCCATCGGTGGCCGCGGCGCCGCGGGCGGCACCATCAACCTGGTGAGCAAGCGCGCCCACCTGGGCAACTCGCTGGACGGTGGCTGGACCTGGGGCAGCGACCAGACCCAGCGCTACACCCTCGATGGCAACTACCAATTCAGCGACACCGCTGCCGGTCGTCTGAACCTGATGAGCCATGAAAGCAACGTCTCCGGCCGTGACAAGGTCAACTACGACCGTTGGGGTATCGCACCGTCGCTGGCCTTCGGCCTCGGCACCCCGACCCGCGTCAACCTCGACTACTACCACCTGGAAAGCGACGACCTGCCAGACTCGGGCATCCCGTACACCATCCCGACCGGTGGCAGCAGCAAGCGTACCTCGGCGCACCCGAGCAAGCCCAACGACGGCGGCGACAGCGACAACTTCTACGGCCTGACCAACCGCGACTTCCGCAAGACCCGCGTGGACATCGCCACCATTGCCGTCGAACACGACCTGAACGAGTCGCTGACCGTCAAGAACACCCTGCGTCATGGCAGCAGCATGCAGGACTACATCCTGACCCAGCCTGACGACAGCAAGGGCAACGTCAACAATGGCAGCGTGTGGCGCCGGGCCAACAGCCGCGTGAGCAACACCGACACCACCACCAACCAGACCGACCTGTTCGGCGAGTTCTACCTGGGTGGCCTGAAGAACAGCTTTTCCACCGGGATCGAGCTGAGCCGGGAAGAGAGCGAGCGCTCTTCCTACACGGTCAATACCGACACAGTCCCAGGCGGCGCCGCGAACACCAACTGCACCCCGGCGATGATCGGCGCCAACAGCGGCTACAACTGCACCTCGCTGAGCAACCCGAACCCGGACGACCCGTGGAGCGGCAGCATCGCGCGCAACTACGCCGGCACCACCACCAACAGCAAGACCCGCGCGATCTACGTGTTCGACACCCTGGAGCTGACCCCAGAGTGGCTGGTCAACATGGGCCTGCGCTACGACCACTTCGACACCGACTACAAGACCTACAACGCCGCTGGCACCACCACCGCCAAAGGCGATGACGTCAGCGAGTTCGTCACCGGCCAATTGGGCCTGGTGTGGAAGCCGGCCGAGAACGGCAGCATCTACGTGTCCTATGCCACCTCCGCCACGCCACCCGGCGCGATGCTGGGCGAAGGCACCGAGGGCAACCCGCTGGGCGGCACCCCGGATCGCAACGGCAACCTGCTGTCCAGCGACATGGAGCCGGAAGAAACCACCAACTACGAAATCGGCACCAAGTGGGACCTGCTCGACCAGCGCCTGTCCCTGACCGCTGCGCTGTTCCGCACCGAGAAGGAAAACGCCCGCGTCCAGGTGGACACCGACAGCTACGAAAACGTCGGCGAAACCCGCGTAGAAGGCATCGAGTTGTCGGCCAGCGGCAAGATCACCGACAAGTGGCAGGTCTTCGCCGGCTACACCTACATGGAAGCTCGCCAGATCGATGGCGGCCCGCTGGGCAAGGCCAACGACGGCAACCAGCTGCCAAACACGCCGAACAACAGCGCCAGCGTGTGGACCACCTACTCGATCACGCCGAAGCTGACCATCGGTGGCGGCGCGTTCTACGTGGATGATGTCTATGGCAGCGTGGCCAACACCACCATGGTCGACAGCTACGTACGCTACGACGCCATGGCCGCCTACAAGCTGACCAAGAACGTCGACCTGCAGCTGAACGTGCAGAACCTGACCAACGAGGTGTACTACGACAAGGCATTCTCCACCCACTTCGCCAACCAGGCGGCCGGGCGGACCACCTTGCTGACCACCGCTTTCCACTTCTGAAGCAGCACCCCCAAGCCCCGTTCATTGCCATGAGCGGGGCTTTTGCGTACCAAGGCATAATGCACCCCGTGCAACGCGCGGCAGCAAGACAAGGTGATCGATGTGGTGAAGAAGACGCTGTTCCAATTGCACTGGTTCTTTGGCATCACTGCCGGCCTGGTGCTCGCCTTGATGGGCATCACCGGGGCCCTGTATTCGTTCCAGGAAGAACTGCTGCGGGCGATCAATTCCGACGTGCTCAAGGTCGAGGTGCGCCCCGAAGGCGTGCTGCCGCCGAGCGAGCTGGTGCGCCGGGTCGAGACCGAGCAAGGGGACAAGATCTCGATGCTGTGGGTCGATGTCCGCGAGGGCAATGCCGCGCGCATCTTCTTCACCCCTGCCCCGGGCGAACGCCGGGGCGAGCTGCGCTACGCCGACCCGTATACCGGCGAGCTCAAGGGCGAAGTGGCCGGGCAAGGCTTTTTCAACCTGATGCTGCAGCTGCACCGCTTCCTGGCCATGGGCGACAGCGGCCGGCAGATCACCGGCGCCTGCACCTTGATGCTGATCTTCTTCTGCCTCTCCGGCCTGTACCTGCGCTGGCCGCGCAAGGCACTGAACTGGCGCACCTGGCTGACCTTCGACTGGGCCAAGAAGGGGCGCGCCTTCAACTGGGACCTGCACGCGGTGGCTGGCACCTGGTGCCTGCTGTTCTATCTGCTGTTTGCCCTCACCGGCCTGTTCTGGTCGTACGAGTGGTACCGCGAGGGCTTGAACAGGCTGCTGGGCGATACCCCTGCTGCCGGTCAGCAGCAAAAGCGCGGTGAAGGCCGGGGCCGCCACGGGCCGCAGAAGGTCGACAAGAACGCGCCGCCGCTGGTGGTCGACTATGACGCCATCTGGGCCAACCTCAAGGATGCCGCAGGCCCCGGTCTTGCCAGCTACAACCTGCGCCTGCCGCCAGCGGGCGGCCAGCCGGCCAATCTGTTCTACCTGCAAGACACCGCGGCGCACCCTCGCGCCTTCAATACCCTGGTCCTCGACCCGGCCACCGGCCAGGTGAAAAACCACGACCGCTACACCGACAAATCCTTCAAGGCGCAGTTGCTGCAAAGCGTCTACGCCCTGCATGTCGGCGAATACTTCGGCCTGCCGGGGCGCATCATCGTCACCCTCGCCAGCCTGACCATGCCGCTGTTCTTCGTCACCGGCTGGCTGCTGTACCTCGACCGCCGCCGCAAGAAGCGCCAGGTGCGCGCCGCCCGCGGCAACGTCGACAACGCCAACGCCGGCACCGACAGCTGGTTGATCGGCTTCGCCAGCCAGAGCGGCTTTGCCGAGCAACTGGCCTGGCAAAGCGCCGGGCAACTGCAGGCCGCCGGCTTGCCGGTACAGGTACGCGCCCTGGCCGAGCTGGACGAAAACGCCCTGCGCCAGGCCCGCCGCGCACTGTTCGTGGTCAGCACCTTTGGCGACGGCGAAGCCCCCGACAGCGCGCGAGCCTTCGAGCGAAAAGTCCTGGGCCAGCCGTGGGCGCTGAACAACCTCAGCTATGCCGTGCTCGCCCTGGGTGACCGCCAGTATCCGCACTTCTGCGGCTTTGCCCGGCGCCTGCAGGCCTGGCTCGGCGAGCGCGGCGCCAGCAGTGCGTTCAGCCCGGTGGAAGTGGACAACGCCGACCCGTCGGCGCTGCACCACTGGCAACAAGCCCTGGCGCAGCTGACCGGTGCCCAGCCGGTCACTGCCTGGCAGGCGCCGAGCTTCGGCAACTGGAGCCTGGTGCGTCGCCAGCTGCTCAATGCCGGCAGCCAGGGCCAGCCGGTGTACCTGGTCGGCCTGCACCCGGAGCAGCCTGCCAGCTGGCAGGCCGGCGACCTGGTGGAGATCCTGCCACTCAATGGCCAGCCACGGATCGACGCCTTCCTCAGCGGCATGGCGCTGGATGCCAACGCCAAGGTGCAGCTCGACGGCCTGCAGGAAAGCCTTGCCCAGGCGCTGGCTGGCCGCCAGTTGCCGGCACGCCGCGACCACCTGGTCGGCATGCAGCCGCAAGCGCTGGTCGACGCACTGGTGCCGATCGGCAGCCGCGAGTACTCCATCGCCTCGATCGCCAGCGATGGCGTGCTGGAGCTGATCGTGCGCCAGGAACGCCATGGCGACGGCACCCTGGGCTTGGGTTCAGGCTGGTTGACCGAGTACCTGCCACTGGGCGGCACGCTCAGCTTGCGGCTGCGCCGCAACAGCGGTTTCCATTTGCCGGAAACCGCGGCGCCGATGATCCTGATCGGCAACGGCACGGGCCTGGCGGGCCTGCGCAGCCTGCTCAAGGCACGGGTCGAGGGCGGCGAACAGCGCAACTGGCTGCTGTTCGGTGAACGCAACCGGGCACATGACTTGCTGTGTGGCGAGGAGCTGCAAGGTTGGTTGGACAGCGGCGACCTGGCACGACTGGATCTTGCATTTTCGCGGGATCAGGCCGAGAAAGTGTATGTGCAGGATGTGTTGCTGCAGCACGCCGATGCGCTCAGGCGCTGGGTGGCCGATGGGGCTTGTGTGTACGTCTGCGGCAGCCTGCAAGGAATGGCTGCGGGGGTGGATGCGGCGCTCGAAGGTATTCTGGGGCAAGAGGCTGTGCAACTGCTGATCGAGGATGGGCGGTATCGGCGGGATGTGTACTGATTATCGAGTGATGTAGTAAGAACTGGCCCTATCGCCGGCTTGCCGGCGATAGGGCCGGTATGTTCTCAGTGCAACTCAAAGGTATCAGCGTCCAGGTTGGCCGGGAACCGGGTTCGATAGGCCGCCAGGTCCGCCGCACTCAACACCGCCGTGAACACCCCGTCCGCCTCGCCTGCGCTGAGCAGGCTCTCGCCCTGGAAGTCCAGCACTTGGCTGTCGCCCGAATAGGCGAAGCCCTTGCCATCGGTGCCCACCCGGTTCACCGCCGCCACATAGCACAGGTTCTCGATGCCACGAGCCGGCAGCAGGCGGTTCCAGTGCTGACGGCGCGCCGCCGGCCAGTTGGCGGTGTACAGCAGCAGGTCGGTGTCCTGGGCATCGCGGCTCCACACCGGGAAACGCAGGTCGTAGCAGATCAGCGGACGCACCCGCCAGCCATTGACCTCGAACTGCACCTGGCGCTCGCCGGGGGTGTAGTACTTGTGCTCGCCGGCCATGCGGAACAGGTGGCGCTTGTCGTAATGCAGGATCTCGCCGTCTGGCCGCGCCCACAGCAGGCGATTGCGATGGCTGCCGTCGGCGGCCTGGACGATCACGCTGCCGGTGATCACCGCGCCGATCCGCTTGGCCTGGGCCTTGAGCCACTTGTAGGTCGGGCCGTTCTCGGGCTCGGCCAGGCGTTCGGACTCCATGGAGAAACCGGTGGTGAACATCTCCGGCAGGATCACCAGGTCGACGTCACCGGCCTGGTCCAGCAACACCTCGAAGTGCGCGTAGTTGGCCTCGCGGTCGTGCCAGGCCAGGGTGGTCTGGACCAGGGCGACTCTCAGGTTGGGCAGTGTACTCAGATCGCGCATAGTTTTTCCGCTGCCTGACGCAGCGTCTCCTCACGTTTGGCAAAGCACAGGCGGACCAGGCGTTGCTCGGGGATGGGTTGCTGGTAGAACACCGAAACCGGAATGGTCGCCACACCGTGCTCACGGGTCAGCCACAGGGCCATGTCGACGTCGTTCAGGTCCGGGCGGATCTGCGAATAGTCCACCAGTTGGAAATAAGTACCCGGTGTGCGGGTGAAACCCAAGCGCGAACCTTCGAGCAGGTCGCAGAACAGGTCGCGCTTGGCCTGGTAGAAGGCCGGCAGTTCATCGATATGCTCGGGGTGCCCGGCCATGTAGTCGGCCAGGGCACACTGAAGCGGTGTCACGCCGCAGAAATTGACGTACTGGTGCACCTTGCGAAGCTCTGCGCTCAGGGCCGGCGGCGCGATCACGTAGCCGGTCTTCCAGCCCGTGACGTGATACGTCTTGCCGAACGAGCTGATCACGAACGCGCGCTGGTAAAGCTGTTCGTGGGCCAGCACGCTGGCATGGCGCACGCCGTCATAGACCAGGTGTTCGTAGACCTCGTCGCTGACCAGGTAGATGTCGCGGTCGGCGATCAGGCGGGCCAGTTGATCGAGGTCTTCCCGGCTGATCAGTGCGCCGCTGGGATTGTGCGGCGAGTTGAGAATGACCATACGCGTGCGCGGGGTCAGTGCATCGCTGAATTTCTGCCAGTCGATGCGAAAGTCAGCGGCGCCGAGTTGCACATGCACGCAACGGCCACCGGCCAGCGTCACGGAAGGCTCATAGCTGTCGTAGCTGGGGTCGAAGACGATGACCTCGTCACCGGCCTGGATCACCGCCTGGATGGCACAGAAGATCGCCTCGGTGGCGCCGGGGGTGATGGTCACTTCCTGATCGGCATCGACCTTGGCGCCGTACAGGCGCTCGACCTTGGCGGCCACCTGCTGGCGCAGGGCTGGCAGGCCGGTCATCGGTGCGTACTGATTATGCCCGGCGGCGACATGGCGGCCGACTGCATCGAGCAGTGCCTGCGGGCCATTGAAGTCGGGGAAACCCTGGGAGAGGTTGAGCGCGCCGGTCTGCGCGGCGAGCTGGGACATGGTGGTGAAGATGGTCGTGCCGACATTCGGCAGTTTGCTGCGGATCATGAAGCCCTCTTTCCTGGGGGACTGAGAGCTATAAGCTACAAGCTCCAAGCCACAAGAAAAAGCGGTATGCATCATGTCCGTTCTTTCTTGCGGCTTGCAGCTTGAAGCTTGCTGCTTGCTAACGCTTGTCGCGGCGCTTTTTCTCGGCCTTCTTGTGGTGCGACATCAGGCGGCGCTTCTTGTTGACCTGGCGGTCGGTGAGGGTGTTCTTCTTGCCCTCGTACGGGTTCTCACCGCCCTTGTACTCGATGCGGATCGGCGTACCGACCAGCTTGAGCACGCGCCGGTAGGTGTTTTCCAGGTAACGCGAGTACGACTTCGGAATCTTCTCGGTCTGGTTGCCGTGGATCACGATCAGCGGCGGGTTGGCACCACCGAGGTGGGCATAACGCAACTTGATGCGACGGCCGTTGACCAGCGGTGGCTGGTGCTCGCTCACGGCATCTTCGAGGATCTGCGTCAGGCGGCTGGTCGGCCAGCGGGTCACCGCCGACTTGAACGCGGCCTGCACCGACTTGTACAGGTGGCCAACGCCCGTGCCGTGCAGCGCCGAGATGAAATGGATGTCGGCGAAGTCGACGAAGAACAGCCGGCGCTCCAGCTCGGTCTTCACGTAGTCGCGCTCGCCCGGCTCCATGCCGTCCCACTTGTTCAGGGCGATGACGATGGCGCGGCCGGCCTCGAGGGCGAAGCCCAGCAGGTTGAGGTCGTGGTCGACCACACCTTCGCGGGCGTCCATGACGAAGATCACCACGTTGGCGTCCTTGATCGCCTGCAGCGTCTTCACCACCGAGAACTTTTCGACTTCCTCGTGGATCTTGCCGCGCTTGCGCACGCCGGCGGTGTCGATGAAGGTGTACTTCTCGTCATCGCGCTCGAACGGGATGTAGATACTGTCACGGGTAGTCCCCGGCTGGTCGTAGACCACCACGCGCTCTTCGCCGAGCATGCGGTTGACCAGGGTCGACTTGCCGACGTTCGGACGGCCGATGATGGCGATCTTGATGCCATCCTTTTCGCTCGGGCCTGGAATACGGACGGCTTCCTCGCCTTCGGCAACCTCCTGATCCAGGGCTTCTTCCTCGGCGTCACGAGGAATATGACCCAGCACGAACTCCATCAGCTGGTTGATGCCACGGCCCTGGGAGCCGGCCACCGGAATGGCGTTGCCCATGCCCAGCGGCGAGAACTCGGCGCGGGCGACGTCGGCGTCGATGTTGTCGATCTTGTTGGCGACCAGGATGGCCGATTTGTTGCGCTTGCGCAGGTGCTCGGCAATCATCTGGTCGGCGGCAGTCATGCCGGCACGGGCATCGACCAGGAACAGCACATGATCGGCTTCTTCGATGGCCATCAGCGACTGCTCGGCCATCTTCTCGTCCATGCCCACTTCGTCGCCGGTGATACCACCGGTGTCGATCAGGATGTAGGAACGACCCTGCCAGCTGGCATCACCATACTGGCGGTCACGGGTCAGGCCAGACAGGTCACCGACGATGGCATCGCGGGTCTTGGTCAGGCGGTTGAACATGGTGGATTTGCCGACGTTCGGCCGGCCCACCAGGGCGATTACGGGAACCATGCGGCTCTCCACTCTTGAATTCTTGAAAATGCAAAGGCCGCTGCAAGGCAGCGGCCGGAGTTCGGGCGGCGTGTCCTACGCCGCAACTCAAGACCTGTAGCGGTCTTGAGCATAGCTTCAGCGGATGGTCAGTGCCTCGAGCTTGCCGCTGTTGCCAAAGACGTAGATGGTGTCGCCGACCACCAGGGGCCGGGCGCGCACGCCATCACTGTCGATACGCTCACGGCCGACAAAACGGCCATCGACCTGGCTCAGCAGGTGCAGGTAACCCTCGAAGTCACCGACAGCCACGTAGCTGGAAAACACTTCCGGTGCCGACAACTGGCGGCGGGCCATCGAGTCGTTGGTCCACAGGGCGCTGGAAGAGCGCTCGTCGACGCTCTCGACAGTACCCGAGGCTTCGCTGACGTAGACGTTGCCGTAGCCCTGGGCGACACCCACGTAGCTGGAAGCATCACGCTGCCAGACCACGCGGCCGCTTTCCAGGTCCAGGCCCGCGACGCGGCCCTGGTAGGTGCTGACGTACAGGGTACCACCGGACAGCAGCAGGCCGCCGTCGATATCGACCACGCGGTCCAGCTCGGAGCGACCCTGCGGGATGGCCACACGGCTTTCCCAAACGGGCACGCCGTTGTTGATGTCCACCGCCACCACCTTGCCAGTGGACAGGCCGGCGACGGCCAGCCGGTTGGTCGCGATCGGCGCACCGGTGCCACGCAGGGTCAGTACGGCCGGGGTGTTCTCGTAGATCCAGCGACGGTCGCCCGTGGCGGCGTCGAGGCCGATCAGACGGTCGTCCTGGGTCTGCACGACCACCACATCACCATTGTTGGCAGGTGGAGCCAGCACTTCGCTGGTCACCCGGGAACGCCAGCGTTCCTCACCGGTGCTGGAGTCCAGGGCAATCACTTCGCCCTTGAGGGTGCCGAGCATGACCAGGCCGTAACCGACACCGACCGCGCCGGAAACCGGCAGCTCCAGGTCCTTCTTCCACGCCACGTCGCCGGTGATGCGGTCCAGAGCGAAGACTTCGCCGTTGACGTCGGAGGCGTAGATCCGGTCGTTTTCGATGGCCGGTACCAGGGTGTTGTAGGTTTCGCCCTGGCCGTCACCGATCGAGCGGCTCCACTGCTTCTTCAGCACCACTTCCTCGGTGAACTTGGTCAGCTCGGCCGGAGGCAGTTCCTTCTTGCTGTTGCTGCTGCAACCTGCGGCCAGCACGGCCAGGCTCAGCACTGCTGCTTGTTTCCAACCGATCACGTCACGCGTCCCCTTTGGCCAGGTCATCCAGCTTCAGTTGCAGTCCACCGACAGCGGCGTCATCGGACAGCGCGGCCTTGGCTTTCTCGTATGCGCTGTGGGCATCGTCGGCACGACCCAGCTGCACCAGCAGGTCGCCCTTCAATTCTTCACGACTGGCCAGGAATGCCTTTTCAGCGTCGCCATCGAGCAGTTTCAAGGCGTCTTCGGCCTTGTTCTGGGCAGCCATGACACGCGCCAGGCGCTGGCGTGCGATTTCGCCGAGGGTCACGTCAGCCGGCTTGTCCAGCACGCCCTTGAGCTCGCTGGCAGCATCATCGAGTTTGCCGCTCTCGACGGCGACCTTGGCCACGAACAGGCTGCCGTACTGGGCATAGGCCGTACCGCCGAACTCGCTCTTGAGCTTGCCGGACAGCTCCGCGACCTTGGTCGCATCAGGCTGGCCGCTCGGCGTCAGGCTGGTCTCGAGCAAGGCCTGGTACAGCTGCGAGGCACCTTGCGACTGGTTGTTCTGGTACTTGTGCCAGGTGTTCCAGCCCAGCACCACCACACCGGCCAGCAGTGCGCCGGTCAGCAGTGGCTTGCCGTTGCGGTTCCACCAGTCCTTGACCCCTGCCAGGTCATCATCATCAGTACTCGACACCCCAATACTCCTTTTCGCCTATTCGCTTGTTGAACCGCGTTACGCTTGTGCGATCGCGGTTTCCAGGTGCTCAGCCAGAGCATCCCAGGCAATGTTCTGTTGTTCGCCCTGACCACGCAGGGGCTTCAGGCCGATCTCTTGCTTGGCCAGCTCGTCGTCGCCAAGAATCAGGGCGAACAGCGCGCCGCTCTTGTCCGCTTTCTTGAACTGGCTCTTGAAACTGCCACCACCGGCGTTGACCGCCAGGCGCAGGCCCGGCAGGCGATCGCGCAGGCCTTCGGACAGGCGCAGGCCAGCCAGCTCTGCCTGCTCGCCGAAGGCGCACAGATAGATGTCGATCTGGCGGTTGATCGATTCCGGTACCTTGCCGAGGGTTTCCAGCAACAGGATCAGGCGTTCGATACCCATGGCGAAACCAACGCCGGTGGTCGGCTTGCCACCCATCTGCTCGACCAGGCCGTCGTAGCGGCCACCGGCGCAGACGGTGCCCTGGGCGCCGAGCTTGTCGGTGACCCACTCGAACACGGTCTTGCTGTAGTAGTCCAGGCCACGCACCAGCTTGGTGTTGATCACGAACGGAATACCGGCGGCGTCGAGGCGGGCCTTGAGGCCCTCGAAGTGAACGCGGGATTTCTCGTCCAGGTAGTCTTCCAGCTTCGGCGCGCCGACCAGCACCGCCTGGGTGCCCTGGTCCTTGCTGTCGAGAATGCGCAGCGGGTTGCTCTTCAAGCGACGCTGACTGTCTTCGTCGAGCTGCTCCAGGCGCGCCGAGAGGAACTCGACCAGCGCGTCACGGTAGCGGGCACGGGCTTCGCTGGTGCCCAGGCTGTTCAGTTCGAGCTTGACCGCGTCCTGGATGCCCAGCAGGCCCCACAGGCGCCAGGTGAGCATGATCAGCTCGGCGTCGATGTCCGGACCGTCCAGGTTGAACACTTCCACGCCGATCTGGTGGAACTGGCGATAGCGGCCTTTCTGCGGGCGTTCGTGGCGGAACATCTGGCCGATGTACCAGAGCTTCTGCACCTGGCCGTTGCCGGTGATGCCGTGCTCGAGCACGGCACGCACGCAGGCGGCGGTGCCTTCGGGACGCAGGGTCAGCGAATCGCCGTTGCGGTCCTCGAAGGTGTACATCTCTTTTTCGACGATGTCGGTCACTTCACCGATGGAGCGCTTGAACAGCTCGGTGAACTCGACGATCGGCGTGCGGATCTGGCTGTACCCGTAGGTGTCCAGCAGACCGGCCACGGTGCCTTCGAAGTAGCGCCACAGCGGCGACTGCTCCGGCAGGATGTCGTTCATGCCACGAATGGCTTGCAGCGATTTGCTCACGAAAAGTCCTTACGAATCTGTGTGTCAGCTGCGGGCGATCAGCGCCGCGTCAGCCTCGACCTTTTCGGCCGCTTTCTGGCGGATGAGTTTTTCCAGCTCATCGACCAGGTTGTCATTGGTCAGCTTCTGCGCCGGCTTGCCGTCGATGTAGATCAGGTTCGGCGTGCCGCCGGTCAGCCCCACGTGGGCTTCCTTGGCTTCGCCGGGGCCGTTGACCACACAGCCGATCACCGCCACGTCCAGCGGTACCAGCAGGTCTTCAAGGCGCCCTTCCAGCTCGTTCATGGTCTTGACCACATCGAAGTTCTGCCGCGAGCAGCTCGGGCAGGCGATGAAGTTGATGCCACGCGAGCGCAGGTGCAGCGACTTGAGGATGTCGTAGCCGACCTTCACTTCCTCGACCGGGTCGGCCGCCAGCGAGATACGGATGGTATCGCCGATGCCTTCGGCCAGCAGCATACCGAGGCCGACGGCGGATTTCACCGTGCCCGAACGCAGGCCACCGGCTTCGGTGATACCCAGGTGCAGGGGCTGGACGATCTGCTTGGCGAGCAGACGGTAGGCCTCGACGGCCATGAACACGTCGGAAGCCTTGACGCTGACCTTGAAGTCCTGGAAGTCCAGACGGTCGAGATGCTCGACGTGGCGCAGGGCAGACTCGACCAGCGCGGCCGGGGTCGGCTCGCCGTACTTCTTCTGCAGGTCCTTTTCCAGGGAGCCGGCGTTGACGCCGATGCGGATCGGAATGCCACGGTCGCGGGCGGCATCGACCACGGCGCGCACACGGTCTTCACGGCCGATGTTGCCCGGGTTGATACGCAGGCAATCGACGCCCAGTTCGGCCACGCGCAGTGCGATCTTGTAGTCGAAGTGGATGTCGGCGACCAGCGGCACGCTGACAAGCTGCTTGATCTTGCCGAACGCCTCGGCGGCGTCCATGTCCGGGACCGAGACGCGGACGATGTCCACGCCGGCATCGACCAGGCGCTGGATCTGCGCCACGGTGGCGGCAACATCATTGGTGTCGGTGTTGGTCATGCTCTGCACAGCGATGGGGGCATCACCACCCACCGGCACATTGCCGACCCAGATTTTGCGGGATTCGCGACGTTTGATCGGAGATTCGCCGTGCATGACTTACTGTCCCAACTTCAGGCGAGCGGTCTCGCCACTGGTGAACGGAGCAACATCGACGGCCTGGCCGTTGTAGCTGACCTGGGCGCCGCGGGCAAAGCCCAGGCGCACCGCGAACGGCGGCTTGCCGGTCAGCTCGAGGTTGTCACCCTTGCGCTTGATGGCGCTGAACAGCACCTTGCCGTTGCCGTCGCTGACCTGGGTCCAGCAATCGGCAGTGAACTGGATCGCGACCTTGGCGCTGCCAGCCGGTACGGTGGCAGGCTCGGTGGCGGCAACCGCCGGCACGTTGGCCACGGCGGCCACAGGGGCGGCCGGTGCTACTGGCGTAGCAGGTGCAGGTACTGGTGCCTGTGCAGCGGGTGCAGCCACGGGTGCTACAGGCGCCTGCTGAGCCGGGGCGGGCGCGGTAGCCGCAGCCGGGGCTTCGGCAGCGGGCTCTGCAGCCGGCTCGGCCGGGGCCTGTTCCAGCGGCAGCGGTGCGCTCTCGGCCTGCTGGCTGGCGGTCACGGCCTGGTCTTCAGGCTCATCCAGCGGGTGGATCT
This sequence comes from Pseudomonas plecoglossicida NBRC 103162 = DSM 15088, assembly GCF_000730665.1. Taxonomy (GTDB): domain Bacteria; phylum Pseudomonadota; class Gammaproteobacteria; order Pseudomonadales; family Pseudomonadaceae; genus Aquipseudomonas; species Aquipseudomonas plecoglossicida. The sequence goes on from NZ_BBIV01000005.1 coordinate 24,888, forward strand.
GGGTAGTGCCGTCGGCGCTTTCGACCTCGACGTGCTCCAGGGCGATCTTGGCCAGGTCCTTGCCACGCAGGCTGCCCTGGTCTTGCCACCAGATGAAGCTGCCGCCAATGACGGCAACCAGCAGCAACAGGCTGACACCGCGCAGGATGTTGTGCGACAGGCGCACCGGTTCTTCGATGCGGCCCAGCGAATGCACTTCGCTGCCCTTGGCATGGGTACCGGTGTACTGATCGAAGGCCTCGACCAGGGATGCCTGGTCCAGGTCCATGAGTTTGGCGTAGGCGCGGATGTAGCCACGGGCGAAGGTATGACCTGGCAGCTTGTCGAAGGCGCCGGTTTCCACGTGGTTCAGTGAACTTACGGTGAGGTTGAGCTTGCGGGCCACCTCGGCTTGCGACCACTCCCGTTTTTCGCGGGCCTGGCGCAACAGCTCACCGGGGTTCTGGCCAGTCGCTGCTGCTACTTCGGGATGCGCGGCTTTCATCGTTGCTCCGACAGGTATTGCTGATATTCCGGCGTACCGGGATAAAGTCGTTGTAATTGCTGGCCCAGCTCGGCCAGTGTGCCCTGCTCGTCGAACACCCGGGCAAGACGGCTGCCCAGCAGGAGGCTGCGGGCACTGTGGTCGCTCAGCTGGCTGAAACGATCGTAGTAGTCCCGGGCCGGCACATAATGCCTGTTTTCGTAGGACAACTCAGCCATTTCCAGCAACGCCCTGGGCTGCCGCTGGTTCAGTTGCAGTGCCTTGGACAGATACGCATGGGCCTGGTCGCGGTCTTCCAGCTTCAGCGCTGTCAGGCCAAGGTTCTCGTACACCCTGGAGCGCTCAGGATACAGGCTATCGTCACTGGCCAGGCGAAACATCTGCTCGGCTTCGGCAAAACGTTGCTGAGCATATAGGAAACTGCCGTAGTTGTTGCGAATTCGCGTATCGCCTGGGGCAGCCGCCAGTGCTTTCTTGAAGTGGGCCTCAGCCAGCAGCGGCTCCCCTTCGGCCTGGAATACCAGCGCCAGGGCCGCGTGGGCATCGGCGTCACTGGCATCAAGGGCCAAGGCCTTGCCCAGTGGGGCCTTGGCTTGCTCGGTCAAACCTTGTTGCAAATAGCCAAGCCCAAGCTGCACATAAGCCCGTCCCGCCTCCACCCTGCCCTGGCGATTGGCCAAAGGGTCGCTCGCGCCGCCCGACACGCAGCCGGCCAGCAGCGAAAGCGCAAGGATCGACAGCGCGGCGCGCAGGCTCATGGCAAGACCGGCCTCAGTGGTGCACGGCGCTGTCTGAAAGCTCAGCGTCGGCGGAAAGCTGCCGCACTGCAATGTAGCGTTCGCTGCGGCGGGTACGGTCGTTGACCTGGCCGACCAGCTGACCGCAGGCGGCGTCGATGTCTTCGCCGCGGGTGGTACGGGTGGTCACGTTGAAACCGCCGTGGTGCAGCAGGTCCTGGAAGCGACGGATAGCATTGTTGCTGGGTCGCTCGTAACCCGAATGGGGGAACGGGTTGAACGGGATCAGGTTGATCTTGCACGGCACGTCGCGCAGCAGCTCGATCATTTGCGCCGCATGCTCGGGCTGATCGTTGACATCCTTGAGCAGGGTGTACTCGATGGTCAGCACGCGCTTGCCGCCCAGGGTCGACATGTAGCCCATGCACGACTCCAGCAGCATCTTGAGCGGGTACTTCTTGTTGATCGGCACCAGCTGGTTGCGCAGTTCGTCGTTCGGTGCGTGCAGCGACAGGGCCAGCGACACGTCGATGTGCTTGGCCAGTTCGTCGATCATCGGCACCACGCCCGAGGTGGACAGGGTGACGCGACGCTTGGAAATGCCATAGCCCAGATCTTCCATCATGATCTTCATGGCGGCGATGACATTGTCGAAATTCAGCAGGGGCTCGCCCATGCCCATCATCACCACGTTGGTAATCGCGCGGTCGATCTTGGCCGGAACGGTCCCGAAGGATTTGTTCGCAAGCCACACCTGGCCGATCACTTCGGCGGCGGTGAGGTTGCTGTTGAAGCCTTGCTTGCCGGTGGAGCAGAAACTGCAGTCCAGGGCGCAGCCGGCTTGCGACGAGACACAGAGCGTGCCGCGATCGTCGGTGGGGATGTAGACGGTCTCTACGCAGCTGCCGGAGGCAACGCGGACCACCCACTTGCGGGTACCGTCAGCGGAAATGTCTTCACTGACCACTTCCGGACCGCGAATCTCGGCAACGGCCTCGAGCTTTTCGCGCAGGACCTTGCCGACATTGGTCATGGCGGCGAAATCGTCGACGCCAAAATGGTGAATCCACTTCATCACCTGGCCAGCGCGAAAGCGCTTCTCCCCGATCGAGTCGAAGAACTGTTCCATTTCCTGCAGGGTCAGCCCCAACAGGTTGATTTTGCCGGTAGATGTCGTCATGGATTCACCTTCACCCTTAAGCTTTCGCTTAGCGAGTGGTTACCTCGGTAGCAGCGAAGAAGTAAGCGATTTCGCGAGCAGCAGCAGCTTCGGAGTCCGAACCGTGAACGGCGTTGGCGTCGATCGACTCGGCGAAGTCAGCGCGGATGGTGCCGGCAGCAGCTTCTTTAGGGTTGGTAGCGCCCATCAGCTCACGGTTCAGAGCGATGGCGTTTTCGCCTTCCAGAACCTGAACGACGACCGGGCCGGAAGTCATGAAGGCAACCAGGTCACCGAAGAAGCCACGAGCGCTGTGCTCGGCGTAGAAGCCTTCGGCTTCGGCCTTGGACAGTTGCTTGATTTTCGAGGCAACGATTTTCAGGCCGGCTTCTTCGAAGCGGGTGGTGATCTTGCCGATCACGTTCTTGGCAACGGCGTCAGGCTTGATGATCGAGAAAGTACGTTGAACAGCCATGGAAAACTCCAGAATATGAGTGTTACGAAAAATTAAACCCGCGAATTATACGCGGGTTCCAGGGGATTGCCTAACCTGCAGCGTCACGCTTAGTCGGCTTCTTCAATCCAGGCCGCCTGGATGGCCTCGAGCACTTTCTCACCGCCACGTGACGGATCGTCGCTGAATTCTGGCAAGGCCAGCACCCAGCGGTGCAGATCGACGAAATTCACATATTTAGGATCGACTTCCGGCTTGCTTTCCGCAAGCTGGATGGCGATCTCAAGTACATCAATCCATTTCAGGCTCATCGGGGCAGACCTCAGTGCGGCGCTTCGGCAGCGTGGTTGAGCGAATACTTGGGAATCTCGATGGTCAGGTCTTGATCGGCGACGACCACCTGGCAGCCGAGGCGAGATTGCGCCTCCAGGCCCCAGGCCTTGTCCAGCATGTCTTCTTCCAGCTCATCGGCCTCTTCGAGCGAATCGAAGCCCTTGCGGATGATGCAATGGCAAGTGGTGCAGGCCTTGACGCCACCGCAGGCGCTTTCCATCTCGATGTGATGATCGTGGGCCAGCTCCAGGATGTTGGTCCCGGGCTCGACGTCCACGGTCAGCCCCTCGGGGCAGAACTTCTCGTGCGGCAGGAATGTCACCAGCGGCATCGGTTACTCCTCGATCTCATTCAGGTTGCGCCCGGCCAGTGCGGCTTTGACCGTCGAATCAAGGCGACGGGCGGCAAATGCATCGGTCACCTGCGACAGACGCTTGGTCTGTTGCTCGATGGCTGGGCCATCGGTGCCGGTCAGCAAATCACGTAATTGTTGCATCTGGAATTCGATGGCTTCGCGCTCCTCGCTGCTGAGCAGGCGCTCGCCATCGGCGTCCAGGGCGCCCTGGACCGCTTCGAGCAGACGCTCGCCATCGACCCGGTGCTCGCGCAGCTGGCGGGCCTGCTTGTCGGAGCCGGCGTGCTCGAAGGAGTCCTTGAGCATGCGGGCGATCTCGCCATCGGTCAGGCCATAGGACGGCTTGACCTGGATGCTGGCTTCCACGCCAGAACCCAGCTCGCGGGCAGCAACGCTGAGCAGGCCGTCGGCATCGACCTGGAAGGTCACGCGGATCTTCGCCGCACCGGCGACCATGGCCGGAATGCCGCGCAGCTCGAAGCGCGCCAGGGAGCGGCAGTCGCTGATCAGCTCGCGCTCGCCCTGCAGGACGTGGATCATCATGGCCGACTGGCCATCCTTGTAGGTGGTGAATTCCTGGGCGCGGGCCACCGGAATGGTGGTGTTGCGCGGGATCACCTTCTCCATCAGCCCGCCCATGGTCTCAAGGCCCAGGGACAGCGGGATGACGTCGAGCAGCAGCAGTTCGCCCCCTTCACGGCGATTGCCGGCGAGGGTATCGGCCTGGATGGCGGCACCGATGGCCACCACCTGGTCAGGATCGATCGAAGTCAGCGGGGTGCGGCCGAACAGCGCGCCCACGGCCTCGCGAACGCGCGGTACGCGGGTCGAGCCACCGACCATGACCACCGCGCCGACTTCCTCCAGCTCGACGCCGCTGTCGCGCACGGCGCGGCGGCAGGCCTTGAGGCTGCGGGCGATCATCGGCTCGATCATGGCTTCGAAGGCAGCACGGCTGAGCTCGCCCTGCCAGGTGCCATGCGCGATGCCGACCACGTCGGTGTCGGTCAGGGCTTCCTTGGCGGCGCAGGCGGCTTGCAGCAGCTGGCGCTGGGTGGCCGGGTCGAGGTCGGCGGACAGGCCTGCCTGTTCGATGATCCAGCCGGCGATGGCGTGGTCGAAATCGTCACCGCCCAGGGCGGTATCGCCACCGGTGGCCAACACTTCGAACACGCCCGCGGTCAGGCGCAGGATGGAAATGTCGAAGGTACCGCCACCCAGGTCATAGATGGCCACCAGGCCTTCGGCATTCTGGTCCAGGCCATAGGCCACGGCCGCTGCGGTCGGCTCGTTGAGCAGGCGCAGCACATTCAGGCCGGCCAGCTTGGCCGCATCCTTGGTCGCCTGGCGCTGGGCGTCGTCGAAATAGGCCGGCACGGTGATCACCGCACCTACCAGCTCACCGCCCAGGGTCAGTTCGGCGCGTTCGCGCAGCACCTTGAGGATGTCGGCAGACACTTCCACCGGGCTCTTCGGGCCCTGCACGGTGTCGATGAACGGCATGTGCGACTCGCCGCCGATGAAGCGGTACGGCAACTGTTCACCGAGTTGCTTGACGTCTGCCAGGCCGCGGCCCATCAGGCGTTTGACCGACAGCACGGTGTTCAGCGGGTCGCTGGACGCCGCCTCGCGCGCCGCCAGGCCGACCTCGTTGTGGGCAGCCAGGTAGCGAACTGCCGACGGCAGAATGACGTTGCCCTGCGCATCGGGCAGGGGCTCGCTGCGACCGCTGCGCACGGCAGCGACCAGAGAATTGGTGGTGCCCAGGTCGATGCCAACCGCCAGGCGGCGCTGGTGCGGCTGAGGGCTTTGACCGGGTTCGGCGATCTGCAGTAGGGCCATGCTTATCTAATTACCTTAGGCGTCATCACGGGCGGCGCCGGGTTAATCGTCGAGGCGCTCTTCCAGTTGGCGCACTTCTTGGGCGAGCTTGTCGAGGAACTGCATGCGGCGCATCAGGCGTTCGGCCTGGTCACGCTCGGCAGGCACATCCCAGCAGGCGGCGAAATCCTCGTTCAGCGTGTCCTGGGCACCCTTGAGGCGCTTCTTGAACACGGCAACACCGTCGAGGTCGGCTTCGTCCTGCAGCTCTTCGAGCTCTTCGCGCCACTGCATCTGCTGCAACAGGAAGTCGGGGTCATGGACCGTGACTTCCTGGGGCACTTCGTGGCCGCCGATGGCCAGCAGGTAGCGGGCACGGCGCGGCGCACTGCGCAGGGTCTGGTAGGCGTCGTTGAGGGCCGCGGACTTCTCCAGCGCTACCCGCTGCTCGCGCTCGGAGGCGTCGGCAAAACGGTCAGGATGGACCTCGCGGGCCAACTCGCGATAGCGAGTGGCCAGCTTGTCGAGGTCCAGCCGAAAGCACGGCTGGAGATCAAACAGAGCGTAATGACAAGGAGTACCCACAGCCAGCCTCAGACGTTGAAGCTTTCGCCGCAGCCACACTCACCGCGCACGTTGGGGTTGTTGAACTTGAAGCCTTCGTTCAACCCTTCCTTGACGAAGTCCAGCTCGGTGCCGTCAAGGTAGACCAGGCTCTTGGGATCAATGATCACCTTGACGCCATGGTTCTCGAACACGGTGTCTTCGTCCGCCAGTTCGTCGACGAACTCCAGCACGTAGGCCAGGCCCGAGCAACCGGTGGTGCGCACGCCCAGGCGGATGCCCTCGCCCTTGCCGCGCCCTTCGAGGGAACGCCGCACGTGGTTGGCGGCGGCTTCTGTCATGCTGATAGCCATCGGAACTCCTTAGCTCTTGCCCTGCAGGCGACTTAGATCAAGCCTTTCTTCTGCTTGTAATCGCGCACGGCTGCCTTGATGGCATCCTCGGCGAGAACCGAGCAGTGGATCTTCACTGGCGGCAATGCCAGTTCTTCCGCCAGCTGGGTGTTCTTGATGGTTTCGGCTTCGTCCAGGGTCTTGCCCTTCATCCACTCGGTGGCGAGGGAGCTGGAAGCGATGGCCGAACCGCAGCCGTAGGTCTTGAACTTGGCATCTTCGATGATGCCTTGCTCGTTGACCTTGATCTGCAGGCGCATCACGTCACCGCACGCCGGGGCGCCGACCATACCGGTGCCGACATCCGGGTCCTCGGCATTCATCTTGCCGACGTTGCGCGGGTTTTCGTAGTGGTCGATGACCTTTTCACTGTATGCCATGGTGCAATTCCTTCCTCATCAGGGAGCCGCTCTTGCCGGCGACTGCTTAGTGGGCGGCCCACTCGATCTTGGAGATGTCGACGCCGTCTTTGTACATGTCCCACAGTGGCGACAGTTCACGCAGTTTGTTCACCGCCTCGCAGACTTTCTGCGCGGCGTAGTCGACTTCTTCTTCGCTGGTGAAGCGGCCGAAGGAGAAGCGAATCGAGCTGTGCGCCAGCTCGTCGTTACGGCCCAGCGCACGCAGTACGTACGACGGCTCGAGCGAAGCGGAGGTGCAGGCCGAACCGGACGATACGGCGATGTCTTTCAGCGACATCAGCAGCGACTCGCCTTCGACATAGTTGAAGCTCAGGTTCAGGTTGTGCGGCACGCGGGCAGTCTGGCTGCCGTTGACGTACAGTTCCTCGAGATCCGAGACCTGCTTGAAGAAGCGGTCGCTCAGAGCCTTGATGCGCACGTTTTCAGCGGCCATTTCCTGCTTGGCGATGGCGAAGGCTTCGCCCATGCCGACGATCTGGTGGGTCGGCAGAGTGCCCGAACGCATGCCGCGCTCATGGCCACCGCCGTGGATGATCGCTTCCAGACGCACACGCGGCTTGCGGCTGACGTACAGCGCGCCGATCCCTTTGGGACCGTAGACCTTGTGCGCCGAGAACGACATCAGGTCGACCTTCAGCTTCTGCAGGTCGATCTCGACCTTGCCTGCCGACTGGGCGGCATCGACATGGAACAGTACGCCGCGCGAACGGGTCAGTTCACCGATGGCGGCGATGTCGTTGATCGAGCCGACTTCGTTGTTCACGTGCATCAGCGAGACCAGGATGGTGTCGTCGCGCAGCGCCGCCTCGACCTGGGCCGGGGTGACGATGCCGTCTTCGCCTGGCTCCAGGTAGGTCACTTCGAAACCTTCACGCTCGAGCTGGCGAGCGGTATCCAGGACCGCCTTGTGCTCGATCTTGGAGGTGATGATGTGCTTGCCCTTGGTCTGATAGAAGTGCGCCACGCCTTTCAGGGCGAGGTTGTCGGACTCGGTGGCACCGCTGGTCCAGACGATTTCGCGCGGGTCGGCGTTGATCAGCTCGGCGACCTGACGACGGCCGTTCTCGACCGCTTCCTCGGCCTTCCAGCCGAATACGTGGGAACGCGAGGCCGGGTTACCGAAGTTGCCGTCGACCAGCAGGCAGTCGGCCATCTTCTGGGCGACCCGAGGGTCGACCGGCGTGGTAGCGGAGTAATCGAGGTAGATCGGCAACTTCATGGGTATCTCCTATCAGGCGGTGGCGTCGCTCGTCGGCACTGTTAATGAAGGGTCAGTCGACGGCGGACGTCTCAATCTTGTCCAGCTGGGCAGTACGGCCTGCGACACGACGCAGGTCCTGGCGCTGGGCGACCTCTTGCACCTCACGGCGCATGACCAGGTCAGCCAGGCTGATGCCGCTGAGAAATTCATGGATCTGCTGGCTGAGGTCGCACCACAGGTGGTGGGTCAGGCAGGTGTCACCGGCATGGCAGTCCCCGAGGCCCTGGCAACGGGTGGCATCGACCGATTCATTGACCGCGTCGATGACCTGGGCCACCTGGATGGTCTCCATGCCGCGCGACAGCTGATAGCCACCACCCGGACCGCGCACGCTGGAAACCAGACTGCTGCGGCGCAGCTTGGCGAACAGCTGTTCCAGATAAGAGAGGGAAATGCCCTGGCGCTCGGAAATGTCGGCCAAAGACACCGGCCCATGCTGCGCGTGCAACGCCAGGTCAAGCATGGCAGTCACGGCGTATCGGCCTTTGGTAGTCAGTCGCATGGCTAATGGGTACCACGGGAGTTACAGGATGTGTGCGAGTATGCGATTCCCGAGCATTTAAGTCAACTATTAGACCTACTGCTTTAGTCGGAATTGGCATCTGGGAGGCGGGCGCGATTGTAGCAGCAAAGGGGCGTGTGCACACGCCCCATATGTCAGCACGCGTTCAGCGAGGCGTTTTCAATGCGACTGAGTGTCGCGCCGGGCCACGACAGACCCTTCGCTGAAGTCGTCTTCCGGCAGCGCCGGCAACTCCTTGGCACAGTAGTCGCTACCCATCTTGGTCAACGCGCCGCACATGCCCTCCAGCCGCTCATCGACGGCCTGCAGGTGGTCGAGCATCTGGCCGATGGCGCGCGCCACCGGGTCGGGCATGTCGCCACTGACGCCATAGGCATCGAATCCGATCTTCTCGGCCATGGCCTTGCGCCTGGCCTCCAGCTCGCTGTCTTCGCTCTTGACGATGATCCGACCCGGAATGCCCACCGCGGTAGCACCGGCCGGCACCGCCTTGGTGACCACCGCATTCGAGCCGATCTTGGCCCCGGCACCCACAGTGAACGGCCCCAGCACCTTGGCGCCGGCACCGACCACCACACCGTTTTCCAAGGTCGGGTGGCGCTTGCCCTTGTTCCAGCTGGTGCCGCCCAGGGTCACGCCTTGGTAAAGGGTGACATCGTCGCCGATCTCGGCGGTTTCGCCGATGACGATGCCCATGCCGTGGTCGATGAAGAAGCGCCGGCCGATGGTGGCGCCGGGGTGGATCTCGATGCCGGTCATCCAGCGCCCGAAGTTGGACACCAGCCGGGCCAGCCACTTGAAGTCACGCTTCCACAGCGCGTTGCCCAGGCGATGCAGCCAGATCGCATGCATGCCCGGGTAGCAGGTCAGGACCTCGAAGGCGTTGCGCGCCGCCGGGTCACGGTGGAAAACACTCTGGATATCTTCACGCAGACGCTCGAACATCTGTCAGTCCTTCCGTTTATGCGGCTCGCCCCGTGCGACCTTCTGGGTCTCGGTGAGGATGCCGCGCAAAATGCTCATTTCCGAACGATTGACCGAGCTGCGCCCGTACAGCCGACGCAAGCGCGGCATCAGGTGCTTGGGCTTCTCCGGGTCGAGGAAGCCGATGTCCACCAGGGTTTTCTCCAGGTGTTCGTAGAACAGCTCCATTTCGTCCATGGTCGCCAGCTCGTTGCTGCGCAGCGAGTTGGCTTCGAACTTCTCGACTTTCGACGGCGCGCCTTCGGCTGCCAGCCAGGCCATGCGCACCTCGTAGGAGAGCACCTGGACCGCGGCGGCAAGGTTCAGCGAACTGAAGTCGGGGTTCGAGGGAATGTGCACGTGGAAGTGACATCGCTGCAGTTCTTCGTTGGTCAGGCCGGCGTGCTCGCGCCCGAACACCAGGGCGATCTCTTCGCCGCCAGTGGCGTGCTCCACGGCCTTGGCCCCGCACTCACGGGGGTCGATCAGCGGCCAGGGGATGCTGCGCTCACGGGCACTGGTGCCCATCACCAGGTTGCAACCGACCAGCGCCTCTTCGAGGCTGTCGACCACCTGGGCGTTGGCCAGCACGTCATCGGCACCCGAGGCGCGCGCCGTGGCGTCACCGGCCGGGAACTCTTTTGGCTGCACCAGCACCAGACGCGACAAGCCCATGTTTTTCATGGCACGCGCAGCGCCGCCGATGTTGCCGGGGTGGCTGGTATTGACCAGAACAACACGAATATTTTGCAGCAAGGTGTTGTGCTCACAGATGCAGGTTTTGGGGGTATCGATCTTACAGAACCGACCAGCGTAACGCCATGAAAGCAAATGTGACACTTCTGCCGCCAAACTTTTCTGCTAGAATGTCCGGCTTTCTTCTTTAACATCTCCAGGTGACCCGCCCATGCAGCCTATGCTGAATATCGCCCTGCGCGCCGCTCGCAGCGCCAGTGAACTGATCTTCCGCTCCATCGAACGCCTGGATAGCATCAAGGTCGACGAGAAAGAGGCCAAGGACTACGTCTCCGAGGTCGATCGCGCCGCCGAACAGAGCATCGTCAACGCCCTGCGCAAGGCCTACCCGAACCACTCCATCCAGGGCGAGGAAACCGGCCTGCACGCGGGCACCGGCGAAGAAGGCAAGGACTACCTGTGGATCATCGATCCGCTGGACGGCACCACCAACTTCCTGCGCGGCATTCCTCACTTCGCAGTCAGCATTGCCTGCAAATACCGTGGTCGCCTCGAACACGCCGTGATCGTCGACCCGGTACGCCAGGAAGAATTCACCGCCAGCCGCGGCCGTGGCGCCCAGCTCAATGGCCGTCGCCTGCGCGTCAGCTCGCGCACCAGCCTGGACGGCGCCCTGCTGGGTACCGGCTTCCCGTTCCGTGACAACCAGATGGCTGACATGGACAACTACCTGGGCATGTTCCGCGCCCTGACTGGCCAGACCGCCGGCATCCGCCGCGCCGGCTCCGCCAGCCTGGACCTGGCCTACGTCGCCGCCGGCCGCTTCGACGCCTTCTGGGAGTCGGGCCTGTCCGAATGGGACATGGCGGCAGGCGTGCTGCTGATCCAGGAAGCGGGCGGCCTGGTGAGCGACTTCAACGGTGGCCACGACTTCCTCGACAAGGGCCACATCGTCGCCGGCAACATCAAGTGCTTCAAGGCCGTGCTGACTGCCATCCAGCCGCACCTGCCAGAACACATGAAGCGCTAAGCGCCGATTGCAGGCACAAAAAAGCACCCGCCGAGGGTGCTTTTTTTATGCCTGAATTTTGTGCTGCCTGTACCGGCCTCATCGCCGGCAAGCCGGCTCCTACAGGAATTGTGGGAGCCGGCTTGCCGGCGATGGGGCCAGAGCAGGCAACATCAAATCACTGCCCAGCTTCGCTCAGGATCAGGTTGCCATTCTTGTCCAGCGGAATGGTCTGGCCCGGCTCGCGATCCATCTTCACCTTGCCAACCTGGTTACCGATGGAGTAGGTGACGTTGTACCCGACCACCTTCTCACTGATGTCATTGACCGTATTGCAGCGGGTTTGCGTGGTGGTATAGGTGTCACGCTCCTGCATGCCCTCCTGTACCTTGTTACCGGCATAACCACCACCCACCGCACCGGCCACGGTAGCGATCTTCTTGCCCGTACCACCGCCGATCTGGTTGCCCAGCAAGCCGCCGGCGATAGCGCCAACGACGGTACCGGCGATCTGGTGCTGGTCCTTGACCGGCGCCTGACGCGTCACGGCGACATCCTTGCAGACTTCGCGCGGTGTCTTCACCTGCTGCTTGATCGGCTGCACATCGGTGACCTGGGCGTATTCAGGCCCTTTGTTCACCAAGCTGTAGGTCGCCACAGCACCTCCGGCAGTTACACCGACAGCACCCAGTACCGCACCCACCAGCATTGATTTGTTCACATGAACCTCCTGATCGTACCTGCGGGGGTCAACCCGCCTTCTCCCAGCCTTGGAGCGAAAAAAAAGGCGCGAGTTCAACACTCGCGCCTTTTCACTGCCAAACGGCGTGAAGTCAGCCCTTAAGGACGGTCATCCACACCTTCGGCCTTGGCAGGCGGGATCAGGTCTTCGCTGTTCAGGTTCAGCCAGATCAGCACCACGTTGGCGATGTAGATCGACGAGTAGGTACCCGCCATGACGCCGATGAACAGCGCCAGCGAGAAGCCGAACAGGTTGTCACCGCCGAAGAACAGCAGCGCGGCAATCGCCAGCAGGGTCGAAACCGACGTGGCGATGGTGCGCAGCAGGGTCTGGGTGGTCGAGACGTTGATGTTCTCGATCAGCGAAGCCTTGCGCATCACGCGGAAGTTCTCACGCACCCGGTCGAACACGACGATGGTGTCGTTGAGCGAGTAACCGATGATCGCCAGCACCGCCGCCAGTACCGTCAGGTCGAAGGTGATCTGGAAGAACGACAGGATACCCAGGGTCACCACCACGTCGTGGATCAGCGAGACGATCGCGCCGACCGCGAACTTCCACTGGAAGCGGAAGGCCAGGTAGATGAGGATGCCGCCCAGTGCCAGCAGCATGCCGAGGCCGCCCTGGTCACGCAGCTCTTCACCAACCTGCGGGCCGACGAACTCGACGCGCTTGATCGTCGCCGGGTTGTCGCCACCGGCCTTCTGCAAGGCCGCAGCCACCTTGTTGCCCAGCTGCGGGTCATCACCCGGCATGCGCACCAGCAGGTCGGTGGTGGCACCAAAGCTCTGCACCACGGCCTCGTGGAAGCCGGAATCCACCAGCTCGGCGCGTACAGCCTTGAGGTCGGCCGGACGCTCGTAAGTCAGCTCGATCAGCGTACCGCCGGTGAAGTCCAGGCCGAAGTTCAGGCCTTTCTGCCACCAGCTGAACAGCGCCAGCACGGTGAGGAGCACGGTAATGGCGAACGCGACATTGCGCACGCCCATGAAATTGATGGTTTTCATCGTAGCTCCCTCAAACCCACAGCTTCTTGATGTCACGCCCGCCGCAGGTCAGGTTGACCATTGCACGGGTCACCATGACGGCGGTGAACATCGAGGTGAAAATCCCGAGGGACATGGTAACCGCAAAGCCCTTGACCGGGCCGGTACCCATGGCGAACAGGATGCCGCCGACCAGCAGGCTGGTCAGGTTGGCGTCGATGATCGCGGTGTAGGCGCGGTTGAAACCTTCGTGGATGGCGCGCTGCACCGACATGCCGGCGTTAAGCTCCTCGCGAATCCGCGAGAAGATCAGCACGTTGGCGTCCACCGCCATACCCATGGTCAGCACGATACCGGCGATACCCGGCAGGGTCAGGGTCGCGCCCAGCAGCGACATCAGCGCCAGCAGCAGGACCATGTTGCCGGCCAGGGCCACGGTGGCGATCACACCGAACGCACGGTAGATGGCGATGATGAACAGCGAGACGAACAGCATGCCCCACAGCGAAGCATCGATACCCTTGGTGATGTTGTCGGCACCCAGGCTCGGACCGATGGTACGTTCTTCGGCGAAGTACATCGGTGCGGCCAGGCCACCGGCACGCAGCAGCAAGGCCAGTTCGGACGATTCGCCCTGGCCGTTGAGGCCGGTGATGCGGAACTGGCTGCCCAGCGGCGACTGGATGGTCGCCAGGCTGATGATCTTCTTCTCTTCCTGGAAGCTCTGTACCGGCACTTCCTTCTCGACGCCGTCGACGGTCTGCTTGACGTAGCGGGTAACCGGCTTCTGCTCGATGAAGATCACCGCCATGCTGCGCCCGACGTTGCTGCGCGTGGCGCGGCTCATCAGCTCGCCACCGTGACCGTCGAGACGGATGTTCACTTGTGGGCGACCGTGCTCGTCGAAGCTGGCCTGGGCGTCGGTGACCTGGTCACCGGTGATGATCAGACCGCGCTCGACCTGGGCGGAACGACCGCCTTCGCGGAACTCGAAGACCTCGGTAGTGGCCTTGGAAGCGCCCGGCTCGGCACCGAAGCGGAACTCCAGGTTGGCGGTCTTGCCGAGGATACGCTTGGCTTCGGCGGTGTCCTGCACGCCCGGCAGCTCGACCACGATGCGGTTGGCGCCCTGGCGCTGCACCAGCGGCTCGGCCACACCCAGCTCGTTGACCCGGTTGCGCACGGTGGTGAGGTTCTGCTTGATCGAGTATTCGCGGATCTCGGCGACTTTCGCCTGAGTCAGCGCCAGACGCAGCACGGCGAGCTCGTTGCGCTCGGTGGTGGTCAGCTCGAAATCATTGAAATTCTTGCGGATCAGGGCACGCGCCTGCTCGCGGGTAGCATCGTCAGCGAAGCCCAGCATGATGCCGCCATCCTGCTGAGGCAGGCTGCGGTAGCGGATGCGCTCTTTGCGCAGCAAGGTCTTGACCTCGCCTTCGTAGACTTTCATGCGGGCGCTCATGGCCTTGTCCATGTCCACTTCCAACAGGAAGTGCACACCACCGGACAGGTCCAGGCCCAGCTTCATCGGGCTTGCACCCAGGTTGCGCAGCCATTGCGGAGTGGTCTGAGCCAGGTTCAGGGCCACGACGTAATCATCGCCCAGTGCCTTGCGCACGACATCCTTGGCTGGCAGCTGGTCTTCCTGGTTGGTCAGGCGTACCAGCCCGCTGCCCTTCTCGCCCAGGCTCGCGCCCTTGACGGTGATACCGGCCTCGGTCAGCGCCTTGGTGACGCGATCGAGTTCGGCCTGATTCACGTGCAGCGCAGAGCTGGCACCGCTGATCTGCACCGCAGGATCATCCGGGTAGAGGTTGGGAGCGGAATAAATAAAACCGATCGCCAGTACCAACACGATCAGTGCGTATTTCCACAGAGGGTATTTGTTCAGCATCACGCCGCCCGTTCAAGACGCGGGGCGCGTTGCGCGCCCCGACTGGAAAGAAAAACCGGTAACTCAGATAGCCTTGAGCGTACCTTTTGGCAGGGTCGCGGCAATGGCGCCCTTCTGGAACTTCAGTTCGACGGTGTCGGAAACTTCCAGCACCACGAAATCATCGGAGACCTTGACGATCTTGCCAGCGATGCCGCCGTTGGTGACAACTTCGTCACCTTTTTGCAAGTTGCTCAGCAGGTTCTTCTGCTCTTTGGCACGTTTGGCCTGTGGGCGCCAGATCATCAAGTAGAAGATGACCAGGAAACCGACCAGGAAAATCCACTCGAAGCCGGTGCCGGCTGGGCCAGCGGCGGGTGCTGCAGCGTCCGCGTAGGCGGCGGGGATCAAGAAGCTCATTGGGCACTCCAGTTGTAAAGTTCTAATAAGTTAGTGCGAACAGTCAGTCCAAGGGCGGCACGGGAAGCCCGCGCTTGGCGTAGAAGGCGTCGACAAAGGCGGCCAATTTACCCTGTTGAATAGCCTCGCGTAAACCGGCCATCAAGCGCTGGTAATGGCGCAAGTTGTGGATGGTATTCAGCATGCTGCTCAGCATTTCACCGCACTTGTCCAGGTGATGCAGGTAGGCGCGGGAGAAGTTGCTGCAGGTGTAGCAGTCACAGGTCGGATCCAGCGGCGAATCATCGTGGCGATGGAACGCGTTGCGGATCTTGATCACCCCTGTATCGACGAACAGATGGCCATTGCGCGCGTTGCGCGTCGGCATCACGCAGTCGAACATGTCGACGCCGCGGCGCACACCCTCAACCAGATCTTCGGGTTTGCCTACCCCCATAAGGTAACGAGGTTTGTCAGCAGGCATCTGTGCCGGCAGGTAATCCAGCACCTTGATCATTTCGTGCTTGGGCTCGCCCACCGACAGGCCGCCGATGGCCAGGCCGTCGAAGTCGATGTTGACCAGGGCCTCCAGCGAACGCATGCGCAGGTCCTGGTACATGCCGCCCTGGACGATGCCGAACAGCGCTGCGGTGTTGTCGCCGTGAGCATTCTTGGAACGCTGGGCCCAGCGCAGCGACAGCTCCATGGAGGTGCGCGCCACATCATGCTCGGCCGGGTACGGCGTGCATTCGTCGAAGATCATCACGATGTCCGAACCCAGGTCGCGCTGCACCTGCATGGACTCCTCGGGGCCCATGAACACCTTGGAGCCGTCGACTGGCGAGGCGAAGGTCACGCCCTCTTCCTTGATCTTGCGCATGGCGCCCAGGCTGAACACCTGGAAGCCACCGGAGTCGGTCAGGATCGGGCCCTTCCACTGCATGAAATCGTGCAGGCCGTTGTGCTTCTTGATCACCTCGGTACCCGGGCGCAGCCACAGGTGGAAGGTGTTGCCGAGGATGATCTCGGCACCGATGGCCTCGATGTCACGCGGCAGCATGCCCTTGACCGTGCCATAGGTGCCCACCGGCATGAACGCCGGGGTCTCGACCGTGCCACGGGGAAAGGTCAGGCGACCACGACGGGCCTTGCCGTCGGTGGCCAGCAGTTCGAAGGACATTCGACAGGTGCGACTCATGCTTGATCCTCGGGGCCGCGCGGCGCCGGATTGCGGGTGATGAACATGGCATCACCGTAACTGAAGAAGCGGTAACCCTGCTCGACCGCCGCCGCGTAGGCAGCCATGGTCTCGGGATAACCGGCGAAGGCCGAGACCAGCATCAGCAGCGTGGACTCCGGCAGGTGGAAATTGGTGACCAGGGCGTCGACCACATGGAACGGGCGGCCCGGGTAGATGAAGATGTCGGTGTCGCCGCTGAAGGCCTTGAGCACACCATCACGCGCCGCGCTCTCCAGCGAACGGACGCTGGTGGTACCAACCGCGACCACGCGACCACCACGGGCACGGCAGGCGGCGATGGCGTCGACCACGTCCTGGCTCACTTCGAGCCATTCCTTGTGCATGTGGTGGTCTTCGATCTTGTCGACTCGCACCGGCTGGAAGGTGCCGGCGCCCACGTGCAGGGTGACGAAGGCGCGCTCGACGCCCTTGGCGGCGATCTTCTCCAGCAGCGCCTCGTCGAAATGCAGGCCGGCAGTCGGGGCTGCCACGGCGCCCGCGCGCTCGGCGTAGACGGTTTGGTAGCGCTCACGGTCGGCGCCCTCGTCGGGGCGGTCGATGTACGGCGGCAGCGGCATGTGGCCGACACGCTCGAGCAGTGGCAGCACCTCTTCGGTGAAGCGCAGCTCGAACAGCGTGTCGTGGCGCGCGACCATCTCGGCCTCGCCGCCGCCGTCGATGAGGATCGTCGCGCCTTCCTTCGGCGCCTTGCTGGCACGCACATGGGCGAGCACGCGATGACTGTCGAGCACGCGTTCGACCAGCACTTCCAGCTTGCCACCGGAGGCTTTCTGGCCAAACAACCGCGCCGGGATTACCCGGGTGTTGTTGAACACCATCAGGTCGCCAGGGCGCAGGAAGTCGAGCAGGTCGGTGAACTGCTTGTGCGCCAGGGCCCCGCTCGGCCCATCGAGGACCAGCAGGCGGCTGCCATGGCGCTCGGCCAGAGGGTGGCGGGCGATCAGGGAATCGGGGAGTTCGAAAGAAAAATCGGCGACGCGCATGATGATGTTCGGGTTCGGCAGGGCCGGGAAGTTTAGCCCAACGCGTGAAAATTGACCATGAAAGCCGATTGACCGACCGAAGGCACCTCTCTATACTGCGCGCCACACGCCCTGATGGCGGAATTGGTAGACGCGGCGGATTCAAAATCCGTTTTCGAAAGGAGTGGGAGTTCGAGTCTCCCTCGGGGCACCAAATCCAGAAAAAACCGACCTTGTGGTCGGTTTTTTTGTGCCTGCGATTCAGCGCTCGAATCCGGCCGCTTGCTTGACGCCAGCCCACCGGCCACGCCCCCTCCCGCCATCGCTGCAATCTATTGGCCAGCACCGCGCCCGCTACTTAAGATTTCACTCATCGGATATACACAGAAAGTATTGCCGACGTAATGGCACATAGCCATAGTTACAATCCCACTTGCTTGGCTGTGCAGATCATGAAATCGACCGTGCCCTGTCTGGCAGCAATGATGCTGCTGAGTGGGTGCAATGGAATGCCGACCACTTACGTATCGGACCCCGTCTACGACCAGGCTTTCGTAGTCACCTCGGGCGCCCCTCTGCCGATGCTGCTGATGGCCACCGCCATCCAGTGGAACGAGGACTACGCCGTCACCGCCAAACACACGCCCTTCCTGCGCAACGTGGTCCATGAAGGCCTCGGCGACGTGGTGTTCTTCAAGCACAAGGCCGCCAAGGTGCCACTCTGGCGCCAGTACGTGCCAGGCGAGGCAGTGACCGCAATCGGTTTCAACAGCCTGATGATGCCGGTGCAGGGCAAGGGCCGGACTCTGGATTCGCTGGTGCGGCTGGAAGGCACGCCCGGCAGCGTCTTCTATTCGGTGCATGATGGCCCGATGGTCAAAGGCATGTCCGGCGGGCCGGTGTTCGCCGAGGACGGCAAGGTGGTCGGGATCAATGTGGCGTTCATCCCCAAGGATGAGATCGACAGCCGCAACCGGCCCGACCTGGCCGACAAGGCGCGTGTCAGCGTGTTCATGTCGTACAGCGAGATCGACAAGGAGTGGCGGCGCTTCCAGTACCTGGCGCAGAAGCACAGACCCGGTGGCCCGCCTGGCCCGGTCAAGGGGTATGTGGCGGTTGCGACCAAGCCTTGACTGCGTCGGTCAGTGCGCTCCATCTGGCCTATGATGTCGTTGCCCGCCAAGCGGCCTGAACACACACCGCAAAAGGACCTGCCATGCACCTCACCCACCGCCCCGTCCAGCCCGGCGACATCCCCGCCATCTGCTGCTTCCCGCAAGGCCCGGACGAGCTGTTCTACATGTTCCCCAAAGCCACCTATCCCCTCACTCCTGCGCAATTGACCGAGGCCATCAACCAACGCAGCGGTTCCACGGTAGTGGAGGCCGAAGGTGCGGTGCTCGGCTTTGCAAATTTCTACAAGGCCGAACAGGGCGGTATCTGCGCCCTGGGCAACGTGGTGGTAGCCCCTGCCGCACGCGGTCATGGCGTAGCGCGTTACCTGGTGCAACGCATGGTCGAACTGGCCCGCGAGCAGTACGCGGCACGCGAGGTCTGGGTGTCGTGCTTCAATCACAACACGGCGGGGTTGCTGCTTTATCCACAGCTTGGCTTTGTACCATTTGGCATCGAGGAACGGCAGGCCCCGGATGGACAGCGGGTGGCGTTGGTACAGATGAAGCAAACTTTGCATCGAAACTGAAAGAGTCAGCTCGAAACCAGGTGAGGCCGCGCAGAAAGATCGATGCCAAGCGCCCGAATGACCTTCAGTACTGTATCAAAGCGGGGCTTTGCCCCAGGTGTGAGGGCCTTGTAAAGGCTCTCTCTTCCCAAACTACTACCGGCTGCAATCTGAGACATTCCACGCGCCCTTGCAATGTGGCCGAGCGCACGAATGATTTCATCCGTGTCGCCATCGGCCAGGACCTGACTCAGGTACTCGCTGATAGCTTCGTCGCTGTCCAGCAGTGTGACCATGTCAAAAGGAATGAGCTTCTCGTTCATTTCAGCTCCTTTGCCAGCTTTCTGGCCTTCAGGATATCGGTGGCCTGAGAGGATTTGTCCCCTCCAACAAGCAAAATGATCAACCGGTGTTGCTTTCGCGTGAAGTAGATCCGGTACCCCCCAGCGACGTCGACGCGAAGTTCACTGATGCTTCCTCCAACTGACTTGAAGTCGCCCAGATTACCCATCGCCGCTCGTTCGATCCTCCGACCGACAGCCAGTTTGGCCCTGAGGTCTTTCAAGCCCGCCAACCAGCGAGCGAAGTGCTCGGTTTGCTCAACAACGCAGATCATGTGGACACCCCAATCGTATCCATATGGATACGAATATTCAAGATTTGGAAGTAATTCCACTCTGTCGGCGCTGCACCGAAATAGAAATTCGGTCGCGTCCTTGAACTGAGTCAGCTTTTTCCGCGCTGAGATAGCCACAAAATCCCTTGCAACATTCAGCGCCGAACCTTCTACCTCACACGACGTCGGATCCTGCATCGCCCCCGTTTCGAGATCCCCCGCATGAAAGACATCATCGCCCGCAAGTACCGCCTGGTGGTGAAGACCTTCGGCTACATCGGCTGGTCGCTGTTCTGGCTGCTGATCTGGGACGTGCTGGTCACCATCGATTTCATGCTGTTCTTCAACAGCAAGTTCACCTTGCCGCTGATCCCGCTGACCTTGCTGGGGTCGGCGCTGGTGGTGCTGGTGAGCTTTCGCAACAGCAGCGCCTACAACCGCTGGTGGGAGGCGCGCACATTGTGGGGCGCGCTGGTGAACGGTTCGCGTAGCTTCGCCCGGCAGACACTGACGCTGATCGACGACCCGGATGACGGGCTGAACCCGGTCAAGGCCACGCTGCTGCGCCGGCATATCGCCTATGTGAACTGCCTGGCCGCGCACCTCAAGGGCGAGGCCTGCCCGGACGAGTTGATGGCGTTCATCCCGCCGGCCGAGTTCGAGCGGCGCAACCGTTCGAACAACTTCGCCAACGACATACTCGGTGGTTCGGCGGCGCTGCTGGCGCGCGAGTATCAGGCCGGGCGCCTGGACAGCATTCGCCTGGCGCGGCTGGAGTCGACGCTGGTGGACCTGTCCAACGCCCAGGGCGGCATGGAGCGAATCGCCAACACGCCACTGCCCTACCCTTACGTGTATTTTCCGCGGCTGTTCATCACGCTGTTCTGCCTGATCGTGCCGGTGGGGCTGGTGGAGTCGCTGGGCTGGTTCACGCCGCTGGCGTCCACGGTAGTCGGCTTCATGTTGCTGGCGATCGAGCGAATCGGCACCGATCTGCAGAGCCCGTTCCGCTTCAGCGAGCACCAGATCCAGATGGATACGATCTGCGAAACGATCGAGCGCAACCTGGAGTCGATGCAGCGCGAAGCGCAGTGTGGGGAGTTGATGCAGTGAGGGGCTGCTTTGCAGCCCAATCCCCGGCTACCCCTCAAGCGCGCACATAGCGCTGGCGCAACACATCACTGAAGGCATCGACCAGCAACACCAGCACCAGCATCGCCAGGATCACCGTGCTCGCCTGCGCCTCCTGGAACAGGCTCAACGTGGCATACAGCATCTGCCCCAAGCCACCTGCACCGACAAAGCCCAGCACACTGGCCATGCGAATGTTGTTTTCCCAGCGGTAGAGGCTGTAGGCCAGCAGCTGCGGCCACAGGTTGGGCAGAGTGCCAAAGCAGAACGCGGCCACCTGCCCGCCACCTTGCAGGCGAATCGCCGCAGCAGGCTCGGCCGGTGCATTCTCCAGCGCTTCGGCAAACAGCCGCCCCAGCACGCCCGCCGTGTGCAACGCCAGCGCCAGGGTACCGGCATTGGGGCCCAACCCTGCCGCCAGCACGGTCAATGCCGCCCAGACCAGCTCCGGGATGGCACGCAAGGCATTGAGCAGCAACCGTGCAGCCGCTTGCAGCGGCCAACCGAAACGCCCCGCCGCCGGCAAGGCCAGGAGCATGCCCAGGACCATCGCCAGCAGCGTACCCAACCCCGACATGGCCAGCGTTTCCATGGCGCCACGCCCAACCGCGCGCAGATGCTCTGTGGATAAGTCCGGATGCAGGAAGCGCCGCGCATACGCCCCCATCTGCCCCAACCCACCATCGCCCACCAGCGCCTGCAGCTCCAGGTCCAGATAGCCGAACGACGCCATCACCGCCGCGACGATGGCGCTGATGACCAGCAGGTTGACCAACCGGTTCATGCCAGCCTCCCGCGCAGAAAGCGGCTGAGCAGGTCAGCGAGCAGCACCAGGCCGAAGAAGGCCAGCAGCATGCTCGCCACTTCACCGCCGGCGAACATGCGCATGGACAGGTCGATCTGCTGACCCAGCCCTCCCGCTCCGACGAAGCCCATCACCACCGACGCCCGCACCGCGCACTCCCAGCGATAGACGGTGTACGACACCAACTCCGCCACAGCACTCGGCAAGATACCGTAGCAGAATGCCGCCAGCCGGCCACTGCCAGCCTGCAGCAGGGCATGGGCCGGCCGCTGGTCGACCGACTCGAAGATTTCCGCATAGACCTTGCCCAGCATGCCGCTGTAAGTGATGGCGATGGCCAGCACCCCAGCGGTCGGCCCCAGCCCTACGGCGCGCACGAACAACAGCGCCCAGACGATTTCCGGCACGCTGCGCAGGAAGATCAGCAGCCCCCGCACCGGCATCCGCACCAGGCGCGACCAACCGCCGGCGCGACCGCTCCGGGACGCCGCACGCAACGACAGGGCGCGACTGGCCAGCAGGCTGGCCGGGATCGCCAGCAGCAACGCCAAGGCCATCCCGGCAGTGGCAACGGCCAGGGTCTGCAAGGTCGACGTGTAGAGCAATTCGAGAAACTCGGCGTCATGCGCCGGGGGCCAGAACGCACCGGTGAAACTGGCGATCTGCTGACGGTTTTCAGCCTGCAGCAGCACGCCGGGGTTCAGTTCGCTGATCTGCAGCCCAGGCCACAGCAAGGCCAGGGCAAGCAGTGTGAACAACAAACGCGGCAGCAGCGCCGGGTCGCGGACGTCGGCCTTCAGCATCGGGGGATCTGCACCGTAAGAGGCGGCCCCTGGACAACCGGCGAGGCCAGCTGCTCGTTGGCGTACAGCGCGTCGAGCAGCTGTTCGCTCACCGCGGCGGCCGCGCAATCGAATGCCACCTGGCCCTCACGAATGCCGATGACCCGCGGGAAGTGCGCTAACGCCAGCTCGACCGCGTGCAGGCTGGCCACCAGGGTGACGCCATTGGCCTGCGCATGGCGGTTGAGCAACGCCAGGCTGTGCTCGGCCAGCACCGGGTCCATCGCCGATACCGGTTCATCGGCCAGCAGCACTTCGGGACGTTGATAGAGCGCGCGGGCGATACCGACCCGCTGCAGCTGGCCGCCGGACAACTTCCCGCACTGGTCGAAGAGTTTCTCGGCCAGGCCAAGCTCTGCCAGTACCTGGCGTGCACCCGGCACATCCGTGGGATAAACCAGGTTAAGCAGGCCACGCAGGGTGCTCCACTGCCCCAGCCGGCCGGCCAGCACCGCAGTCACCACCCGCTGGCGCGGCGGCAAGGGCGGTGCCTGATGCACCAGGCCTACCCTGGCCCGCAAGCGCTGACGGGCACTGGCAGACAGTGCCCAGGGCTGCTGGTCGAACAACTCCAGCCGCCCGCTGCTGGGCTGCACGGCCGTGGCCATCAGGTGCAGCAAGCTGGATTTGCCGGCGCCGGACGGGCCGATGATCGCCACCCGCTCACCCTTGTCGATGCGCAGGCTCACTGCGTCGAGCGCGCGTACCTGGCCGTGGCTCAGGCTGACGCCCTGTACATGAATAGTCACTTGAGCAGGCCGGCCTCGCGTGCGGCTTGCTCGGTGCCCACGTAGTTCTCGGGCTTGGTCTCGATGAAGCGGCTGGCGGCCTGCAGATCGAGGATCGCCTTGTGCTCAGGGTTGGCCGGGTCGAGGGTAAGGAAAGCTTGCTTGATCTTCTCTTTCAGCTCCGGGTCCATGTTGCCGCGCACGGTCCAGTTGTAGTCGTAGTAGGTCGGCGTGGTAGCGAACACCTTGACCTTGCTGGTATCGACCTTGCCGGCATCGACCAGCTTCTGCCAGACGCTGGCATTGAGCACGCCGCCATCGACCTTGCCGGCCTGCACCCAGGCCACGGTGGCGTCATGGGCGCCGGAGTAGGCCACGCGGCTGAAGTAGTTCTCGGGCTTGATGTTGTCTTCCTTGAGCATGAAGTAGCGCGGCATCAGGCTGCCCGAAGTGGACGAGATCGAACCGAAGGCGAACGATTTGCCCTTGAGGTCGGCCAGGCTCTTCACATCCGGGTTGGCGGTGATGAACTTGGAGGTGAACTGGGCATCCTGCTCACGCTGCACCAGCGGCGTGGCGGTCGGGTCTTTCAGGTGCACCTGGACGAAGGTGAAGCCGCCCAGCCAGGCCATGTCCAGACGATCGCTGGCCAGCGACTCGACCACCGCCGGGTAATCGGCCACCGGTACGAACTTGACCTCCATGCCCAGTTGCTTGGACAGGTACTCGCCCAACGGCTTGAACTTGCGCTGCAGCTCGGTTGGCGCCTCATCGGGAATTGCACTTACCCGCAAGGTATCAGCGGCCTGGGCGACAACAGCACAGCAACACAGCACGAGGCCGGCGGCGAGCGCCAATGGGCGTTTGAGCATGGGAGTTCTCCGGGTCAATAGCGGGGAAAATTGCGGCAACCTGCCGACCGTGGGAAGTATAAGAGCCACAGCCGCAAAGGCCAGCTTTGCTACAATCGCGCAACAATTTGATCCCTGAGGTGCGTATGAGCGAGCCGATTCGCCTGACCCAGTACAGCCACGGTGCCGGCTGTGGATGCAAGATTTCCCCCAAGGTGCTGGATGTGATTCTTGCCGAGAGCGGCGCCCAGGCCCTGGACCCGAAACTCTGGGTCGGCAATGCCTCGCGCGACGACGCTGCCGTCTACGCCCTGGATGACGAGCGTGGCGTGGTGTCCACCACCGATTTCTTCATGCCCATCGTCGACGACCCGTATGACTTCGGCCGCATCGCCGCGACCAACGCCATCAGCGACATCTACGCCATGGGCGGCGACCCGCTGATGGCCATCGCCATCCTCGGCTGGCCGGTCAACGTGCTGCCCCCAGAGGTGGCCCGCGAGGTCATCCGTGGCGGCCGCGCAGTCTGCGCCGAGGCCGGTATTCCCCTGGCCGGCGGACACTCCATCGATGCCCCCGAGCCGATCTTCGGCCTGGCCGTGACCGGCGTGGTCAGCAAACGTCACCTCAAGCGCAACGACACCGCTACCGTCGGCTGCCGCCTGTATCTGACCAAGCCGCTGGGCATCGGCATCCTTACCACCGCCGAGAAGAAGGCCAAGCTGCGCGAACAGGACCAAGGCCTGGCACGTGACTGGATGTGCACCCTCAATACCCCAGGCAGCCGCTTCGGCAAGCTCGACGGCGTCAAGGCGATGACCGACGTGACCGGCTTCGGCCTGCTCGGCCACCTGGTCGAACTGGCCGAGGGCAGCGGCCTGACCGCGCACCTGGACTACGCCGCCGTGCCGCGCCTGCCGAGCGTCGAACATTACCTGGCCGAAGGCTGCGTCCCGGGTGGCACGTTGCGCAACTTCGACAGCTACGGGCACAAGCTCGGCGCGCTCGACGACGAGCGGAAGCACCTGCTCTGCGACCCGCAGACCAGCGGCGGCCTGCTGGTAGCGGTCAGCCCTGAAGGCGAGGCCGAATTCCTCGCCGTGGCCGCCGAACTGGGCCTGCAACTGGCGCCGATCGGCAAGCTGGTCGAGCGACAGAGCCACGCGGTCGAGGTGAAATGATGCGCCCCGACTGCACCGATTTGCGCCAGCTGTTCCTCGATGACGCGCCGATGATGGACATGCGTGCGCCCATCGAGTTTGTCAAAGGGGCCTTCCCCAACACGGTCAACCTGCCGCTGATGACTGATCAGGAGCGGCAAAAGGTCGGCACCTGCTACAAACAGCAAGGCCAGGCCGCCGCCATCACCCTCGGCCATCAACTGGTCAGCGGCGCCATCAAGCGCGAGCGCCTGCATGCCTGGGCCAGTTTCGCCAAGGCGCACCCCAACGGTTACTTGTACTGCTTCCGTGGCGGCCTGCGTTCGCTGATCGTCCAGCAATGGCTGCGCGATGAAGCCGGGATCGACTACCCTCGGATCAAGGGCGGCTACAAGGCCCTGCGCACCTTCCTGCTGGACACTACCCAGCAAGCTGTCGAGCAGTGCGATTTCGTGCTGGTGGGCGGCCTGACCGGCACCGGCAAGACCGATGTGCTGCAGCAACTGAACAACGTGCTCGACCTCGAAGGCCATGCCAACCACCGCGGCTCCAGCTTCGGCAAGCGCGCCACCGCGCAGCCGGCGCAGATCGATTTCGAGAACAAGCTGGCGATCGATGTGCTGAAGAAGCGCGCCCGAGGCATCCAGCAGTTCGTGCTGGAGGACGAGGGTCGCATCGTCGGCAGCTGCTCGGTGCCGCTGGCGTTGTACCAGGGCATGCAGCAGTACCCGATGGTGTGGCTTGAGGACAGCTTCGAAAACCGCGTGGAACGTATCCTGCGCGATTATGTGATCAATCTGTGCGCGGAGTTCGTCACGCTGCATGGCGAGGAGGATGGCCGCCGGCTGTTCGCCGAGCGCATGTTGCAGAGCATGAGCAATATCCACAAACGCTTGGGGGGCGAACGCTTCCAGCGGTTGCACGAAATCCTGCGCCAGGCGCTGGAGGAGCAGGTACGCAATGGTGCGGTGGACCTGCACCGGGGCTGGATCGAGGGGTTGCTGCAGGAATACTACGACCCGATGTATGCCTACCAGCGCGAGGCCAAGGCTGGGCGAATCGAGTTTGCCGGGGATGCGGTGGAGGTGCGTGAGTACCTCAAGGCCCGGGCCAAACGTGAGCCACGGGTGAGAAGCTAGGGGCGCTTCGCGCCCCATCGCCGGCAAGCCGGCTCCCACGAGGGCAGTGATGATCCTGTGGGAGCCGGCTTGCCGGCGATGGGGCCTGCACAGAACGCATCACTGCCCAGGGCTGAGCACCCGCTCCAGCTCCGCCGCCCTGTCGCGGGTCATGTCCAGCACACACATGCCGCCCTCGAGCTGCGCCATGCTCCCGCCACTGGCCTGGACATGGAATGCGCAGTTGGCATCGCGATAGCCGATCCATTGCCGCTGCACCTCACGCAGGCGCTTCTGCTGCCCCGCATCGAGCCTGCCCAGCAATTGCTTGTAGACGCGGTTCAGGCGCTCATCCTGCAGCCTGGTCTCGGCCTGGATGCACCCGCTCATGGCCACCGTGCTGGACGCCTTGTCCATGCACTGCGCATAAGACTGCGAGTTGTCGCCCGCCATCGCCAGCGGCATGCAGCTGGCCAGCGCCAATCCCATCAGATACTGCTGCTTCATTGCGGTCCTCCATCAAAGTGCGCGGGAATGCTCCGGCGGCATCAACACCTGGCCCGGCTCGAAGCGCAACGACGGCATTTGCGTCGCGACATACAGGGCCAGGGCCAGTCCCGTGATCAGCGCCACATCGAGCCAATGCCAGCCCGGCATGTCGGTGCTGCTGCGCGCCTTCCGGCAATACCAGGCCTGCCCTGCACAAAACACGGCAATGGACGACAACCAGAGGTAGAAACCTGCCCCAAAGCCTGTGCGCACATGGAACGCGTAGCTGATGTTGTCCGGCAGCCGCTCGATGCCGAAGCTGCTGACCGCCAGGTACAGTGCGCCCAAACCGGCCACCAAGGCCAAACGGCGGCAGCGTCGATGGGCAAGGATGGCCAGGGCCAACAGCGGGTTGGCAAACCACTGGAACAGCCCGAACGGCACGCCCCAGGGCCCGTACAACAGCATCTGCAGGGCCGGCATGTGGGTGCCGGCGCTCATCACCGCGCCGTCGAAGCACAGGGCAAGCAGGTACAGGGCAAGGCTGAAGGTCAGGTAGAAAGCCGTCATGCCACAGGGGGCTCGAGCAGCAAGCCGTAGATACCGGAGTCGGACAACTCGCCCGCCACGCACCAGCGCGCGCGCAAGGTGCCTTCGAGGACGAAGCCCTGGCGCTCGAGGGTACGTGCCGAGCCCTGATTGCGGGGGTCGATCTCGCCTTCCAGGCGGCGCATGTGCAGGGTGTGGGCGAGGTAGTCGATGAAACAGGTCAGCGCCTCATCCATGTAGCCCCTGCCCTGCACCGCACTGGCCAGGCAATAGCCGATCTCGCCACGGCGCGAGACATCATCGATGTTGAACAGCTGGACCATGCCGATCAGTTCACCATTGTCGCGACGGTACATGCCCAGCTTGAGCTGCTCGCCATTGGCATAGGCCTCGCGGTCGGCGGCCAGGGCGCTCTGGGCCTCGGCCAGGTCGTGCCAGGGTGCATGGTGCCAATAGCGCATGACCTCGGGGTCGGCCATGATCGCCAGCCACTGCGCGGCATCGGCATGACGCATCGGGCGCAGTTGCAGGCGTGGGCTGTCGAGGCTGAGGTCGCTGGGGAAACTGCGGGGTGGGGTCACGCCGGATCTCCTGTCCATTGCTGGGAAGAGGACAGTCTACCGTCATGTGCCCGGTCAGAGCAGCCCAATCGCCGGCAAGCCGGCTCCCACAGGTACAGCGCAAGCTCACCTGTGGGAGCCGGCTTGCCGGCGATAAGGCCCAGACTATCGACGCACGATCAGGCCACCTCGGCCCCGTCATCCGGCCAATGCGGCTCGTTGGCGCCAGGTGGCGTCAGCGGTGGCAGCCCATAGGCAGCACGCGCATCGTCGCAGCTCGGGTTGTGCACCCCACCCTCCCACGACGCCTCGAACTCGCGGCACGGGCTGGAACGGTTGGCGTAGATGGTGCACGCCACCTCTTTGCCGATCTCGCCCTGCAAGCTCACGCACCGGCAAGGTTTGGCATCGGTGCCGATCATCGCCACGCGGGTGGGGTTGATCTGCACCACCAGGTCGTCCGGCACGAGGCCACCGGCAGACTGGCATTCGCCCCAGAAGAAGGACACACGGAAGTACCCGCAGCAAGCGCCGCAGTCAAGGCAAGGGTTGTATTCGGACATGATGGCACGGAGGGAAGGTTGTTGTTATCGGGGCTGGGCCTGCGCGCCATTTGTAATCGAAGCCAGGTCGGCTGAGAAGAGGGGTAATGCAAAAATAGTTTGCCGTCGATCCGACAACATCGGGGGCCGCTTAACGGCCCCTGATCCGGCCTTACTTGCGGGCCAGGCCGTCCGCCCGGAACATCTGGCGGATACCGCGGATCGCCTGGCGAATACGGTCCTGATTCTCGATCAGGGCGAAGCGCACGTGGTCGTCGCCATAGTCACCGAAGCCGATGCCCGGCGACACGCAGACCTTGGCTTCAGCCAGCAGCTTCTTGGCAAACTCCAGCGAACCGAGGTGCGCGCACTGCTGCGGAATCTTCGCCCAGACGTACATCGACGCCTTGGGGTTCTCGACCATCCAGCCCAGCTCGTGCAGGCCCTTGACCAGCAGGTTGCGGCGCTGGCGGTACTGCTCGGCAATGTCGCGCACGCATTGCTGGTCACCTTCGAGCGCCGCAATGGCGGCCACTTGCAGAGGCGTGAAGGTGCCGTAGTCGTGATAGCTCTTGATCCGCGCCAGCGCACTGACCAGCTCGCGGTTGCCGACCATGAAGCCGATCCGCCAGCCCGCCATGTTGTAGCTCTTGGACAGGGTGAAGAATTCCACGGCGATGTCCTTGGCCCCCGGCACCTGCATGATCGATGGCGCTTTCCAGCCGTCATAGACGATATCGGCGTAGGCCAGGTCATGTACCACCAGTACATCGTACTGTTTGGCCAGGGCCACCACGCGCTCGAAGAAGTCCAGCTCCACGCACTGGGCGGTAGGGTTGGACGGGAAGCCGAGGATCATCATCTTCGGTTTCGGGATCGACTCGCGGATCGCGCGCTCCAGCTCGTTGAAGAAATCGACGCCGGGCACCAGCGGTACCGAACGCACCTGGGCGCCAGCGATCACTGCGCCGTAGATGTGGATCGGGTAGCTCGGGTTGGGCACCAGCACGGTGTCGCCGTGGTCGAGGGTGCCGAGCATCAGGTGTGCCAGGCCCTCTTTGGAGCCGATGGTGACGATGGCTTCGCTTTCCGGGTCGATATCGACCTCGTAGCGTTCCTTGTACCAGTTGGAGATGGCCCGGCGCAGGCGCGGAATGCCGCGGGAGGTGGAGTAGCCATGGGTGTCTTCGCGCTGGGCGACCTGCACCAGCTTCTCGACGATGTGTGGCGGCGTGGCCCCGTCGGGGTTGCCCATGCTCAGGTCGATGATGTCCTCGCCGCGGCGGCGGGCCGCCATCTTGAGCTCGGCGGTAATGTTGAAGACGTAAGGGGGAAGACGATCGATGCGCGCGAAGCGGCGCGGCGAACCTGGGTTGGCCATGGTTTCCTCTGAGTACGTAAGCGCCCGGAACCGTCCGAGCGACGCTGGCCGTTGCGACGGCCGAATCAGAAGATAATGCCGAAACAGTTTGCCTGTAAATGACAATTTCCTGTTTTGTTAGAACTTTTCAGATGAATTTTTTGAAAATTCGAATTTCATGTTTTCAGGTCTGGCGCTATCGCCGGCTTGTCGTGGCGACGAACCGCGGCGATAGGGCCGGAACAGGCATAAAAAAACCCCGGCACCAAGGCCGGGGTTTTTCTGTAACAGGCGACTGTATCAGCGCGCGTACGTCATCAGCACGTCCGCAGCAGTCTGGCTGTCCACCGACATCATCACGCTCAGGGCAGTGACGGTGAGGATGGAGAAGCCGAACACCTTGCGCGCCCACTTGCTGTCGTCCTCGGCCTTGTAGCCACCCCAGGCCATGTACAGCCAGTACAGGCCCATGGCCGCAGCCACGGCCAGGTAGCCGAGGCCGGCGTAACCGCCAAGGGTGAGCATCAGGGTGGCGAGCACGAAGGCCAGCACGTACAGCACGATCTGCTTCTTCGCCGCGAGGATGCCGCGCGCCACCGGCAGGACCGGAATGTTGGCAGCGCTGTAATCCTTGAAACGGAAGATCGCGATGGCGAAGCTGTGCGGCATCTGCCACAGGCTGAACATCACCAGCAGGGTCACCGCAGCCAGGTCGAAGCTGTTGCTCACGGCGCAGTAGCCGATCACCGGAGGCATGGCACCGGACAGGCTGCCGACCAAGGTGCCGTGCACCGATTTGCGCTTCAGCCAGAGGCTGTAGAAACCGACGTAGACGATGAAGCCTACAGCTGCGCAGAACGCCGACAGCGGGTTGGCCTGGACATACAGCAGGCTGAAGCCGGCCACCCCGAGCAGGGTGGCGTAGACCAGCGCGAGGGGCAGCGACATGCCACCCTGGACCATGACGCGGTTCTTGGTGCGTTCCATCTTGATGTCGATGTCACGGTCGATGCAGTTGTTGAACACGCAACCGGACGCAACCACCAGGGACGTACCTACCACCACCGCCAGGAACAGGGCGAAGTCCACATGGCCCTTCGCGGCAAGGAAGAAACCGCCTGCCACGGAAAGCACGTTACCGAAAATGATCCCCGGTTTGGTGATTTGGATAAAGTGCTTAACGGACATGCAGTCTTACCTCACTTGGCCAGCATTTCGAAGTGGATGCTGAACATGATCCACAGCGACA
This sequence comes from Pseudomonas plecoglossicida NBRC 103162 = DSM 15088, assembly GCF_000730665.1. Classification (GTDB taxonomy): domain Bacteria; phylum Pseudomonadota; class Gammaproteobacteria; order Pseudomonadales; family Pseudomonadaceae; genus Aquipseudomonas; species Aquipseudomonas plecoglossicida. The sequence goes on from NZ_BBIV01000005.1 coordinate 55,965, forward strand.
GGCCGACCAGCAGTGCAATTACCAGGACGGTGAACAGGAACGTCGACACGTTGGAACGCTGCTCTTTCGAGCGGTCCATGTGCAGGAAGTACACGAGGTGCACTACCACCTGGATGACGGCCATGGCCACCACGACCAGGACGGTCAGGTTCTTCGGCAGGCTCGGGAACATCACCAGGCCGAACGGGATCGCCGTCAGGATGATCGACAGTACGAAGCCGACCATGTAGGACTTGACGCTGCCGTGGTTACCTTCGTGATGAGTGTCGTGTGCGTTAGCCATTACAGAACCCCCAGCAGGTAGACGACGGTGAATACGCAGATCCAGACCACGTCCAGGAAGTGCCAGAACAGGCTCAGGCAGCTCATGCGGGTCTTGGCGGTCGGCGTGATGCCGTGCTTGTTGATCTGGAACATCATGATCGCCATCCAGATCAGGCCGGCGGTCACGTGCAGGCCGTGGGTGCCTACCAGGGCGAAGAAGCCCGACAGGAAGCCACTGCGCTGAGGGCCGAAGCCCTCACCGATCAGGTGATGGAATTCATAGATTTCCATCGCGATGAAGCCAGCACCGAACAGGAAGGTCACAGCCAACCAGCCCAGTACGCCTGCTTTCTTGCCAGCGAACATCTTCAGCATGGCGAAGCCGAAGGTGATCGAGGACAGCAGCAGGAACGCGGTTTCAACCAGCACGAAGTCGAGCTGGAAGATGTCGTGACCCGACGGGCCGCCGGCAAAACTGCCGGACAGCACCGCGTAGGTGGCGAAGAGCGACGCAAACAGGATGCAGTCGGTCATCAGGTACAGCCAGAAACCGAGTACGGTCATCTGGCCCGAGTCGTGGTGGTGGTCGTCATGCCCATGGTCGTGACCATGAGCAGCACCGTGCATTACTTGACTGGACATTGATTACACCCGCTCAAACGATTCGACACGTGCGCCGGCAGGCAGAGCACCTGCTTTGGCCAGCGCTTTCATGCGCTCGCCTTCGATGCGCGCCACTTCTTCGGCCGGAACCATGTAGCCCTGGTCGTCACGCGCAGCGTGGCGAACGAAGACAGCGATGGTTGCAACCAAGCTTGCACCAACCAGCCACCAGATGTGCCAGATGAAGGCAAAGCCGAAGACGGTCAGGAACAGGCCCATGAACAAACCGGTAGAGGTGTTGCTCGGCATGTGGATGGCGTCGAACTTCTTCGCTGGCTTGTAGGCGTTGCCGGTTTCCTTGGTTTCGTGCCAGGCGTCCAGGCCAACCTGCTCAGGCATGTGAGCGAAGTTGTAGAACGGAGGTGGCGACGAAGTCGACCATTCCAGGGTACGACCGCCCCATGGGTCGCCGGTCACGTCCAGGTTCTGGTTGCGGTCGCGGACCGAAACGTAGAGCTGGATCAGCTGGCAAGCGATACCGAACAGGATCAGCACGGCGCCGACGACGGCAACGTACAGGTAGGGTTCCCACAGTGGGTTGTCGGAGTGGTTCAGACGACGGGTCATGCCCATGAAGCCCAGGGCGTACAGCGGCATGAACGCAACGTAGAAGCCCGAGATCCAGAACCAGAAGGCAGCTTTGCCCCACTTCTCGTTCAGGGTGAAGCCGAAGGCTTTCGGGAACCAGTAGGCGAAGCCGGCGATGTAGCCGAATACCGCACCACCGATGATCACGTTGTGGAAGTGAGCGATCACGAACAGGCTGTTATGCAGGACGAAGTCAGCACCTGGAACAGCCAGCAGAACGCCAGTCATGCCACCGATGGAGAAGGTGATCATGAAGCCCAGGGTCCAGAGCATTGGCGCGGTGAAGCGCACGCGGCCCTGATACATGGTGAACAGCCAGTTGAACAGCTTCACACCGGTCGGAATGGAGATCAGCATCGTCGCCAGGCCGAAGAAGGTGTTGACGCTGGCGCCGGCACCCATGGTGAAGAAGTGGTGCAGCCATACGGCGAAGCCCAGAACGGCGATGGCGCCCGATGCGTAGATCATCGAGTGGTGGCCGAACAGACGCTTGCCGGAGAAGGTGGAAGTGACTTCCGAGAACACGCCGAAGGCCGGCAGGATCAGGATGTAGACCTCAGGGTGACCCCACGCCCAGAACAGGTTGACGTACATCATCGGGTTCCCACCAAGCTCGTTGGTGAAGATGTGGAAGTCCAGATAACGGTCAACAGTCAGCAGTGCGAGTGCAGCGGTCAGGATCGGGAACGAAGCGACGATCAGCACGTTGGCCCAGGTGCAGGTCCAGGTGAAGATCGGCATGTCCATCAGTTTCATGCCAGGTGCGCGCATCTTCATCACGGTGACGAGGAAGTTCACGCCGGTAAGCGTCGTACCCAATCCGGATAGCTGTAGCGCCCAGATGTAATAGTCGACACCCACCCCAGGGCTGTACTGGATACCCGCGAGCGGCGGATAGGCAACCCAACCGGTCTTGGCGAATTCGCCGACGCCCAGGGAGATGTTGACCAGCAGCACGCCTGCCAGCAGCAGGTAGAAGCTCAGGGAGTTCAGGAACGGGAAGGCAACGTCACGTGCACCGATCTGCAGAGGAACCGCGAGGTTCATCAGGCCGGTGAAGAACGGCATCGCCATGAAGATGATCATGATCACACCGTGAGCGGTGAAGATCTGGTCATAGTGTTCAGGCGGCAGGTAGCCTTCGGAGCCGCCGGTAGCAGCAGCCAGCTGTGTACGCATCATGATGGCGTCGGCAAAGCCGCGCAGCAGCATGACCATCGCGACGATGATGTACATCACCCCGATTTTCTTGTGGTCGACCGTGGTCAGCCACTCGGTCCACAAGTAGGTCCACTTGCGGAAATAGGTGATCAGACCGACGACAGCGATACCGCCGAGCGCGATCATGGCAAGCGTCACCATGACTATCGGCTCGTGATAGGGTATCGCCTCCAGGCTTAGTTTACCGAACATCTCTTACTCCTCTGCACCGGCAGCTGGTTGCATACTCGATTCCACACCCTTGGTTGTGGCCAGATCTTTGCTGCCTGCTTCTTCGTGGCTCGGACGACCGCGGTTCATGCCTTCGTACTTGTCGACGATCAGCTGGAACTGGTCAGGCGAGGCCTCGCTATACAGCGCGACTGGGTTGTATTCGCTAGGTTTGGCCAGAGCGTCGTACTCTGCCTTGTCCAGCTTCTTCGGCGACTGCTTGACCTCGGCGACCCACTTGTCGAAGTCTTCCTGGGAAGTTGCAGTAGCCTTGAATTTCATGCCGGTGAAGCCAGCGCCGCTGTAGTTGGCGCTGATACCGTCGAACTCGCCGTTCTCGTTGGCGATCAGGTGCAGCTTGGTGGTCATGCCGGCCATGGCGTAGATCTGGCCGCCCAGGCCCGGGATGAAGAACGAGTTCATCACGGCGTCGGAGGTGACGCGGAAGTTGACCGGGGTGTTAGCCGGGAAGACGATCTTGTTGACCGTGGCGATGCCCTGCTCCGGGTAGATGAACAGCCATTTCCAGTCCAGCGCGACCACGTCGATCTGCACCGGCTTCACATCGGAATCCAGTGGACGGTACGGGTCCAGCTTGTGGGTGGATTTGTAGGTGACGTAACCCAGAGCGATGATGATGATGATCGGGATGATCCACACCGCGGCCTCGATCTTGGTCGAGTGCGACCAGTCGGGGGTGTAGGTGGCAGCCTTGTTGGAAGCACGGTACTTCCAGGCGAACGCCACGGTCATGATGATGACCGGAATCACCACCAGCAGCATCAGGCCGGTAGCGATGAGGATGAGGTTCTTTTGCTCAATGCCGACCTGACCTTTCGGGTCGAGCAGGGTCCAGTTGCACCCACTGAGTAAAAGCATGCCTAAAAAGGGCAATATGCCAAACAGTCTGGGGTAACGCTTTTTACTCATCTCACGACCTCTAGATCAGCTTGCTTCAATGCAATTTGTGTTTTGGTGGCCAACACTTCGTCCTGCCAAGTGAGGCAATTCACGCCCGTACTCGCTCCTGCCGTAGATCCGACTGCAGGATCTGGCGTCAAGCGAGATAGCGGTGCTTATGGTTTCGTAGGCAACAGGCCTGTACTTCAGACCAAGTCCATTTGGTGCGGGAAAACGCGGAGGGGGGTCCGCCCGGTATCGCCGCTGGGCGAAACTTGACGAAGTCAGCAAAAGGGAGCGCTGAGGCTTCCTTCAATCCTGCGACTTGCAAGCAGTGCCGAACGGAAATTGGGGGCGATTGTAGTGAGGTCGCCAACCCTTGACTATGACTTATTGAGCAACAGTCTTTTACGGAATCCGCAACAATGCAGGCCGGAAATTCAACTTCGCGACAGTTTGTCGCACCCCGCTTGATAGCCCTCAAGCCCGCGCTGCGCAAGGCTTGGTGATTGATCTGGATCAAGCGGGAGTGGAATTTTCCCTCTTCTCTGTGGGTGCAAAAGACCTCACTGAAATCGGGACTAATGTCTAACGCTGGCGCCGGTTGCGGTAGATGCAGAGCGGTACCAGGATGGCCGTCAGGACGAATGCCAGCAGCGCCCATTGCGCCAGCGACAAACCAAGGATCGGCGGGTATGGCGTGCTGCAGAAACCATCCACCTGGAACGCCAGGGGCCACAGCTTGGCCAGCGGCAGGTCGTCGACGATCGGCTGGAGGGTATCGATGCCGCAGCTGACCATGGGGTTGGCGAGTATATACACATGGTTGCCGGCCGCAATGATTCCGCCAATGGCGCTGAGCACGACCAGGCACTCGAAGAAGGTCAGGCTGCGCCGGCCAGGCATCGCCGCGGCAATGAATGCGAAGATCGCGATGAACAGCAGGGCATAGCGCTGCAGGATGCACAGTGGGCATGGCGCTTCGCCCAACACGACCTGCATGTACAGCGCGCCGCCGATCATGGACAGGCAGATCAGCCCCAGCAGCACCAGATAGCGCCGTTCACGATTCAGGCGCGATGTCAGTTCGTTCATTGCCGATTCCTTCGATGGATAGAGGGCAGCGTGATGTGCCTGCCAGGCGCAAGTCTACACGCAGGCAGGGCCTTGTTGCGTGTCGAGCAAGCGAGCTATCCGGAGTGGGCTTCAGACCGGCTGCGGCGACGTCGGTTCAACGTCTGCCGGCTAAAAGCGACTTCCCGGGGGCCGCGCAGGAGCAAGCCCCTCGACACCCGGGAGTGAAGGATACAGTGATTAAAGGAGGATTAAAGTGAAGGGTGGCCGTTGCGTTTTATATTTCCTTATATAGAGGAAGCCAGTACCGGCCCTGTCGCCGGCAAGCCGGCGATAGGGCCAGCCCAGTCAGCACATCACTCCAGGGCAGCCGCCGGCCCGAAGAACTCATAACGGCTTTGCGCCTCAGGCACACCCAGCCCCTTCAGTTGCCGCTTGATCACCGCCATGAACCCTTTGGGCCCAAGGAAGTAGGCATCCACATCCCGCTCACGCGGCAACCACTCGGCCAGCAGCGCCTCATTCAGCAAGCCCACGGCATCGGCCCCCTGCGAACCTTCCTGCTCGGCATAGCAATAGAAGCGCTTGAGCTGCGGATGGCGCTCGGCCAAGCCATCAATCCAGTCACGGAACGCATGCACCGAGCCATTGCGCGCACAGTGGATGAAATGCACCGCACGCTCGGTCTTCAGCGCAGCCTCGAGCATGGGCAGGGTCGGGGTGATGCCCACGCCGCCACTGATCAGCACCAGCGGCTTGTCGCTGGCGGCCAGGGTGAAATCACCGGCCGGCGGGAACAGCTGCAGGGTTTGGCCGACCGCCAGTTGCTCATGCAGGAAATTGGAGACCTTGCCGCCCTCCTCCCGCTTGACGCTGATGCGATACTGCTCGCCATCGCACAAGGCCGACAGCGAATAGTTGCGGCGCTGCTCGGCACCGTCGATGAACAGCTGCAAGCCGATGTACTGGCCAGGCTCGGCCTTGAGCACCGGCTTGCCATCGACCGGGGCGAAATAGAAGGAAACGATCTCGCTGCTTTCCTGCTCACGGCGTACCAGGCGGAACTCACGGGTACCGCGCCAGCCACCGGCAGCCTCTTCCTTCTGTTTATAGAGGCCTTCCTCGGCACCGATCAGGATATCGGCCAACTGGCCATAGGCAGCGGCCCAGGCAGCGATGACTTCCGGGGTGGCGATTTCCTTGCCAAGCACTTCCTCGATGGCGCGCAGCAGGCAGCTACCGACGATCGGGTAGTGCTCCGGGAGGATCTGCAAGGCCACATGCTTGTTGATGATCTGGCCGACCAGGCCGCCCAACTGCTCCAGTTGGTCGATGTGCCGGGCATACATCAGCACACCGTTGGCCAAGGCGCGCGGTTGGTCGCCGCTGGCCTGGTGGGCCTGGTTGAACAGGGGACGAACCTCCGGGTACTCGCTGAGCATCATCTTGTAGAAATGGGTGGTCAGCGCTTCGCCGCCGGTTTCCAGCAGGGGCACGGTAGCTTTGATGATTGCACGTTGTTCGGCATTGAGCATTGCAACGACTCCTGAGCCTGAGGCTTGAATGGTTTGCTTCAGGTGCTTCAGCAATCGTGCCAACTTTTTCGGCCCGTAAAATCAGGGGTTTGACGGGGATCATGTCAAAACGACCAACGCCGGCGTATAGTCATATCGACCAACAGGAGTCTTTATGACCGCAAAGCCCTTGCTCACCGCCCTGCTCCCCCTGGTCAGCGACCTGTCCTGCGACCTGCCCGATCAGGAGCGCTACCGGCGTCTGCTCCAGGCCATGCGCGGCCTGCTGCCTTGCGACGCTGCCGCGCTGCTGCGCCTGGACGGCGAATGGCTGGTGCCCCTGGCCGTCGATGGCCTGTCTGCCGACACCCTGGGCCGGCGCTTCAAGGTCAGCGAGCACCCCCGCTTCCAGATTCTCCTCAGCCGCGCCGAACCGACCCGTTTCGCCAGCGACTCCGACCTGCCCGACCCTTACGACGGCCTGGTCAACGCCCACGACGCTGCCCTTGAAGTGCATGACTGCATGGGTTGCCCGTTGATGGTCGATGAACGCCCCTGGGGCCTGGTGACCCTCGACGCCCTCACCCCCGGCCAGTTCCAGAGCCTGGAGCTGGACGCCCTGCAAGCCTTCGCCAGCCTGGCGGCCGCCACCGTGACCGTGGCCGAGCGCATCGAACACCTGGCCCTGCGCGCCGAGGACGAACACTACCGCGCCGAGATCTATCGCCAGGCCAGCGGCCAGGACCGGGAGCTGATCGGCCAGAGCAAGGCACACAAACAACTGGTGGAAGAAATCCGCCTGGTCGGCGGCAGCGACCTGACCGTGCTGATCACCGGCGAAACCGGCGTGGGCAAGGAACTGGTCGCCCAAGCCCTGCATCAGGCCAGCAGCCGCGCCGACAAGCCGCTGATCAGCCTCAACTGCGCCGCCTTGCCCGACACCCTGGTGGAGAGCGAATTGTTCGGCCATGTGCGCGGCGCCTTCACCGGCGCCCACGGCGAACGCCGGGGCAAGTTCGAGCTGGCCAACGGCGGCACGCTGTTTCTCGATGAAGTCGGAGAACTGCCGCTGACCGTGCAGGCCAAGCTGCTGCGGGTGCTGCAGAGCGGGCAGCTGCAGCGCCTGGGCTCGGACCGCGAGCACCGGGTCGACGTGCGCCTGATCGCCGCCACCAACCGCGACCTGGCCGCCGAAGTGCGCAACGGCAACTACCGCGCCGACTTCTACCACCGCTTGAGCGTCTACCCGCTGCAGGTGCCGCCGCTTCGCGAACGTGGGCGCGATGTGCTGCTATTGGCCGGTTACTTCCTCGAACAGAACCGATCGCGCCTGGGCCTCAACAGCCTGCGCCTGAGCAGCGAAGCTCAGGCCGCACTGCTGGCCTACGACTGGCCCGGCAATGTGCGCGAACTGGAACACCTGATCGGCCGTTCGGCGCTCAAAGCCATGGGCCAGCATCCACAGCGGCCACGCATCCTCACCCTGGAGGCCAGCGACCTTGACGTACGCGCCGTCTCCGCCACGCCTGCGCAACCCGCCCCAGCCCCGGCCCCGGCAACTTCACTGCCTGACGGCCGCCTGCGCGAAGCGCTCGACAGCTACCAGCGCCAGCTCATCGACGCCTGCCTGCAACGCCATCAGGACAATTGGGCTGCAGCCGCCCGCGAGCTGGGCCTGGACCGCGCCAACCTCAGCCGCCTGGCCAGGCGCTTAGGCCTGCGCTAGACGTGTTTCTACCAAAGGATTAACCCAGAAAGCCTCTGGTTGCTTCCTGCTGGACTGCTATATCTCCCATAGCACCGGTCACAGGCCGCTACACGGCCAAGCTGCGCCTGACAGGCGAGCTCGCAAGGCAGGTCCGCCTGCGCGTACCGCACACCAGCAGGGAGCATCCATGGACAACATCGTCGTCGCCGACAAGCAATCCGCCGTCGCCACCCAGAATGCCTGGGGTGATATCGCGCTCAAAAGCCCAGGTGTCGTGCAGATGCCAGTTGCCCCTGATCAGGTGGCCACCGTCACCCGCCGTGGCCAGGACCTGATCGTCACCCTCAAATCCGGGGAAAAGGTCACCGTCGGCAACTTCTTCGCCGTGGACCAGGCCGGCGTCGGTAGCGACATGGTGTTCGTCGGCGAAGACGGTACCTTATGGCACGCCAACTATGACGCCGCGGCCTTCACCGGATTCACCTTCGACGAAGTGGCCTCGCTCGATGAACTGGTGGCCGGCATCGGCGTGGCCGGCAGTGCCACCCCGACCTGGGCCATCGCCGCCCTGAGCCTGCTTGGCGTCGGTGGCGCGGCTGCGGCCGCGGACCACAGCAGCGGTGGCGGCAGCAGTGGCGGCTCCGCACCTGGTGACACCACGCCCCCGGCCAGCGCCATCGATCTGTTGGTATCGCCCGATGGCCTGCACGTGACCGGCCGTGGCGAAGCGGGTACCACGGTCACGGTACGCGATGCCGCCGGCAATGTGATCGGCACCGGCACGGTAGGGGCCGACGGTACTTTCGATGTCTCGCTGAACTCGCCACAGACCAACGGCGAAAAACTGGGTGTCACCCTGACCGATCCTGCCGGAAACAGCTCCGATCCCGCGTCGGTGACAGCCCCCGACGGTGGCGTGGGCAATCCGCCCGACACCACTGCACCCGATGCGCCGACCAACCTTGTGATCGACCAGGCCGGCAAGCGACTCAGTGGCCGCGGCGAAGCCGGCACAACGGTGCAAGTGCGCGATGCCGATGGCAATGTCCTGGCAACCGGCACCGTCGGCGCGGACGGCACCTTCCATCTGACGCTCCAGCCGGCGCTTGTCGACGGCAGCACCGTGCAAGTGCTGCTTACCGATGCCGCCGGCAATGTTTCCGCACCCGGCGCGGTGACCTCGGCCGACCTGCTGCCTCCCGCCCAACCCAGCGGCCTGACCATCAGCGCCGACGGCAGTGTGCTGACCGGCCGCGCCGAGCCGGGCAGCACCGTGAAAGTACTCGCCGCCGACGGCACGACCGTGCTCGGCAGCGCCGTGGCGGGCGCCAACGGTGCGTTCAGCATCAGCCTCGTGCCGCCACAGGTCGACGGCGAGCAGTTGCACGTGACTGCCACCGACCACGCCGGCAACACCTCGACCGCCGGCAGTGTCACCGCGCCGGATATCGACACTGGCGGTGGTGACACCACAGCACCAGCACCGGCCAGCAACCTGGTGATCAGCGCCGATGGGCGCACCCTCACTGGCAGCGCCGAAGCCGGCGCCCGCGTAGAGGTGCGTGATGCCAACGGCACCCTGATCGGCAGCACCATCGCCGGGCCGGATGGCACCTTCAGCCTCTCCCTCGACCCGATCCAGGCCAATGGCGAAACCCTGGCCATCCGCGTGATCGATGCCGCGGGCAACAGTTCTGCAGCGGTGGACTTCACCGCGCCCGACAGCACCCCGCCGCAGGCCGTCGGCAGCCCTGGCATCGATGCCAGCGGCACGACCGTTACCGGCACCGGCGAGCCGGGCGCCACCGTCACCGTGCGCGGCGCTGATGGCAGCGTACTGGGCAGCGCGGTGGTGGCGAGCAACGGCACCTTCGAAATCACCCTCGGTACGGCACAGACCAACGGCCAGGCACTGACCGTCGAACAACGCGACCCGACCGGCAACGTTTCGGCAGCGGTCGACCTGTCTGCACCGGACAGCCAGGCACCTGCCATCCCAGGCGGCCTGAGCTTGTCCGCCAATGGCGGCGTCCTGTCGGGCACCGGCGAGCCTGGCGCCCAGGTGCGAGTGACCGGGGCCGGCGGCGCGGTGCTCGGCACTGCCGTGGTGGCGGCCGATGGCAGCTTCCACGTCACCCTCGACCCGCCACAACTCAATGGCCAGACCCTGTCCATCACCCAGGCAGACGCTGCTGGCAATACCTCCACGGCCGGCACCGTGACCGCTACCGACCTGCAAGGGCCGCAAGCCGCCCAAGGCCTCGAACTGACCGCAGGCGGCACGAAGCTCGATGGCCAGGGTGAAGCCGGCAGCACCGTGCTGGTGCGCAACGCGGCCGGGCAGTTGCTGGGCAGTGCCACGGTGAATGAAGACGGTACGTTCAGCGTCACCCTCAACCCGGCCCAGGCCAACGGTGAGGTGCTGTCGATAGTACTGGTGGACCCAGCGGGCAATGCTTCGCCATCGGCCAGCTTCACGGCCGACGACAGCAGCGCGCCGGCCACCCCGACCGGCTTGCAGGTCAGCGCCGATGGCAGCGTGCTCAGCGGCACGGGTGAAGCCGGCGCATCGGTGCAGGTGCGCAACGCCAACGGCGACCTGTTGGGCACCCTGGTGATCCCGGCGAACGGCAACTTCAGCGTGCCGCTGGTGCCTGCGCAACTCGATGGCCAGACGCTCCAGGTGACCTTGACCGACCCGGCCGGCAATGCCTCCACCGCAGGCCAGGCCACCGCACCCGATCTCACCCCGCCGGTGCTGCCGACCGATGTCGGCGTGAGCGCGGACGGCACCACGGTCACCGGCACTGCACCAGGCGCCAGTTCGGTGACGGTCACCGACCCCGACGGCAACGTGATCACCGTCCCCGTGAATGCCGATGGCAGTTTCAGCGTGTCACTGGACACGCCTCTGACCAATGGCGAAGCCGTGACCGTGGTGGTCACCGATGGTGCGGGCAACGACTCGGCCACGACCACCATCAGCGCACCGGATAACACGCCGCCCGCCGCCGCCACGGACCTTGCCGTCAGCCCCGATGGCGCAACCGTCGGCGGCACCGCCGAACCCGGCAGCACGGTCACCGTGCGTGACGGCAGCACGGTACTGGGCACGGCCACGGCAGCTCCCGACGGCAGCTTCGTGATCACGGTCGCGCCACCGCTGGCCAGCGGCGACCTCGTCCAGGTCGTGGTCAGCGATGGCGCTGGCAATGCAACCCCCACCCCCCTCAATGGCCCCGACGGCACAGAAGTGGCCACCCCCAGCGGCCTGCTGATCAGCGCCGACGGGTTCCTGCTCACCGGGGAAGGCACCGTGGGTTCGCTGATCACCGTGACCTCCGGCGGCACCACCCTGGGTACCGCCACGGTCGGTAGCGATGGCACGTTCCGGGTGTTCTTCAGCAACGCCCAGCTCAATGCACAGACCCTGCAAGTCACCGCCCGCGCCTCGCTGGATGGCCAGCCTTCGGTGCCGGCAACCATCGTCGCGGCGGACAGGACCGCACCAGATGCACCCGACCAGCTCACCCTCGACCGCAGCGGCAGCACCCTCACCGGCCACGGCGAAGTGGGCGCTACCGTACGCGTGGTGGATGCCCAGGGTACCCTGCTGGGCACCGCGACCGTAGGCAGCAACGGGTTGTTCAGCATCAACCTGACACCGCCACAGGCAAACGCCCAGAACCTGACCATCACCCAGGCCGACGCCGCCGGCAACACTTCGCTCGCCGCCACCCTGCAAGCACCCGACCTGCAGGCGCCAGACGCCGCCACCGGGCTGAGCCTGAACAGCGCCGCCACCGTGGTCAGCGGCCAGGGCGAAGCAGGTGCGATCGTCACCGTGCGCGACGCCAGTGGCGCAATCCTGGCGACCGGCACGGTCAACCAGAGCGGCCAGTTCCAGATCACCCTGCCCAATGCGCAAACCACGGGCAGTGCCCTGCAGGTCTCCCTCACCGATGCCGCCGGCAACGTGTCGGCGCCATCGAGCCTGGCGACGCCCGACCGCACTGCACCGGCAGCAGTCAGCGATACGCTGCTCAGCGCCGATGGCCGGCAGTTGTCCGGCAGCGGCGAAGTGGGCGCCACCGTGCAGGTACGCAACGCCGCCGGCAGCGTGGTCGGCAGCGCCACCGTCGGTGCCGATGGCCGCTTCACGGTGACCTTCGATACCCCCCAGGCCAACGGCCAGGCGATCGGCGTGAGCCAGGTGGATGCCGCGGGCAACACCTCGCCCGCCATCACCTTGAGCACCCCGGACCTGACGCCACCGGCAGCGCTTAGCAACGTGGTGCTCAACAACAATGGTCTGACCCTGACCGGTCTCGGTGAAGCCGGTGCCAGCGTGACCGTGCGCGGGCCCGACGGCACCATCATCGGCAGCGGCCTGGTGGCTGCCAACGGCAGTTTCACCCTCACCCTCACCAGTGCCCAGCTCAATGCCCAGCACTTGAGCGTGACCCAGACCGATGCGGGCAACAACACCTCGGCCGCCGTCGCCGTCATCGCGCCGGACTTCACTCCGCCGGCAGCGCCCAGCGCGTTGGCCCTGGCCGGCAGCGGACTGCAGCTGAGCGGCATCGCCGAAGCGGGCAGCACGGTAAGCGTGCGCGATGCGGCGGGCAACCTGCTGGGCACTGCCGTGGCCAACAGCAACGGCACCTTCCAGGTCACCCTCGACAGTGCCCAGACCAACGGCCAGACCTTGCAGGTCAGCGCCACCGATGCCGCCGGGAACCTGTCGCCCAGCACCCCGTACACCGCTGCCGACACCACCCCGCCCGCCGCGGTCGCCAACCTGGCCGTCTCGGCCGATGGCGCCACCTTGACCGGTACCGGTGAAGCGGGCGCCACGGTCACCGTGCGCGCCCCCGATGGCACGTCCCTTGGTACGGCAACGGTCGGCAGCGATGGTCGCTTCAGCGTCAGCCTCGCCCCGGCGGCGTCTGCCGGTGAAAGCCTCAGCGTGACCCAGGCCGATGCCGCCCAGAACGCATCGCCCGCGCAGTCCGTCACCGCGCCGGGCAACCTGGCGCCAGAGACGCCCGATAACCTGCTGCTGTCGGCCGATGGCCTGGTGGTCACCGGCAGCGCCACACCGGGCAGCACGGTGAACGTCTACGGCCCCGGGGGCACCCTGCTGGGTACTGCAGCGGTCGGCAACGACGGCACCTTCAGCGTCACCCTCGGCAGCGCCCAGGCCAACGGCGAAGTGCTGCAGGTCAGTGCCGTGGGCACCGATGGCAGTGCTTCACTGCCAGCCACCCTGCAGGCACCGGACAGCACCGCACCGCAACCGCTGACCGACCTGGTACTGGCAAGCGATGGCCTGACCCTCAGCGGGCGAGGCGAGCCGGGCGCCACGGTCAGCGTGATCGGTGAAGGCGGGATCGACCTCGGCACCGGCGTGGTCGACGCCAGCGGCCATTTCAGCATTGCCCTGAGCGCCGCGCAGATCAACGGCGAGCAGCTCGGCGCCAGCCAGACGGACGCCGCTGGCAACGAGTCGAACAGCGTCACCCTCACCGCGCCTGACCGCGTGGCCCCCGATGCTGCCGCCAACCTCGCCTTCAGCGCAGGCGGCAGCCTGCTCGACGGCACCGGCGAGGCCGGCAGCACGGTGAAAGTGCTGGCCGCCGATGGCAGCGTGCTGGGCACCGCCGTGGTCCGCGCCGATGGCACCTTCCAGGTCAGCCTCGGTGCGCCTCAGGCCAACGGCCAGCAGGTGCAGGTGGTGTTGACCGACGCCGCCGGCAACCAGTCGAACCCAAGCCCGATCACGGCGGCCGATACCACGCCCCCCGCCGCGCCTGCCGAACTGGCGATCTCCAGCGACGGTATTACCCTCACCGGCCGTGGCGAAGCCGGTGCGTTGATCAGCGTGCTCAACCCGGCGGGTGTCGAGATCGGCACCGCGCGAGTCGATGCCAGCGGCCATTTCACCGTCACCCTCGCCCCGGCACTGGGCAACGCCGAGCTGCTGAGCATCACCCAGGCCGACGCCGCCGGTAACGTGTCGGCCGTCGCCACCTTGCAAACCCCTGACTTCACCCCGCCTGCCGCGCTCACCGATGTCGCGATCAACGCCGACGGCAGTGTGGTCACCGGGCGCGGCGAAGCAGGCGCGACCGTGACCGTGACCAACGCCGCGGGCGTAATCCTGGGCACCACCCTGGTGCTCGCCGATGGCAGCTTCAGCGTCCCGCTGACGCCGGCGCAGATCAACCAGCAGGTGCTGTCGGTGCAGCAGGCCGACCCACCCGGCAACATCAGCGCTCCGGTCACGGTCGATGCACCGGACCTGACGCCGCCGGCGGCGGCTGCCGGGCTGCACCTGAGCGCCAGCGGCGATCAACTCAGCGGCACCGGCGAAGCCGGCACCACCGTACGCGTGTATGTCGGCACCCTGGAGATTGGCACCGCCACGGTCGCCGCCAACGGCACCTTCGTGGTCAACCTCAATGCGCCGCAACTCGATGGCCAGTTGCTGCAAGTGGTCCTGACGGACCGCAGCGGCAACGTATCGCCGATCAGCACCCTCACGGCGGTCGACATCACACCACCAGGCGCCGTGCTTGCCGATCTCAACGACAGCGGCACGCAATTGCGCGGAACCGGGGATGCGGGCACCCGCGTCACGGTGATGAACGACCGGGGCGACATGCTCGGCCAGGGGGTGGTCGATGCCGACGGCACCTTCGTGCTCAACCTCAACCCGCCACAGATCAACGGCCAGGTCCTGACCATCATTGCCCAGGACGCCACGGGCAATCCCTCTGCGCCCCTGCAAGTGACCGCACCGGACCTGACCCCGCCCGCGCAACCCGGCGACCTGACCCTGGGTGGTGGCGGCACGCTGCTCAGCGGTACCGGTGAAGCCGGCAGCACCATCACCGTGCGTGGCCCGAACAATACGCTGATCGGCACGGTCGTCGTGCCTGAAAACGGTGAGTTCACTGTCACGCTTGCACCGGCACAGAACAATGGCCAACTGCTCACGGTGGTGGCCTCCGACGAGGCCGGCAACACCTCGCCGCCCGCGAGCTACCAGGCAGCGGACACCGCCGCGCCGGCACTCGTCACCAACCTGAACATCAACACCGCCTACGACGTGCTGAGCGGACGTGGCGAGGCCGGTGCGACGGTGACCGTCAAACTCAACGACGTGGTGATCGGCACCGGCATCGTCGCCGCCAACGGCACCTTCCAGGTCGACCTCAGCCCTGCCCCTGGCTCGGCCGCGCAGCTGATCGTCACCCAGACCGACCTGGCAGGCAACACCTCGGCTGAAGCCGACTACATCACCCCCCTGATCCCGACGCCTGAGCCGCCCACCAGTGCGCTGCTGGCCGCCGACGGCCTGACCTTGACCGGTACTGCGGCCGCGGGTGCGTCGATCCGCGTCTACGATGCGGCAGGCACATTGATCGGCAACGGCGCGGCCAACCTCAACGGCACCTTCACCCTCACGCTGAACAGCCCGCAGCTCAACGGCCAGACCTTGTCGGTGACCACCTCGACCCTGCTCGGTGGCGAATCGCTGCCTTTGATCGTCCAGGCCGCCGACATCACCCCGCCGGACAACCCGGTCATCACTGCCTTGTCGGCCAATGGCCTGGTCCTGACCGGCACCGGTGAAGCAGGCGCCACGGTCACGGTGCGCGACGCCAGCGGCAGCGTGCTCGGCAGTGGTGTGGTGAATGCAGGAGGCGCGTTCAGCATCAACCTGGCCAGCGCCCAGCTCAACGGCCAGGTGCTCGGCGTGAGCCAGGCCGATGCCGCACAGAATGTCTCTGGCAGCACCCGCTACACCGCGCCGGACCTGCAGGCGCCTGTGCCACCGAGCAACCTTGGGCTCAACACCGGCGGTACGGTGCTGACCGGCACCGGCGAGCCCGGCGCGACGGTCACCGTCGTGGGGCCGAACGGCCAGCTCGGCACCGCCGTGGTACAAGCCGACGGCAACTTCAGCATCACCCTCGCCAGCGCGCAGAACGACGGGCAACTGCTCACCGTGCGCCAGGCCGACGCCGCCGGCAACCTGTCTGGCAGCGCCACCCTCACCGCCCCGGACACCACACCGCCCGCCGCCCCAGTGGCAGCAATCAACGCCAACGGCACCACGGTGAGCGGTTCTGGCCAGATCGGCAGCACGGTGGTCGTGCGCAACAGCGCCGGCACCGTGCTGGGCTCCGCCACCGTCGGCAGCAACGGCCTGTTCGTGGTCAGCCTGGCCGCAGCGCAGATCGACAACCAGGCACTGAACGTCACCCTCACCGACCCGGCAGGCAACGTCTCGACCGCCACCGCGCTGACCGCACCGGACCTCACCCCTCCGGCGGCCGCCAGCAACCTGGTGGTCAGCGCCGACGGCAGCACCCTCACCGGCAGCGGTGAGCCAGGCGCCACCGTCACCGTGCGCAGTGCCAGTGGCACCGTGCTGCAGACCGCGACCGTGCAACCCAACGGCACCTTCACCGTCACCCTGAGCCCTGCCCAGGACAACGGCCAGGTGCTGTCGGTGACCCTCACCGACCCGCGCAACAACACCTCCGGCAACGTCAACATCACCGCGCCGGACATCGACGCCAACGCCCCGGTGATCGCCAGCGACAACCTGACCACCGCCACCGTCAACCTGGCGCCGGTGGTCGCCCACCAGACCTACAACGACAGCTTCACCACCTTGCTGTCCGGCTTCACCAAGACCTTTACCTGGACGGTCGGTGCCGGCACCACGGTGGACCCGACCCTGACCCTGACCACCAACAGCGCCTTGGCCCTGCTCAACAGCGCCACCTTCACCCTGCAGGTGAAGAATGCGTCCGGCGCCTGGGTGACCTTGGCCACCGGCACCAGCCAGGGCCTGCTCGACCTGATCCTGCTGCCGCTGGGCCAGGGCATCCGCGTCGACATCGGCGTGCTGCAGGCCGGCGAGTACCGCCTGACCGTCGGCAGCGGCGGCATTGGCCTGATCACCAACGTCACCACCACCCTGGACATCGATACCACCAGCCTGACCCAGTTCACCGGTATCGGTACCCCGGTAAACGGCAACGTCATCAGCGACCCGGGTGTCGATGGCAGCACCGATGCCCGCGGCCCGGACAGCGCTGCGGTGCTGCAGGTGCTGAAGAACGGCAGTTTCGTCAACGCCGGCGGCGCCACCGAAGTGCAAGGCTTGTACGGCACCTTGGTGATTCGCGCCGACGGCAGCTACACCTACACGCCGAACGGCACGCCCTCGAGCGTCGGCAAGGTGGATGTGTTCAGCTACCAGCTGGTGCACGGCAACGGCCTGACCGACGTCGCCAACCTCTACGTGCGCATCGACAGCCCACAGGCCGGGGAGATCTGGAGCGACAGCAACCTCAGTGCACCAGCCACGGTGGTGGATGCCGTCAATGACATCGACAGCACCCAGATCGCCCTGGCCAACCGCGTGGACACCAGCAGCGCCAGCCTCGGTTCGCTGAGCCTGCCGCTGATCGGCAGCCGCCAGGCGACCTACACCACCACGGTCGGCGCCGACACCACGGCCAACCTGCAAGTGGTGGTGAACTCGGCCAACCTGCTGAGCCTGCTCAACGGCACCACCCTGGAACTGCTCAAGCTCAACCCGGCCACCGGGCAGTACGTGCTGGTGCAGGCGGTGGGCGGCAGTTCGCTGGTCAGCCTGCTCGGCGGCGGCGCCGGCTACACCTTCCAGAACCAGGGGCCCGGTACCTACCATATCCGGGTCACGGCCGGTGGCATCGGCCTGGCCAGCTCCATCACCACCAGCCTCAACACCACCACCACGCACACCAACGAGTTCGTGGTCAGCGGCTACACCCCGGTCACCGGCAACCTGCTGACCGATACCGCCGGCGGCGGCGCCGACACCCTCGGTTCGTCGCTCACTGTGCTGAGCGTGCTGGTCGCGGCCAACACCTACGTCATCCCCGGCTACAACGGGGTCAGCGTGGCCGGCAGCTACGGCACGCTGCTGGTGCATGCCGACGGCAGCTACAGCTATACCCTCAACCCGGGGCTGACCTCCGCGGTAATCGGCCAGCACGACACCTTCACCTACGAGCTGACCCACCCCAACGGCACCAGCGACGTGGCCACCCTCACCATCAACCTGGACAACACCGCCGCCTTCACCGCCACCACCTCGATGCTGGCCGACAGCGGCGACGACAACCTGGCGCTGGTCGCCGCAGCCGCCTCCAGCGAAGTCATCGCCGGTACCGATGGCAACGACCACCTCGACGGCAGCCAAGGTGGCCACATCACCTTGCAGGGTGGCGCCGGGGACGACACCCTGGTAGTGGTCGACCAGCAGTTCGCCAGCGTCGACGGCGGCACTGGCACCGACACCCTGCTGTGGGGCGGCGGCGATGCCAGCATCAACCTCGGCGACCTGGTCGGGCGGGTCCACGACATCGAGATCATCGACCTCAACGACACCAGTTCGGTGGCGTTGACCCTCAACCTGACGGATGTGGTGGCAATCACCGAAACCGGCAAAGACACCTTGATCATCAAGGGCGATGACAAGGACTCGGTACACCTCACCGACAACTGGTCACTGACCGGGAACCAAACCGCTGACGGTACTGACTACAGCCAGTACACGGCCCAGGAGGATCCCAGCCACCACTTGTGGGTGCAGAACGGCATCCATGTCGTCTGAGGCCACTGCGACCCGCCGGGCATCACGCCCGGCGGCATGGATGAACAGCAGTAAGGGAATTTCGTGAAGCGACGCCGTCCGCTGTCACCGCTGTTGCCGGGAGCCCTCGGGCTCCTGGTGCTCACAACCCACCCGGTTGCCCTGGCAGCCGACGACATAGATCCCTCGCTGCGCACCATCGGGCCATCACTGTTGCGTGATGCACCCGACGCCATCCCCGCTCGTCCGCCGTCAGGCCAGTCGGCCAGCGCGGATGACCGACTGGGGCTCTCCGAAGCCGTGCTGGCTGCCGCGCAGTGGCACCCGAGCGTCGCCGAAGCCATCGGCAACCTGTACAAGCAAGGCGAAGGCATCAACGTGGCCCGCGCCGGTTATTACCCGCAGCTTTCCGGAGGTATCCGCACCGGCTACGACTCAGGCTACGGCGGTGACCGCAACAGCCAGGCCCTGAACCTGTCGCTCAAGCAGATGCTCTACGATTTCGGCAAGGTCGACAGCGCCGTCGATGCCGCCCACGCCGCCGCCACCCGGGCCCAGGCCAACATCCTGCTGGTGGTCGATGACCTGGCGCGCGACACCGCCTATGCCTGGATCGAAACGCGCCGCTACGAGCAACTGATGGTCATCGCCCGCGAGCAGATCCGCGGGGTCGACGACATCGCCGGCATGGCGCGCCAGCGCAGCGACATGGGCGCCAGCACCCGCTCCGATCTGGTCCAGGCCGAATCGCGGGTCGAGGCCGCTCGCGCCACCCTCGAGGAATACCAGGCGCAGTACCAGCGCTGGCGCTCGATCCTCGCGGCCCTGCTGGGCCGTGTGTCGCCACCGGCACTGGCCGAGGAAGCGCCGCCGGAGCTGAACCAGGCCTGCAAGCGCCCGGCCAATGGCGACGACCGCCTGCCCGCCGTGCTCATGGCCCTGGCCCTGCGTGCGCAATCGCAGGCGGAGCTGGCACAGGCCAAGGCCGAAGCCTACCCGACCCTGTCACTGCAGCCGCAGGTCAACCATTACCTGGACAATGACTACGACCGCGACAACCACAGCCTCGACCGGACCCAGGCCGGTATCTACCTGAACCTCGAGGTGCCGATCTACCAGGGCGGCGCCATCAGCGCCCGCAGCCGCGCCGCCGGCCACGCTCTCAGCGCCGCCGATTCCGCCGAGGATGCCGCGCGCCTGCAGGCCCGCCGTGGCCTCGCCGAAGCCATGGCGCAGACTTCCGGGCTGGGGCGCCGGCTGAATTCGCTGGAAGCGCGCCAGGTCAGCATCCAGGAAGCGCGCATGCTGTATGG
Organism: Pseudomonas plecoglossicida NBRC 103162 = DSM 15088; assembly: GCF_000730665.1. Classification (GTDB taxonomy): domain Bacteria; phylum Pseudomonadota; class Gammaproteobacteria; order Pseudomonadales; family Pseudomonadaceae; genus Aquipseudomonas; species Aquipseudomonas plecoglossicida. Next base: position 76,083 of record NZ_BBIV01000005.1, read on the forward strand.
CCGGCAGTACCTGGACCTGGGCACGCGACCGCTGCTCGACCTGCTCAACGCCGAGCAGGAAATCTATCAGTCACGTTTCGACCTCGCCGGCACACGCTCCGACCTGCTGCGCCTGGACGTCGACTGCCTGTACAACACCGGCGGCCTGCGCAGCGCCTTCGGTCTGGAAGGGCGCAACCTGCAAGGGGTGGAGATCGAGCCATGAACGATACCGTCAATCCGAGCCAGGCCAATCTGCAGCACAACGGCGAACAGGCAGTGGCCGAGCGCCCTGACCTCGGGCCCTGGCTGGAAGTGATGCTGCAAGTCGCCCACCACTACCGCCTGGACGTCTCGCCCCAGCGTATCCGCCTGGCCGCGGTGGAAGATGCCCGGCCACTGGACGAAATTCTCCGCCACATGGCGCGCCAGGCAGGCCTTGCGCTGCGCTTCGTGCGCTTCGACGCCAAGGCCCTCAAGCAATGGCGCACGCCGCTGGTGCTGGAGCTCGACGATGGCCAACTGGCCGTGGTCGAAGCGGTGACCGAAGAAAACGAGCTGGCCGTGGTGTTTGCCGGCGACCAGCGCCTGACCTCGCGCCTGCCGCGCAGCGCGCTCGAAGGGCGCATCAACCGGGTCGCGCTGATGCGCCCGGCGCGGCCCTTGCGCGACGTGCGCACCGACGACTACACCGCGCCCTACGACCGCCACTGGTTCGCCCGTATCGTGCTGCGCGACCTGCGCCCCTACGGGCAGGTGATGGTCGCGTCGTTGGTGGCCAACGTGCTGGCCTTGGCCGGTGTGCTGTTTTCCATGCAGGTGTACGACCGGGTGATTCCGGCCGAATCGTTGCCGACCCTGTACGTGTTGTTCGGCGGCGTGGTGCTGGCGCTGGTGTTCGATTTCAGCATGCGCCTGCTGCGCCTGAAAGTGACCGACCTGCTCGGCAAGCGCGCCGACCTGCGCGTGTCCGACCTGGTCTATGGCCACGCCCTGCGCCTGCGCAACTCGGCACGGCCAAAATCCACCGGCTCGTTCATCTCGCAATTGCGCGAGCTGGAATCGATCCGCGACCTGATCACCTCGAGCACCGCCACGGCGCTGGCCGACCTGCCGTTTTTCCTGCTGTTCCTGTTGGTGTTCTGGCTGATCGGCGGGGTGCTGGTGTTGATCCCGCTGGTGGCGCTGCTGGCCATGGTGCTGCCAGGGTTGCTCGCGCAGCGGCGGCTGGCGCGCCTGGCCAACGCGTCGATGCGCGAGTCGTCGCTGCGCAATGCCATGCTGGTGGAAAGCATCCAGGGCCTGGACGAAATCAAGGCGTTGCAGGCCGAAGCGCGCTTCGAGCGGCAATGGAACCAGTACAACGCCGCCTGCGCCCACACCAACCTGCGCCTGCGCACCCTGACCAACGGCCTGGTGACCTGGACCCAGAACGTGCAGGGTGCGGTGTTCGCCGTGGTCATCGTCATCGGCGCGCCCATGGTCATTGCCGGCGACCTCACCACCGGCAGCCTGGTGGCTGCCTCGATGCTGTCGTCGCGGATGATGGCGCCGCTGGCCCAGCTGACCCATGTACTGACCCGCTGGCAGCAAGCCAAGGTGGCGCTGCAGGGCCTGGACAAGCTGATGCAGTCCCCGGTCGACCACCCCGAAGGCGAAGCCCGCGTGCACCTGCCTGCCATCCGTGGCGAGTACCGGCTGCGCCAGGCCAACTTCCGCTACGAGGCCGAAGCGCCACCGGTGCTGAACATCGGCCAGTTGGACATCCAGCCGGGCGAACGGATTGCCGTGCTGGGGCGCAATGGTGCGGGCAAGTCGACCTTGCTGCAGGCCCTTGGCGGGGCCATGGACCTGGCGCAAGGCGAAGTCACCCTGGACGGCATCGCCCTGGCCCACCTCGACCCGGCCGACCTGCGCCGCGACGTGGGCCTGCTGCCCCAGTACGCACGTCTGTTCCACGGCACCCTGCGGGAAAACCTCACCCTCGGCGCCGGCCAGGCCAGCGACCAGGAACTGGTCGCCGCACTGGCTGCCACCGGCGCCCTGGACTTCGTCCGGCGCTTGACCAAGGGCATGGACCACCTGATCCTCGAGGGCGGCATGGGCCTTTCCGGTGGCCAGCGCCAGGCCCTGGTGCTGTCGCGTCTGCTGGTGCGCCAGCCGCAGGTGCTGCTGCTGGACGAACCCACCGCCTCGCTGGACGACATGACCGAGCGCAAGCTGCTCGACAGTCTCGACCGCTTCTGCCAGGGCCGGACTTTGGTGATCGCCACCCACCGTTTGAGCGTGCTGCAGCGCGTCGATCGGATCATCGTGCTCGATGGTGGGCGCGTCGTCGTCGACGACAGCCGCGACGCGGCCTTGGCGAAACTGCAAGGAGGCCAGGCATGAGCGACCATGAACTCCCCGCCTCCTACCTGGATGGCCAGGACGACCAGGCCGTGCTGCGCGCCGGGCGCGTCATCACCCTGTGCGCGCTGATGCTCGCCGCGTTTCTCGGCTGGGCTGCCTGGTTCGAGGTGACCGAGGTGTCGACGGGCACCGGCAAGGTGATCCCCAGCTCGCGGGAGCAGGTGATCCAGTCGTTCGAAGGCGGCATCGTCGCCGAGATGAACGTCGCCGAGGGCACCCTGGTCGATCGCGGCCAGGTGCTGGCCCAGCTCGACCCGACCAAGACCGCGTCCAGCGTCGGCGAGAGCGAGGCCAAGTACCGGGCGGCCAAGGCCAGCGTCGCGCGGCTGCGCGCCGAGGTGACCGGCAAGCCGTTGAACTTCCCCGACAGCCTGCGGGATTCGCCGGAGCTGATCGACGCCGAGACCGCCCTCTACGAAACCCGCCGACGCGGCCTGGAGCAGACCCTGGCGGGCATCGAGGACTCGCTGCGGCTGGTGCGCAGCGAACTGAAGATTACCGAGAACCTGGCCAAGATGGGTGCCTCCAGCCGGGTCGAGGTGATCCGCCTGAACCGCCAGCGCTCGGAGCTGGAGCTCAAGGCCAGCGAAGCGCGCTCGGACTACCTGGTGCGCGCCCGCGAGGAGCTGGCCAAAGCCAGCGCCGAGGCCGACAGCTTGTCGGAAGTGATCCGCGGTCGCAGCGATTCACTGTCGCGCCTGACCCTGCGCTCGCCGGTGCGCGGCATCGTCAAGGACATCGAGGTCAACACCCTGGGCGGTGTGGTGCAGCCGGGCGGGCAGGTGATGAAGATCGTGCCGATGGACGAGCGCCTGCTCATCGAAACCCGCATCGCGCCACGGGACATCGCCTTCATCCACCCCGACCAGGCGGCCAAGGTGAAGATCAGCGCCTACGACTATTCGGTGTATGGCGGGCTGGATGGCAAGGTGGTGGGGATTTCGCCGGACACCCTGCAGGATGAAGTGAAGCCGGAAATCTACTACTACCGGGTGTTCATCCGTACCGAGCAGGACAGCCTGCAGAACAAGGCCGGCAAGCGCTTTGCCATCGTGCCGGGGATGATCGCCACGGTGGATATTCGCACCGGTGAGAAGACCATTCTCGATTACCTGATCAAGCCGTTGAACCGCGCCAGGGAGGCATTGCGCGAGCGCTGAAGGCCGCTGCGCGGCCATCGCCGGCAAGCCGGCTCCCACAGGGACAGCACATTGCCAGAGCCTTGTGCTGTTCCTGTGGGAGATCAGCCAGTCCTTCGGGACTGGACTCTCAGCCGTTGCCGCGTACCACAGAGTAAGTCACCGACATGTCCACCTCTACAAAAGGAAGAATGTCTGCATTGGCGACGCTGAAGTTGAACGGGAACCCGCTGAATGTCTTGGGTGCAATAACGGGTTCCGGCGGCGTGCCAGACGCTGCTGCAAAATGAAGCGTGACCACATCCCCGGTGCGAAGCGGCGCGGTATTGGGTATATCGAACACCGCAATGGCTGTGTCGGAAGGCAAGAAGGCATTGGCGCCACTGCCCTGCACCTGGGCGCAGGTTGGGGCTGGGTAGTCCACCGCGCCGCTATCGACCACGTTGTAGACAACCTCACTCGACGACCGCCGGAGATCGAAGTCGGGGGTGAACGCCGAGTAACTCAAGGTCAGCGTGCCATCCACCAGCGGCTCCAGGAAGGGCAAGCTGACGTCAAACACAAGCTCCGTTTTTTCACCGCCCGGCGGGACTGTCAGGTCTGTCTCCCAGGTCATGCCACCGCCCTCGCCCACTTGCCCCGTCCAGGACAAGGTCACCACATCGCCCGCCCGCTGACCTGGATACAACGGAATGCGTACCTGCACCACTTCTTCGGTCAGCGTAGCGAGATCGATGGTGTCGCCAACGGCCTCCAGCAGCACGGGTGGCAGCAACTCAAGGGATTGGCCGACGATCGAGATAGAGCGTCTTTTCGATGGCCTGGCCGCTCCCCCCCCTTTGGGCTGCGACTCGTAGAAGACGTTTGCCGAACCATTGACCACCAGGGCAGCCAGTGCAAAGGGCAGTTCGAAAATCATGTCGCGAGCGCCATTGATGTCCCTCGCCGGCCAGTCATAAGGCACTTGCATGCCATCGGCATCGGCAGTCAATCCGATCCAGTGCATGGTGACCGTATCACCCCGCTCATAGCCGTCATAGATTGGGAGAATAATGACCACATCAGCGCCATTCAGCGCATCCAGGTCCAACCGGTACGGAGGGTTTTCTGCACCTTCGACCTCAGGTGCCTCAAGGGCATTCGGGTCTTCGACCGTTACGTAGGCAGGAGGCGAAGGGCGCGAGTAGTTCTGTACCTGGTCACGGATCTCGTAAAAAACCAGCAAATTATCGCCGCTGCCGCCGCGCTCGATTACATCTGCAGGCACTTGGATTACCACTGGATCTTTGCTGACATCTCCCTCTTCCAGGACGGGGTTATCGAAGCGCACCCCGTTCCAGATCAGCGTCAGTACATCGCCAGCTTGCATGAAGTCCCACGCATCTACTGTGACCGTTACCGGCGTAGCGGGTGTTTCGATTCTCGAAGGGATTACTATGGGGGCAGTCAGGAACTCGTTGATCGGCGTCTCAGGCTTGGGGTCCAGACCGCCAGGCACTTGCAGGTCGATCAGCACCTCGCGATAGTCTGAAAAGCGGAGATTCTGGGAGTTCGGATCGTAAATGGAATAGTAGAAATAACCAAGGAACGGTTCAGGAAACTCACGCACTGCCGGGGGTTCAGGCAGGCGTTCAAGTTTGAGAGCCTGCAGGAACCTGGGGTGGTGCTCGGGCTCCAGTTTACGTACAAGTTCAAGTACCAGGTCATCTGGGATTTTCATCAGTTCACGCGTTGCGGCGAAGCTCAGCCATCCCCTGTCGATGGTGGCCTGATCCAATTCATAAAATTGAATCCGAGTGTCCACCGGGCCTTCCTCTGGGGGTTGCGTGGATGGCTTTGTAAGGGTCCAGTACAAACCGATTTCGTCGCCCAGGCGAATGACTTCTGGCAGACGTGCACTCATCGGCACGAGACGCCGGGGATCGAAGAGTTCGTTCCAACCGAGGCCCTTGCGTTCGTTGCCCGGTGAATCCATGTCGGAAATCACAAGTGGGTTCAAGGCATCCGCCAGTGCGGCAACCTTGAGTTGATTGAGGAACTTTTCTTCTGCGCTCATGGTTGGTGTTCTTCATAGGTGAAAAAACGACCGCGCGGCCCATGCGTGCGGCATTGGCGCCAGGGGGAACAACAATTCTTTCCCGATGGCGTACTTCGAATGTATCCAGTAACGGGCACTTCGTAACCTGGCATTTTTACTAGTTCACAACCACAACGCTTGGCAAGACGCTTATTGCAAACCTTTGTCGAAAAAGTTCTACGCGGATTGCCGTAGAAGTCATTCTTGATCTTCATGAAAAAGAATGACTTCCCCGGCAAACCGTGAAGAACCTGATATTTCAGCGCCAGCCCTTATTCCGGCGCGCCTTACGAATATGCCAAGATCAGTGCCCATGACTATTCGGTGATCAAGCCATTGAACAGGGCGAAGCAAGCCTTGAAAGTTCGCAAGTCCAGTGAGTCTGTAAAAATCGGAGAGGGGCTTTCGCCCCTCTCTTTTTTTCACACCCAGTGGCTTACCTGGACTCGATATTCACCTGGATCCCGACCAAACGCGACAACCCACTGACCTCGCCGCCCTTATCAGTCACGCGATAGCCGAAGTAGAGCCGCTGGTTGTTGCCGACCTCCAGAATGCTCTCGCCGGCGAAGTTGATCGGCGTCTTCTTGTCCGGATCATCCACAGTACTGGAGCTCAGATAAATGCCGGAACTCTCCGCCTCGCTGGTCCCGACCCAAGGCTCGATGACATCGCCCTCGGCGACGCCGAAGTAGGGGTTGACGGCAGCGACCAACACACCTTGCTCCAGGTCGTCTTCACTGATCCCGCTGCGTTGTTCCTCAGTGAAGGCAATCGGAGGAAGGTTGTTATCGGAAACCGAAAGTGCGTGCTTTGTAGGCGCGCTTGTCATGCTCGCCATAACACCCGATGCTTTGGCGAACGTCGGTACCAGGCAACTACCGCCCGCCTCATTCATTGCGAATCGGACGAAGGCTTCGACATGATTGCTGTTGCGACCAAAGTCGTTGGCAAGGGAATAATTCAGCTTCGCACCGTTACGACAGATGAAGTAGGTTTTCGCATAGGGCAGCGCCACCTCGAAGTAACCATCGTCAATATGCGACTGTTCCAGTGGGACATCGGTTGCCGTGATCCTGGAATCTTCGATCTCGGCACCAGGAGGCGTGGGAGGGCCATTCGCATCCCCACTTTCAAGCCCCACGAAGTTGTAACTGATCGTTGGATTGAGGGCCAGGCCGATATTGGAAACACCCGCCAACGAAATACGCACGCTGGTACCTCTTGCACCAACCCGTTTGACGATGATATTGCTGGCATTCTTTTCCCAGAAATCAGCCGCCGCCAGCTGGTTACCATCACCCGGCAAAGCACTTGCTGACGCAACCTGCACTTCCTGGATGGGCGATCTGACCGTTACTGGCACGGTGCCCCCGCCCTCGGCAGGCAGTTCGCGGGTCAGCGTGAACCAAGTATCCACGGGCCCTACGCCAATGGCCTCGATCACATCGGTGAAGGGGATGGGAATTGGAATATTCGCGCCTTCATTGGGGACTGTCACCGTCATCGAAGCGATCTCTGGGTTAGAGATAGTCGCCCAATGCATCTGGATAACATCGTCCACCAGCCAGATTGGATTGTTATCCACACCTTGACGGAACACCGTGGCGACCGCGTCCTTGCCAAAATCCGTCGGATCGATGGTATTGACCGGGCTGGTCCCGCATTGAATGGAAGGCACCCTGATATTGCCGTGCTCGGGAAGTTCAGGATCGGGATCTGGATCCGGGCCGCCAGGTGTTCTCAGGTCTACCGGCACATCGACTTTCGGCGATGGCAGCATCGGACTACCGGCCCGAGTCATCTGATAGAGCACTTCGATGGCCATGCCATTACCCGCTGTAGCCACGGTGGCATAGGGCACTTCGATGTAGGCCACGGGCAAGAGAGGGTCACGATCCATATCGGCTTGGGTCAACGCATGGGGGTTGGTTGGCAAGCCCCCCCAGAGTACGACGATCGCGTCATTGAGCGCGGCGCCATCGTAACGCGGAATCTCCACGGTCACGCTGGGGTTGGCATCGTTGTAAGTCACCAGGCCGTCTGCTGCTTCAGGTACCACAGGTGGGTCGAGGGTAGGCAAGTTGATGAAGACATCGATCGCGGTCAGGTTGGATACCGGGCTCACATTACCCGCAAAATCGGTCACGCGATAACCGAAGTACATCGCCTGAGCATCGCCAACGGCGTCTAACTGTTCCCGCGTGAAACTGACCGGAAGCTGCAGTCTCGGATCAGTCACGGGGTAAGTCGGCGCCAGGTAGCTGCCATTGGTCGCGCTGTCACCGAGCCACAATTCAACGAGGTCACCTTCTTCGCCAAGGTGGTAGGGATCGACGATAGTGTTCAATTTACCATCGACATCGAGATCGCTGGCGGTGATGCCACTGAGTTGCTCATCAGTAAAGGCAATCGGCGGCAGCTCGTCGCCGCCGGCAGGTTGGCGATCGAAGCGTACCGAGAGAGGTAGGCCGGCCGCCACGCCAGACTCCGATGCCGTGTCGAAAAGGAAATAGTTCAATGAAACTGTGACATTCGCGCCCTGCGCGGGAAACTCGGTAGTCTTGTAAAAAAGGTCAAACTTGACAAGCGTCGGGTCGGTAAGATCAAACGACGCAAGATCAACCGGATCACCAATAAAGTTATCAGGATCTTCGAAATCATTATTGATGAAAAGTTGAATAGATAACGAGTTCCTGAATTCTGCCCCCTTGGGCACCTCTACCAGCAAATCAGCGGTCAACTTATCGATTGGAATGATCCCACGAATCGGATCACGGTCCGGGACGACAAGGGGGTCCAACATCAAGGGTGAGATCCCACTATGTCGTGGCGCACTAGTTTTTGAAAGCCGTATCGGAGCGTTCATCGGACACCATCCTTTAAGGTGAGACTTTGATATTCATATTCAAGAGCCACGCCATTACGCAACGGGTAATTATCCAGTCGGGTATTGGCAATAGGGTCGGCGATACCGCACTGGTAACGCCTTGGATGATGCTAGTTCGCATCGATTTGCCTGTAACCTAGCATTTTTACCAGGTAGCCCGTGGCCTCTCATACGGGTAAATATCAAGGTATTGAATGGAGCGACACGCAAGTCAGGTCTCTCGGCTGTATAACAACAAGTTTATGGGGAAACCAGCATGGACGTTATTGACCGTGAACGCTCACAACGATTTCTTCTACTTCCCCTGTGCATCGGCTTTTCCGGTACCTTGTACGCAGCCAACCTGCCGCCCGGTAGCAACGTCACGGTTCGCCCCGGTGACCCTGTCGAACGCTGGACGCTGGACGCAGCCAGCCTGACCATCGAACCCGGTGGCCAGTCGCTTACGATCCTCGCCAACCCTGGCTCGAACCTCACGCTCGACGGCGCCACGGTGAATGGCGGCAACCTGCGCGCGGTGGTGTTGACGGAAAGCCAGGGCACCATCCGCAACGCCACCGTGATCTCCGACAACAACACCGCGCTGTCAGTGGTCAGGGGGGTGGACGAGTCAATCCCGGGCTCGACGGTACAAGTGGAAAACACCACGATCAGCGGAGCAGGCCGTGGCCTGAATGTCGATGGTGGCAGCAGCGCAACCGTCATTGGCTCGCGCATCACCGGTACAGGTGCCGTAGGCGGCTCCATTGCCGGCAGCGGGCTAGGCGTAACACTGGTTGGCGGCGAAGCTGTCTTGCGTGATACCACCGCCACCGGCAGCAATTGGGCGGCAGGGCTGTTTTCCAATTCTCCCGGCAGTGCAAACCCGCATCTGGTGCTGGAACACGCCAGCCTGGAATCGAAAACCGGGAGCACGATCGTGGTCAGCAATCTTGGCAGTGGCCCCATGCTCGCCACCATCGAAATCCGTGACGGATCATCCTTGCGGACCGCCAACGGCACGCTGGTCGAAGTCGGCCTGCCCGGCGACTTGCCAAATCGTATGGCACAGGCGCAATTGACTGTCGATGCCAGTGCCCTGGCGGGCAATATCCAGGTGGCCGATGGTGCAGTGGCGGATGTGCTGATGAGCAATAACGCCTCCCTGGCCGGTAATCTGAACAATGTTCGCAACCTGACACTGGATGCCAGCCACGTCAGCGGCAACCTCATTCAAGCCGAAGGTTCGACTGCCACGGCAACCCTGCGGGCAGGTTCGACGCTGAGCGGCAATGTGCAAAACATCGGCAGCCTGCACCTGGACGCCAGCAGCCTGAGCGGCAATGTGGTCTCGGCGTCCGGTAGCAGCACGGCGGTGACGCTTGAGCATGGTTCGAACCTTGCCGGCTCGGTCATCAACGCGGGCAGCCTGGCGTTGGACAACAGCCGTATGAGCGGTGACCTGACCCAGGATGCGAACACGCCGGGTACCCTGAGCCTGAGCAACGGTGCGCACCTGACCGGCACGCTCGATCAGGTTGGCAATACGCTCATCCAGACAGGGTCGACCTTCGACATGGTCGGCGATTCGAAGGTGGCCGGTTTGCGCCTCGATGGCGGTACCGTCAACTTGCGCGGCGGCAACGCTGCATTCCGTACCTTCACGGCTTCAGGACTCGAAGGCAACGGCACCTTCGTGCTGGGCACCGACCTGGCACAAGGCCAAGGCGACCTGGTGAACATCGAAGGCCAGGCCGAAGGCAACCACCGCTTGGCCATCGTCAATACCGGTGTGGAACCGGCCAGTGACTTTGCACAACGGGTAGTGCATACCGAAGGCGGCAACGCCAGCTTTACCCTGCTCGGCAGCAATGGGCTGGTAGACCTCGGCACCTTTTCCTACGAGCTGGAGCAACAAGGTACCGATTGGTATCTGGCACAGCATTCAGCCCCGATCATTTCTCCTGGCACGCAAACTGCCATTGCCCTGTTCAGTGCGGCGCCGACGGTCTGGTATGGCGAACTCAGCACGCTGCGCAGCCGGATGGGTGAATTGAGGAAAGGTTACGGCCAGGGTGGATTCTGGGCACGCACCTATGGCAACAAGTATCGCGTCTCGGCCGACGACCAGGTGAACTACGGACAAATCCAGCAGGGTGTGTCATTGGGTGTCGATACCACGCTGCCAAGCCAACAGGGCAAATGGTTGGGCGGCCTGCTGGCTGGCTACAGCAACTCCGAGTTGAACATGCAGCAGGGCAGCAACGGCGGTGTCGACAGCTACTACGTAGGCCTCTACACGACCTGGCTCGCAGACAATGGCTACTACGTGGACGCAATCCTCAAAGCCAACCGCTTCGACAACAAGGCGGATGCGCGAATGAACGATGGGGAAAAGTCCAAGGGAAATTACGACAACTATGGCGTGGGCGGATCGATCGAAGCCGGTCGACACATCACGCTCGATGACGGCTGGTTCGTCGAACCGTACCTGCAAGTATCAGCGCTGTGGGTAGAGGGTGAGCACTATGAACTGGACAATGGCCTGCAGGCGGACAGCAATCGAGCAGACTCATTGCTTGGAAAAATCGGTACGCACATCGGTCGAACGCTGCCACTGGACAAAGGGGGGGTCGTGCAGCCCTATGTGAAGCTGGCAGTGGCCCGCGAGTTTGCGCGCAACAATGAGGTCAAGGTCAATCGCACGACCTTCCATGACGACCTGTCCGGGAGCCGAGGGGAAATCGGTGCCGGCGTTGCCGCACAACTCACCGACATACTGCAGCTGCACGCCGACATCGATTACAGCAACGGCAAGAACATCGAACAACCGTGGGGCGTGAATGTTGGGCTTCAGTTCGCCTGGTGATCCGTAAAAGATGTAACTACGTGTAATTTATTGAGGGCTTTTCTTACACCCATAATCAGAATTTTCCTGCGGGAACTTGTGAATCATTCCGGTCAAATGGCGCCTCGATTTTTTAACCGAGAACGACCATGAACCCCGTGAAAGCCTGCACGTTGGTTGCCTTCGGGATTGCTTCAGTGTCTCCCGTACTGGCCAACGAAACCATCATCCTTCCGCCTAACAGTTCCTACACCGTACGCGAAAGCAGCCCCGTCAAGCGCTACGAGCTGGAAAGAAGGGCCACGCTCAATGTAGTGCCAGGCGGCAAGACCAACAGAATCTTCGCCACTCAGGGTTCCCGCGTGAACATGCAGCAGGGCAGGGTCGACTCGACCGGTATTCATGCCCTCACCCTGAGCAACAGCCACGCAGTCATCGATGGCAGCACCATCGTTGCCACCGTCGACCCCGCAAAACCCAATGCCACAGCGTTCGGCATCAACCTTATCGGGGCAGAACAAGCCTCCACGGCGCGCATCAGCAACAGCACCGTGTCAGGGGTGGGCCGAGGCATCAATGTGACCAACAGCGCGATACTGGACCTGAGCAACACCCAGGTCGACGGATACGCCGGAGGGCCTGGCAGCGGCGCAGTGACAGGCGGCGCCGGGGTGGTAGTGGCAGGCGCCACTGCTTTCGTGCGCAACGGTAGCGTGGTATCGGGCGACAACAATGGCGTGGTCCTTTTTTCGAGTTTCACCGGGCTCAAAGAGCAGGGTGCGACGCTGGTGCTCGATCAATCTGCCGTGGTGGGACGTCAGGGCAGTGCCATCAAGGTCATACGACCCGATACCACCACCGAGACCGCATACATCGAGATCAACAACGGCTCGACGCTCTCGGCCGGTAATGGCGTCATCGTGGAAGTCGCCGAAGGCGCCAGCGCCAACGCCCTCGTCAACAACAGCCACCTGACCGGCAACATCGTCGCCGAGCAAGGTGCCAGCCTCGACCTGAGCTTCGCCAATCAGTCCAGCCTGACCGGCAGCATCGACAACGCCCACTCCTTGTCCATCGACGGCAGTTCTTCGTGGATCATGACCGGCGACTCCAGCATCGACAGCCTGAACCTCGCCGGCGGCACAGTGAACCTGCGCGGTACCGAGGGCAGTACCGGCTTCAGCCGCCTGCAACTGGGCGAACTGTCCGGCAACGGCACCTTCATGCTCGGCACTGACCTGGCCAGCCAGCAAGGCGACTTCCTCGATGTCACCGGCAAGGCCAGCGGCAATCACCAACTGCTGGTGGCCAACACCGGTACCGACCCGAGCGCTGACGTGGCCGCCCATCAGGTGGTGCACACCGGCGAAGGCAGCACCTCCCAATTCGGTCTGATCGGCGGGCAGGTGGACTTCGGCACCTTCGCCTATGAGCTGGAGCAGCGCGGCGATGACTGGTTCCTGGTGCGCAAGGGCGACACCACCACCCCCGGCGCCCGCTCGGTCACTGGCCTGTTCAGCGCCGCGCCGACCGTATGGTACGGCGAATCGAGCACCTTGCGCGGGCGCATGGGTGAGTTGCGCAATGGTCAGGAACAAGGTGGCGGCTGGCTGCGTAGCTACGGCAACAAATACAAGGTGGCGGCGGGTGCCGGCGCGGCCTATGACCAGGTCCAGCAAGGCATCGCCTTTGGTGCCGATGCACCGATGCCTTCGGCTAATGGTCAGTGGCTGGTAGGCGTCATGGGTGGTTACAGCCGTTCGGACCTCGACCTCTCGGGCGGAACCACCGGCAAGGTCGACAGCTTCTACCTGGGTGCCTACACCACCTGGCTGGCGGACGACGGCCTGTACATCGACGCGCTGATCAAGGCCAACCGCTTCCAGAACAAGTCGGACGTGCGCATGAGCGATGGTCGCAAGGCCAAGGGCGACTACAGCAACAACGGTATCGGCGCCTCGGTCGAAGTGGGCAAGCACATCAAGCTCGACGATGAGTGGTTCGTCGAACCGTTCGCCCAAGCCTCCGTGCTGTGGGTGGACGGCGCCAGCTACAGCCTGGACAACGGCATGCGTGCCAGCACCCGCAGTGCCGATTCGATGCTGGGCAAGGTCGGTAGCCATGTCGGTCGCACCTTCCCATTGCGTGATGGCGGCTTCGTGCAGCCCTACGTGAAGGTCGCCGGTGCCCACGAGTTCGCCCGCAACAACCCGGTGAAGATCAACGACAACAGGTTCGACAACGACCTCTCTGGCAGCCGCATCGAACTCGGCGCCGGGGTAGCCGCGCAAGTGACCGACACCGTGCAGGTACAGGTTGGCTTCGACTACATGAAGGGCAACCATATCGAGCAGCCCTGGGGCGTGAACCTGGGGGCACGTTACAATTTCTGACTACCGAGGGGCCGCAAGGCCCCTTCTTTTTGCCTAAAGCCTGGCCGGTCCGGGCCGATAACCCGGCATTCTCTCCTGATACACACTTGCCTGAAGGTTCCCAATGGCCACGCAAAATGCCCGCGCGGACTCGCTGTCCCTGCTGCTGTTCACCCTGCGCAGCGGCAAGCTGATGGCAATCAACCTGCTCAAGGTCAGCGAGATCATCCCCTGCCCGACGCTGACCAAGCTGCCCGAGTCGCACCCCCATGTGAAAGGCGTGGCGACCCTGCGCGGCAATTCGCTGTCGGTGATCGACCTGTCCCGGGCCATCGGCGAACGCCCGCTGGCCGATCCCGACGGCGGCTGCCTGATCGTCACCGAGATCAGCCGCTCGCGCCAGGGCCTGCACGTGCAGGCCGTGAGCCGCATCGTCCATTGCCTGAGCACCGACATCAAACCGCCACCCTATGGCTCGGGCAACCGTTCGTACATCACCGGCGTGACCCGGGTCGACGACCACCTGGTGCAGGTACTGGACATCGAGAAGGTCATCCATGCCATCGCCCCGCCGCAACCTGCGGCGCACCCGGGGGCCCTCGGCGAAGAAGACGCCAGCCTGCTGGCCGCCGCCAATATCCTGGTGGTGGACGACAGCCAGGTCGCGCTGCAGCAGTCGGTGCATACCCTGCGCAACCTCGGCATCGACTGCCACACCGCCCGCAGTGCCAAGGATGCGATCAACGTATTGCTGGAGCTGCAAGGTACAGCCCAGGAAATCAACATCATCGTGTCGGACATCGAGATGTCGGAAATGGACGGCTATGCGTTCACCCGCACCCTGCGCGAAACGCCTGACTTCCAGCACCTCTACATCCTGCTGCACACTTCGCTGGACAGCGTGATGAGTGCCGAAAAAGCCCGGCTGGCCGGGGCCAATGCGATTCTCACCAAGTTCTCTTCGCCGGAGCTGACCGACTGCCTGGTGGTCGCCGCCCGCACCGTGGTGTTTGCCGAACGCTGAGGTCCGTGTTGTCATATTCGGCGACAAACTCCCTGGCTCGTCGCCGGGGATGACTCGGGCATAATTCGCGCCCCTCGGATCATTCGTCGGAACCGCGCCATGAAGTTTTCCAGCTTTCTCCTGATCGCTTGCACCCTTTTCAGCGGCATGACCCAGGCCTCCAGCAGCCAGGCCTGGAACGAACAGCGCCAGCAGATGCTCAAGGCTTGCCTAGCAGCCAGCCAGTTCAAGGATGCCCACGCCCGCGGCAAGCCTGCGGAGTTCGATGACCAGGTGGGCTTCAGCGCGCTGTTGATCGAAGGAGTCTATCCACAGAAGCACATGCAGGGACGCACCGGAACCGAGCTGTGCCTGTACGATCGCAAGCAGCAGCACGCTTTTGTCAGCGAGTGGGATCCTGAGGCCCGGTGAGCTGACAGGTGGAAGCAGGCCCGGCCTCATCGCTGGCAAGCCAGCTCCCACAGGGGGCGAGCAGCGCCAACGATTGTTGTGGGAGCCGGCTTGCCGGCGATGAGGCCGAAACTGTCAGCGCTGTCAGCCAGCCGTCATGCTGCCGACCCGGTCAGGGCGCTATAAGATGGGGTACAGACACCCCCTTCCCCTGGCCAAGGTGCCCGCACCGATGCGACGTCCTTCCCGCTCTCTCCTCCTGGCCACCGCCGCACTGCTGGTCCTGGCGGCCCTGGGTATCTGGTACGGCCAGCGGCAGGCGCCGGTCACCCGCGCAGCCACCGCCATCCCGGTGCGCGTGGTCAGCGTCGCCCAGCAGGACGTACCACGCTACGCCAGCGCCATCGGCTCGGTGCTGTCACTGCACAGCGTCGAAGTGCGCCCCCAGGTCGAGGGCGTGCTGACCCAGGTGCTGGTCAAGGAAGGCCAATGGGTCAAGCAAGGCGACCTGCTCGCCACCCTCGACGACCGCAGCATTCGCGCCTCGCTCGACCAGGCCCGCGCTCAGCTCGGCCAGAGCCAGGCGCAGATCCAGGTGGCCGGTGTCGACCTCAAGCGCTACAAGCTGCTCAGCACCGACGACGGCGTGTCCAAGCAGACCCTCGACCAGCAACAGGCGCTGGTCAACCAGCTGCAAGCCACGGTCAAGGGCAACCAGGCGGCCATCGCCAATGCCGAAGTGCAGCTGTCCTACACGCAGATCCGCTCACCGGTGACAGGGCGCGTCGGCATCCGCAATGTCGACCCCGGCAACCTGGTGCGCACCAGCGATACCCAGAGCCTGTTCAGCGTGACCCAGATCGACCCCATCGCCGTGGAGTTTTCCCTGCCGCAGCAGATGCTGCCGACCCTGCAAGCCCTGCTCAAGGCGCCCACGCCAGCGCTTGTGCAAGCCTTCATGGACGCCGATGGCGAGCGTAGCCTGCTGGGCGAAGGCCACCTGGCCCTGATCGACAACCAGATCTCCGCCAACACCGGCACCGTGCGGGTGAAAGCCGAGTTCGACAACAAGGATGGCCGCCTGTGGCCAGGCCAGCTGGTGACCGTGCGGCTGCGCACGGCGATGGACGAAAACGCTCTAGTAGTACCGCCGCCGGTGGTGCAACGCAGTATCGATGGCCACTTCGTCTACCGGGTGGACGGCGACAAGGTCACCAGCGTGCCGGTCAAGGTGCTGTACCAGGACAGCACCTTGAACATCGTCGCCGGAGTCAAGGCCGGTGACCGCCTGGTGCTCGACGGCCAGTCGCGCCTCAAGCCTGGTGCGCGGGTCGAGGTCACGCCAGACGCGCCGGCAGCGGCCAAGATGGCCGAGCGCAGGAGCCAGCCATGAACAACCGCAATGGCGTCTCGGCCTGGTGCATCGACCACCCCATCGCCACCCTGCTGCTGACTTTCGCCATGCTGCTGCTCGGGGCCATCGCCTTCCCGCGCCTGCCCGTGGCGCCATTGCCCGAGGCCGACTTCCCGACCATCCAGGTCACCGCCCAACTGCCCGGCGCCAGCCCGGAAACCATGGCCTCGTCGGTCGCCACGCCGCTGGAGGTGCAGTTCAGCGCCATCCCCGGCATGACCCAGATGACCAGCAGCAGTGCCCTGGGCTCGACCACGCTGATCCTGCAGTTCACCCTCGACAAGAACATCGACACCGCCGCCCAGGAGGTCCAGGCCGCGATCAACACCGCCACCGCGCGCCTGCCCCAGGACCTGCCCAGTCCGCCCACCTGGCGCAAGGTCAACCCCGCCGACAGCCCGGTGGTGATCCTCACCGTCAGCTCGGCGCAGATGCCCGGCAACGAGCTCAGCGACTATGCCGAGACCCTGCTGGCCCGCCAGCTCAGCCAGATCGAAGGGGTCGGCCTGATCAACATCACCGGCCAGTTGCGCCCGGCCATCCGCGTCCAGGCGCAGCCCGAGAAGCTCGCGGCCATCGGCCTGACCCTGGCCGATGTGCGTCAGGCCATCCAGCAGACCAGCCTCAACCTGGCCAAGGGTGCGCTGTATGGCGAGCACAGCGTGTCGACCATCGCCGCCAACGACCAGCTGTTCCATCCCGAGGACTACGCCAGGCTCATCGTCAGCTACCGCAACGGCGCGCCGGTGCACCTGAACGACGTGGCCAAGGTGATCAACGGCGCCGAGAATGCCTACGTCAAGGCCTGGTCCGGCGACCAGCCGGGGTTGAACCTGGTGATCTTCCGCCAGCCCGGGGCCAACATCGTCGATACCGTGGACCGCGTGCTCGACGCCCTGCCCCGCCTGGAGGAGATGCTGCCGGCCTCGGTGGCGGTGTCGGTACTGCAGGACCGAACCCAGACCATCCGCGCCTCACTGCACGAGGTGGAACTGACGCTGATGATCGCCGTGGCGCTGGTGATCGGGGTGATGGCGCTGTTCCTGCGCCAGTGGTCGGCGACCTTCATCGTCTCCAGCGTACTGGGCGTGTCGCTGATCGCCAGCTGCGCGCTGATGTACGTGCTGGGGTTCAGCCTCAACAACCTCACGCTGGTGGCCATCGTCATCGCCGTGGGCTTCGTGGTGGACGATGCCATCGTCGTGGTGGAGAACATCCATCGCCACCTGGAAGCCGGCGACGACAGCCGCACCGCGGCGCTCAAGGGCGCCGGCGAAATCAGGTTCACCGTGGTGTCGATCAGTTTCTCGCTGATCGCCGCGTTCATCCCGCTGCTGTTCATGGGCGGCGTGGTCGGGCGGCTGTTCAAGGAGTTCGCCCTGACCGCCACGGCCACCATCCTGATTTCGGTGGTGGTGTCGCTGACCCTGGCCCCGACCCTCGCGGCGCTGATCATGCGGCGCCCGCCCGGCGAACATGACGGCGGCTTCGGCGCGCGCCTGCTGCGTTGGTACGAGAAGGGCCTGGACCGCGCCCTGGCACATCGGCGCCTGACCCTTGGCGTGTTCGGCCTGACCCTGGCGCTGGCGGTGGCCGGCTACGTGGGGATTCCGAAGGGCTTCTTCCCGTTGCAGGACACCGGCTTCATCCTCGGCACCAGCGAGGCAGCGGCGGACGTTTCCTATCCCTCGATGATCGAAAAACACCTGGCGTTGGCGAAGGTCATCGGTGACGACCCGGCTGTGCGCGCCTATTCGCACTCGGTCGGGGTCACCGGCAGCAACCAGACCATCGCCAACGGCCGTTTCTGGATCTCGCTCAAGCCACGCGGCGATCGCGAGGTCTCGGCCAGCGAATGGATCGACCGGATGCGCCCGAAACTGGCCCAGGTGCCCGGCATCGTCCTGTACCTGCGCGCCGGCCAGGACATCAACCTCAGCTCCGGGCCTTCGCGCACCCAGTACCAGTACGTGCTCAAGAGCAACGACGGCGTCGCCCTCAACCTGTGGACCCAGCGCCTGACCGAACGCCTGCGCGAAAACCCGGCCTTCCGCGACCTGTCCAACGACCTGCAGCTGGGCGCCAGCGTCACACGCATCGACATCGACCGCCAGGCCGCGGCGCGCTTCGGCCTGACCACCACCGACGTCGACCAGGCGCTGTACGATGCCTTCGGCCAGCGGCAGATCAGCGAATTCCAGACCGAGACCAACCAGTACAAGGTGATCCTCGAACTGGACGCTCGCCAGCGCGGCAAGGCCGAAAGCCTCAACTTCTTCTACCTGCGCTCGCCGCTGACCAACGAAATGGTGCCGTTGTCGGCCCTGGCCCATGTGGCCGCGCCCAGCACCGGGCCGCTGTCGATCAGCCATGACGGCCTGTTCCCGGCCGCCAACCTGTCGTTCAACCTGGCGCCCGGCGTGGCCCTGGGCGATGCAGTACAGATCCTCGACCGCACCCAGCGCGAACTGGGCATGCCCGATTCCATCGCCGGCAATTTCCAGGGCGCCGCCCAGGCGTTCCAGAGCTCGCTGTCGAGCCAGCCCTACCTGATCCTGGCCGCGCTGGTGGCGGTGTACATCATCCTCGGCGTGCTCTACGAGAGCCTGGTCCACCCGCTGACCATCATCTCCACCCTGCCCTCGGCAGGCCTGGGCGCGATCATCCTGCTCTGGGGCAGCGGGCAAGACTTCAGCATCATGGGGCTGATCGGCGTGGTGCTGCTGATCGGCATCGTCAAGAAGAACGGCATCCTGCTGATCGACTTCGCCCTGGAAGCCCAGCGCCATCAGGGCATGACGCCCGAGCAGGCGATCCGCCAGGCGTGCCTGGTGCGCTTTCGCCCGATCATCATGACCACCCTGGCCGCACTGCTGGGCGCGCTGCCGCTGATGTTCGGCTTCGGCACCGGTGCCGAGCTGCGCCAGCCGCTGGGCATCGCCGTGGTCGGCGGCCTGTTGGTGAGCCAGGCGCTGACGCTGTTCACCACCCCGGTCATATACTTGGCCCTGGAGCGCCTGTTCCATCGCCGCAAGGCGGCCCCTGCGGCCGCGCCAAGTGCCAGCTGAGACAAGACGACCATGCGTGTGCTGATCATCGAAGACGAAGAGAAAACCGCCGACTACCTGCATCGCGGCCTGAGCGAGCAAGGCTTCACCGTCGACCTTGCGCGTGACGGCATCGACGGGCTGCACCTGGCCCTGGAAGGCGACTACGCGGTGATCGTGCTCGACGTGATGCTGCCGGGCCTGGACGGCTACGGGGTGCTGCGCGCGTTGCGCGCGCGCAAGCAGACACCGGTGATCATGCTCACCGCCCGCGAGCGTGTCGAAGACCGCATCCACGGCCTGCGCGAAGGCGCCGACGACTACCTCGGCAAACCGTTTTCGTTCCTCGAACTGGTCGCCCGCCTGCAGGCCCTGACCCGCCGCAGCAGCAGCCACGAGCCGCTGCAGATCCAGGTCGGCGACCTGTGGATCGACCTGATGGCGCGCAAGGCCAGCCGCGCAGGCCCCCGCCTGGAGCTGACCGCCAAGGAGTTCTCGCTGCTCAGCGTGCTGGCCCGGCGCCAGGGCGAAATCCTCTCCAAGACCGCCATCGCCGAGCTGGTCTGGGACATCAACTTCGACAGCGATGCCAATGTCGTCGAAGTGGCGATCAAGCGCCTGCGCGCCAAGCTCGACGGACCGTTCGACAACAAGCTGCTGCACACCATCCGAGGCATGGGCTATGTCCTGGAAAACCGTGCCGGTTAACTCCCTCGCACTGCGCCTTTCGGCGCTGTTCATCCTGGTGGCGCTGGCCGTGTTCGTGCTGATCGGCTCGGCGCTCTACCGCCAGGTCGACCGCAGCCTCGACCTGCTGCCGGCGGCCGAGCTGGACGCGCGCTACAGCGTGCTCGAATCCACCCTCAACCGCTTCGGCACGCCCGAGCACTGGGCCAAGATCACCAACAAGCTCAACCTGCTCAGCGAGGAGGACAAGCGCATACGGTTCTGGGTAGTGAGCAGGGTAGTCAGCAGCAACCCGGCCTTCGAGTACGGCCACCCCAGCGAGCTGGTGCGCGCCTTCGCCGAAGGCCCGCAAGGCATGCGCGAACTGCGCCTGCCCGACCGCCCCTATCCCTACAAGGTGCTGGTGAGCGAACTGCCGGCCCTGGGCGATCGGCCACCGCTGCGTTTCTTGATCGCCATCGACACCGAAACCTTCTGGCAGGCGCAGCACAGCCTGCTGGTGGCCATCGTCGGCCTGGCCGTGCTGGGGGTGCTGCTGGCCTCGCTGCTGGGTTACTGGGTGGCCCGTATCGGCCTGCGCCCGCTGCTGGCCCTGTCCAACGAAGCCCAGGCCCTGGCACCGCCGCGCCTCGACGGCCGCCTGCAAACCAGCAAGCTGGCACCGGAACTGGCGCAGTTCGCCGGCGCGTTCAATGCCGCCCTCGACCGGGTCAGCCAGGCTTACTCACGCCTCGAAGCCTTCAACGCCGACGTCGCCCACGAACTGCGCTCGCCGCTGACCAACCTGATCGGCCAGACCCAGGTGGCCCTGACCCGCGGCCGCAGCGCGGAGCACTACTTCGAAGTGCTGCAATCGAATCTGGAGGAGCTGGAGCGCCTGCGCAGCATCATCAACGACATGCTGTTCCTTGCCAGCGCCGACCAGGGCAGCAAGGCCACGGCACTGACCCAGGCGTCACTGGCCGAGGAAGTGGCGACCACCCTCGATTACCTGGACTACATCCTCGAAGACGCCCAGGTCAGCGTCACGGTCAGTGGCGATGCTCTGGCCCCCATCGAAAAGGCCCAGCTGCGTCGGGCGCTGATCAACCTGTTGAACAATGCCGTGCAGCACACCGCGCCGAACCAGGCTATCCAGGTGCACATCGATGCCGGCCCGCAGCAGGTCAGCATCGCCGTGAGCAACCCGGGGCCGGCGATCGAGGATGCCCACCTGCCGCTGCTGTTCGAGCGCTTCTACCGGGTGGATGCAGCCCGCAGCAACAGTGGCGGGGGCAACCATGGGTTGGGCTTGGCGATCGTCAAGGCGATCGCAGTGATGCATGGTGGGGATGTTTTCGTGCGTAGCGAAGGTGGCTCGAACACCTTCGGCATTCGCCTGCCAAGCGCTCAAACACGCGGGTTTGGGGCGAAAGTCTAATTGCTTTTCAACGCAATCATTACCTTTTGCGCAACAGTGCTTATCACCAGGGACGCTGTTTCCAGGGCCTTGAAACGACTAACTTTAGCCCTGTTCCCATTAGCACTTGCGTTGCAAGAAGGTAGTTTCAAAATGTCCAACAGTATGGGTATTGCCAGCGTTTTCGTTCTGTCTTCCCTGTTGTTGTCGCCCCTGGCCATGGCAGAAGAATCCCAGGCCTTTGTCGCCCGTAATGCAGAACTTGCCGCTGTTCATCAGGAAGCCCGCGAAGTCGTCGCACAGAAAGCCGACGCCTTGAAAGCACCGGAACAGACAGCCTCTAAAGTATCCGTCGAAGCCAACGCCGACAGCTGAGTTCACCTCGCTGCCGCCCGAGTTTTCCCTCGGCTACGTCATGGGCAGCACCGCTGCCGATATGTTAGCCTTTTAAAGCCGCTGCCGATCAGCGGCTTTTTTATGTGCTTTGACGATCAGCCTGGTTGTTACGTCGCGAACAAGAAAGTTGCACATTCAAAAATAAAAACTGCCCCACCGTCAGACCAAAGGAGCTTGTACCGGTGTCTTCTGCGTTTCGTTTTACCCCGCTGTTCATTGCATTGGCTGCAACGATGCCTGTCGCCGCCCAGGCAGATGAAGACAAGGCTGATGGCTTCATCGAAGGCTCGTCGTTCAACCTGCATTTGCGTAATGCCTATTTCAACCGCAACAACCTCAACCAAGGCGTGCGCGACAAGCGCGAGTGGGGCCAGGGGGCGGTCGCCCGATTCGAGTCCGGCTATACCCCTGGGGTAGTCGGCTTCGGCCTCGACGCCCATGCCATACTGGGCCTGAAGCTCGACGGTGGTGGCGGCCATGCCGGTACCAGCATCCTGCCTTCGCACTTCAAGGACGACGGCGAGCTGGGCGCGGCGCCGCACTCGTTCTCCACCGCTGGCGCGGCGGTCAAGCTCAAGGCGTTCGACACCGAGCTCAAGGCCGGTGACCTGTTCCTCACCAACCCGGTGATCGCCGGGGGTGAGTCGCGCATGCTGCCGCAGACCTTCCGTGGCGTGAGCCTGACCAACACCAGCATCGACGGCCTGCTGCTCG
Source organism: Pseudomonas plecoglossicida NBRC 103162 = DSM 15088 (assembly GCF_000730665.1). Lineage (GTDB taxonomy): Bacteria > Pseudomonadota > Gammaproteobacteria > Pseudomonadales > Pseudomonadaceae > Aquipseudomonas > Aquipseudomonas plecoglossicida. The sequence goes on from NZ_BBIV01000005.1 coordinate 98,850, forward strand.
AAGGTGGCCAGGTCAGCTTCACCAAGCCCTACAACCAGAGCGGCCACCGCCGTATCGACACCTACTACGGTGCGCTGGACGAAGGCGACAAGAGCGAGCACCTGAACTGGGCAGGCGCCGCCTGGACCGGCACCGAGAACATCAGCGCCAACCTGTATGCGGCCGAGCTGAAGGACATCTGGAACCAGTACTACGCCGACTTCGACTACACCTACGTGGTCAACGACCTGGTCAGCCTCAACCCGGGCGTGCACTTCTACCACACCCAGGACACCGGCCAGGCGCTGCTGGGCGAGATCGACAACAACACCTACAGCCTGCATTTCACGGTCAATGCCGGCTATCACAGCGTTACCGCCGCCTACCAGCGGGTCAACGGCAACACGCCGTTCGACTACATCAACCTGGGTGACAGCGTGTACCTGGACAACTCGCGCATGTACTCCGACTTCAACGCACCCAACGAGCGTTCGTGGAAGCTGCAGTATGGCTACAACTTCGCCGGTGTCGGCATTCCCGGGCTGAGCACCATGGTCTCGTACTCGCGCGGCGAGGCGGACCTGAGCAAAGCCACCCAGGACACCCGCCACTACGACTACTACCGCGCCGATGGCAAGAACGCCATGCACTGGGAGCGTGACCTGGACGTGAAGTATGTGTTCCAGGAAGGCAACCTGAAGGATCTGTCGGTGCTGGTGCGCTATGCCACCCACCGCGGCAGCCAGGGTTATGCGTCGATCGACGACAACAGCGACAACGATGAACTGCGGGTGATCGTCGATTATCCATTGAACGTGTTCTGATCCCAGACCGCGGGCGGGGGCCTTGCCCCCGTTTCGCCGGCTTGCCGGCGATGGGCTGCAACGCAGCCCCCGGACGATTCCGTCGGACAAATCTTGTCCGACAACTCCCGCTTCCCTAAAATGTCGCCGCCGCAAATGGCCCTGCCTCAGCAATAGCGCGCATGCCCACTCGATTACCGCGTCTCGCACTCTACAGGTCGCACCCCGAGCTGATCCTCAACCTGGGCAGTTGCCTTGCCGTGCTCGCCATCGTGGCCATCGTCAGCTACCTGCTGGCGCGCGAACGCGACAGCGTGGAGCAGTCGGCGATTCGCGCCTCGAACAACATCGTGCAACTGATCGAAAGCGACATCCTGCGCAATGTGGAACTCTACGATCAGTCCCTGCAGGGGCTGATCTGGGCAGTCAACCGCAAGGAGTTGCCCGAGATCCCTGGGCCACTGCGCCAACGCTTGCTGTTCAACGAAGCCTTCGTCGATAAACGCCGTGGGGACGTGCTGTGGCTCGACAAGGCAGGCGATGTGGTGGGCGACTCCACCAGCAACGTGCCGCGCAAGGCCAACTTCGCTGACACCGGGGTCTTTCAGGCCCACTTGCACAACCCCGACCTGGGCCTGGTGGTGGGCCCGCCGTTCAAGGCCAGGCTCGGCGACCTCGACTGGTGCATCAGTTTCAGCCGGCGCATTCCAGGCCCCACGGGGGAATTCGCAGGGGTGGCCGCAGGCGCCTTGCGCCTCTCCTATTTCAACGAACTGTTCCAACGCCTGGACATCGGCGAGGACAGCAGCATCAACCTGTTGAACACCAACGGCCAGTTGCTCGCCCGGCAACCCTCACGCCCGCAGGACCCGCGGATCGGCGGCGACTACAGCGAGCGGCCGAACTTCAAGCGCGTGCTCAGCGAGCGCAGCGGCAGTTTCAACGCGCCCTCGAGCAGTACCGGCGCCCAGCGCATGTTCACCTTTGCCAGGGTCGCCGATCTGCCGTTGATCGTGCTGGTGGTGAACTCGGCCGACGAGGTGTTCCAGTCGTGGCGGCGCACGGCGATTCTGGTGAGCGTCGCTACCGGGGTATTGTGCGTCGGCATCCTCTGGCTGACCTTGCTGCTGGGACGCGAACTGCAGCGCCGCCAGGAAGCCGAGTTGGGCCTGGCCACCCTGGCGGCAACCGATAGCCTCACGGGCCTTGCCAACCGCCGTCGGCTGGATCAGGTGCTACGTCTGGAATGGGCCCGCGCCCAGCGCAATCGCAAGCCGTTGGCGGTGCTGATGGTCGATGTGGACCACTTCAAGGCGTTCAACCAGCGCCACGGCCATGCCGGTGGCGACCATGCCCTGCGTGAGGTGGCCAAGGCCATTGAACAGTGCTTGCGCCGTCCCGCCGACCTGGCGGCACGCTATGGCGGGGAAGAGTTTCAGGTGATTCTGCCGGAGACCGAACTGCCCGGCGCCCTGCTGCTGGCCGAACGCATCCGGACAGGGGTCGAAGCCTTGGCACCGTTTGCCGACGATGCCCGTTCGGTCACGGTCAGCGTCGGCATCGGTGTATACATTCCAGGTACCCAGCAAGACCTGACGCAGGTGCTGGGTGCCGCGGACGAAGCCCTCTACCGGGCCAAGGCCAATGGCCGCAACCGGGTAGAGGGGCCGAGCGCTTAGGAGCGCGCGCGGGCGGCGTTGCGCAGCGCTTTCACCTGGTCATGGTTGCGCTGCACGCCTTGCAGCTGCTTCTCGACCAGCGCATAGCTCTGGTCGCTGGCCGCGCGGCCCAGCTTGACCAGTTTCTCGCGCGCTTCCTTGTAGGCCTTGAGGGCATGGTCCTCGCCGCGCTCCACTTCATTGAGCACGGCCTCTTCGTCCTTGCCGGTCACCATCGACTTGAGGTTCACCCAGCCGCGGTGCATGTCGCCGCTGATGCTGGTGGAGGTTTCCGGGTCACCACCGAGTCGGCGCACTTCGCTTTGCAGTTCGCTTGCAGCAGCGCTGCACTCGCCTGCGCGCTGGACGAAGAACGCCTTCAACTCAGGATTCTTCACATCATCGGCCGAGGTCTTGAAACCCTTCTCGCCATCCTTGCTGTACTCGATCAGGTCGTTGAGCACGTCGATCACGTCTTTGTTGGGATTGCTCATGGCATAACTCCTTGGCAGGTGATAGTCACCTATAACGGAGCAGTCTTCGTGCCAAGCTCAACGTCTCAAAAAAATACCTGTAAAACAATTAGTTAATGAATTCCGCCGATCACGACCAAACGGCGTTGTGCATGATCGCCGCTTGGGCGTTCGTGCAGATTGCAGTATGGTCGGCGCATTTCCTTGGCAGGCATCCTCCATGAAACCGGAAACCCTCGAACTGCTGGTCACGCGCACGATGCCTTTTGGTAAATACCAGGGGCGGATCATTGCCGACCTGCCGGGGGATTACCTGGCGTGGTTTGCGCGCAAGGGGTTTCCGGCCGGGGAGCTGGGTGGATTGCTGGCGTTGATGCATGAAGTCGACCATAACGGCCTGGGGGACTTGCTGGTGCCGTTGCGGCAGAAGCATCGGCGATGAGGCCAGTGAGACCAACGCAAGGCTCACCCCTTGACCGGCGCCACCGCCAACTCGACCCGCTCACTCTTCTTGATCAAGGCATACACCACCGCCGTCAGCAGGCTGCCGGCCACGATCGCCAGCAGATACAGCAGCGCATGGTTGATCGCATTGGGTATCAGCAGCACGAACAGCCCGCCATGGGGCGCCATCAACTTGCAGCCGAAGTACATCGACAGTGCGCCGGTCAACGCGCCGCCTGCCACGCTCGCCGGAATCACCCGCAGGGGGTCCTTGGCCGCGAACGGAATCGCCCCTTCCGAGATGAAGCACAAACCCAGCGCCAACGCCGCCTTGCCCGCTTCCCGCTCGCTCTGGGCAAACTTGCGCCGTGCCAGGAAGGTGGCGATGCCCAGGCCGATCGGCGGCACCATGCCGGCCGCCATGGTCGCGGCCATCGGCGCATAGCTCGACGAGGCCAGCAGCCCGACCGAGAATGCATAGGCGGCCTTGTTTATCGGCCCGCCCAGGTCGACGCACATCATGCCGCCCAGCAGCAGGCCGAGCAGAATGGCATTGGTGGTACCCATGCTGTCGAGAAAGTGCGTCAGCCCTTCGAGCATGGCCGCCACCGGCTGACCGACCACGTAGATCATCACCAGGCCCGTGAACAGGCTCGCCAGCAGCGGGATGATCAGGATCGGCTTGAGTGCCTCCAGGCTGCTCGGCAGCCGGACCCAGCGGGCAATGGCCTTGGCGCTGTAGCCGGCAAGAAAGCCGGCAACGATGCCACCGATGAAGCCGGCACCCAGGGTGCCGGCCAGCAGGCCGCCGATCATCCCCGGGGCAAGGCCCGGACGGTCGGCGATGGACCAGGCGATATAGCCCGCCAGCAACGGCACCATCAGCTTGAAGGCCGCCTCGCCGCCTATCTGCATCAAGGCGGCCGGCAGGGTGCCCGGCTCCTTGTACGCCTCGATGCCGAACACGAATGACAAGGCGATCAACAGACCACCGGCCACTACCATCGGCAGCATGAATGACACGCCGGTGAGCAGGTGCTTGTAGACACCGGTCTTCTCCGCCTTGGCAACGGCAGCTGTGGTATCGCCTGCACTTTCCACCTTGGCTTCGGCCAACGCCTTGTCCAGCGTTGCCCGGGCCTGCTTGAGCGCGATGCCCGTGCCACAGCGGTAGATGCGCTTGCCGGCGAAACGGGCCGTGGGCACCTCGATATCGGCGGCCAGCAGCACCACATCGGCCTCGGCGATGGCCTGGGCCGAAAGCGGGTTGCGCGCGCCGACCGAGCCCTGGGTTTCCACGGTGAACGCGTGGCCCAGATGCTGAGCGGCCTGTTGCAGGGCCTCGGCGGCCATGAAGGTGTGCGCCACGCCCGTCGGGCAGGCGGTGACCGCGACGATGCGCGCAGCCGCTGGCTGGCCCACCTGGGCGGGGACATCCGTCTGAACCCGGGCATTGGCGGCGGCCCGGTCGAGAAACCCTTCGCGGTCGGCCAGGGCCTGGGCCGGCGTGCTCTGGTAAACGCGCTTGCCGGTGAACCGGGACAGGTCCAGCGAGCCCGTACTGATCACCAGCACCCAATCGGCTTGCGCGATCTGCTCGGCGCTGAGCTGGCGCTCCGGATGCTCGGCATCGACGACTTCGACGCAGGTTTTCCAGCCACGGCGCTGGGCAGCAGCCGCCAGCAGGCGCGCGCTCAGCACACTGGACACCTGGCCATTGGGGCAGGCGGTGACAATGGCGATGTTCATCGGCAACCCTCTTGTTGTTCTGTCAGTTGCACGGCGGCTTCCAGGCGCGCCAGTTGTTCGCGGTCGTGGATCCCGAAGCCGACCTGGGTCACCGCCTGGGCGGCGATGGCGGTGGCGCGGCGCAGGGTCTGCGCCGGGGCTTCGGCCAACAGCAGGCCGTGGACCATGCCGGCCACCAGCGAGTCGCCGGCGCCCACGGTGCTGGCCACGCGCACCTGCGGCGGCTCGGCGCGCAGCGCACGGCCAGCGGCGAACCAGCTGACCCCCTGCTCGCCCGCCGACACCACCACATGCTCCACCCCCGTGGCCAGAATCCGCTCGGCGGCGGCGCGCTGGGCGGCGGGGCCATGCACGGCGAGGCCCAGTACCTCGCCCAGCTCCTCGGTATTGGGCTTGACCAGCCAGGGCGCACTTTGCAGGCCGGCGCGCAGGGCCTCGCCGCTGCTGTCCAGGGCGACCTTCAGGTCCATCGCCTGCAACCGTTCCAGCAATTGGCGAAACCACTGCGGGCTGACGCCACGCGGCAGGCTGCCGGCCACAACCACTGCGTCGTGCCCTGGCGCTATCGCTTGCAAGCGATCGAGCAAGGCAGCTTGAGCGGCGTCATCGACCTGCGGCCCTTGCCCATTGATGTCGGTGACGCGGCCATCGGCTTCCACCAGCTTGAGGTTGCTACGGGTTTCGCCGGGCACGCGGACAAAGCAGTCGGTAAAACCGCGTTGCGCGATCAGCGCCTCGAACGGTTGCAGGTTATCGCTGCCAAGGAAGCCACCGACCGTCACGCTGTGGCCCAGGTCAGCCAGGACCTGGGCCACGTTCAGGCCCTTGCCGGCGGCATGGCTGCGCTGATCATGGGCTCGGTTGACGTGCCCGGGGCGCAGGGCGTCGAGGCCGACGGTAATGTCCAGCGCCGGGTTCAGGGTCAGGGTGAGGATCTTGGCCATTCAGTAACGCTCCACCAGCGCGCGAACTGCCGCGGCGCTGTCCTGTTGCAGGGCCTCGCGCGCCAGGGCGCGGGCCGTCTGGTGATTGGCCTGGCGGACCAGGGCCTTTACTTCGGCAATGCTGCGCGCTGCCACGCTCAGCTCGTCGATATCCAGGCCCAGCAACACGGCCACGGCCTGAGGGTCGGCGGCCAGCTCCCCGCACACGCCCACCCATTTGCCATGGGCGTGGGCGGCGCGAACGGTCATGTCGATCAGGCTCAGCACCGCCGGGTGCAGCCCGTCGGCCTGGGCCGAGAGACTCGGGTGGCCCCGGTCGATGGCCAGGGTGTATTGGGTCAGGTCGTTGGTGCCGATGCTGAAGAAGTCCACCTCGCGCGCCAGCTGTGGCGCCAGCAGGGCTGCAGACGGCACTTCGACCATGATGCCAAGCTGCAGATCGGCGACCGGGATTTCCTCACGCAGGCGCTCGACCATGGCCCTTGCTTCGCGCCATTCGTGCACCTGGCCGACCATCGGGAACATGATCCGCAGCGGGCGGTTATCAGCGGCACACAGCAGGGCACGCAACTGATCTTCCATGATCTGCGGCCGCTGCAGGGTCAGGCGCACGCCGCGCACGCCAAGGAACGGGTTGTCTTCGCTGGGGATCGGCCAGTAGGGCAAGGGCTTGTCGCCACCCACATCGAGGGTACGCACCACCAGTGGCCGCCCTTCCAGGCCATCGAGGACACGGCGGTACTCGGCTTCCTGGGTGGCAATGTCCGGGGCCTGGGGATGGGCCATGAACAGCAGTTCGGTGCGCAGCAGGCCGACGCCTTCGGCGCCCTGGTCCACGACCTTGTCGATGCCGCTGCTCTCGCCGATGTTGGCGAACACCTCGACGGCATGGCCGTCGCGAGTCACGGCAGGTGCCAGGCGATCGGTCCAGGCGGCGCGCAGGCGCTGTTCGCGCTGGTCGCGCTCGGCCAGCGCACGGTGCAGCTCATCGGCAGGAGGCGCCACGCTGAGGGTGCCGCGCTGGCCATCGAGTAGCAACGCAGTACCGGCCTCGAGCTGCAGAATCGTTGCACCCGCGCCGACCACCGCCGGAATGCCCAGGGCCCTGGCGACGATTGCGCTGTGGGCCGTGGCGCCACCATACGCGGTGACGATGCCGGCGACCCGGGCCGGATCCAGCCGGGCGACATCGGAAGGGCCCACTTCGGCCATCACCAGTACATAGGCTTGCTCGGGCTCGGCCTGGGCCTGCACGCCACAGAGCTGGGCCAGCACCCTGCGACCGATGTCGCGCAGGTCGGCGGCGCGCTCGGCCAGCAACGCATCGTGCAGCGCCTCCTGCTGGCGCGCGGCCGCTTCGATCACGGCCATCCACGCGGCTGCGACACTCTCGCCCTGGGCCAGGCGCAGTTCGACATCGTCGCTCAGCGCCGGGTCAGCGAGCATTTCCTGGTGGGTGACGAAGATCTCGCCAATGGCCTTGTCGCTGCGCTGTACCAGCGCCTGCAGCTCGCCGTTCACCGCTGCCAGGGCTTGCTGCAGCTTCAGGCGCTCTTGTGTGGGCGATTCGCCACGCAACGGGTAGTCGATCTCACGCTCGACACAGACATGCGCCGGCCCACTGGCGATACCAGGTGCCGCGCCCACCGCCTGGATGCGGCTGCCTGCGGTGGGTGCCTGAAGTACTTCGGCCGGCATCGACGCGGCTTGGCTGGCGATGGCTGGCAAGGGTCCCACCGCCTCGCCCAGGCCCTCTTCGATGGCGGCCAGCAGGGCAGGCAAGGCGTCGCTGGCGATGGACGGCTCGGCGATCAGTTCGAGCACCTGCCCACGTCGGGCACCCAGGCTGAGCAGCTTGCTGAGGCTCTTGACCGACACCGCCGGCTGCGCGCTGTCCACCACGCGCAGGCGAATCTCGCCTTCGAAGCCCTTGGCCAGCTGCGCAAGGATCTTCGCCGGGCGAGCATGCAGGCCGTGGGGGTTGGCCAGGGCAATGCGTGCACTGGGCCAGTCGGCAGGCGCCTCGCCGCCCAGCACTTCGAGTACGGCGCGGCTGCTGGTGGCCTGGTACAGCGTTTGCCCACGGCCCTCGATCAGCACTTCGCAAAGGCGTTCGAGCAATGCCTGGTGCGCCACACCGAGGCTGGCCAGGCAGAACAGGCCATTGAGCGGCTGGTCACGATAGCGCAAGGGTTGCTGCGGGGTGACGAAAGCCAGGCCCGGCTGGCGCACCTGACGTTCGCTGTGCAGCCACCACAGGCCCTCGCCCAGCGGCAATGGCTCGGCTTGTTGCAGCACGGCGGCAAACCCTCCATCGACGCAGCCGGCCCGTTGCAGCAGGCGCGCGCCACGCCAGGCCAATTCGTCGAAGTCCTCGGCGGGCAGGTTCAGGCCGACCAGCTGTGCGTCCAGCGCCAATTCCTGCGGCGCGCTTTGCAGTAGCTTGAGCAACGCCTCGGCAGAGCTGGCCCGGCGCAGGGCCTCGGCCAGGTCGGTTTCGCCCAGGGCACGGGTCAGCAATTGCAGCAGGCGCAGGTGCTCATCGGAACGGGCAGCGATGCCGATCGCCAGGTAGACGATCTGGCCGTCGCCCCAGTCGACACCCTCGGGAAACTGCAGCAGGCGCACGCCGGTGGCAAACACCAGGTCACGCGTCTGCGGGGTGCCGTGGGGGATGGCGATGCCCTGGCCAAGGAACGTGGACCCTTGCGCCTCGCGCGCCTGCAGCCCTTGCAGGTAGCCGTCAGCGACCAGGCCATCGGCCACCAGCTGCTGCGCCAGCAGGCGCAATGCCTCGGCCTTGTCGGCGGCCGTCTGGCCCATGGCTATCTGCTCCTTGGCGAGCTCGAGCATGACCTTCTCCTTTTGCAGCCCCTTGCGATAAATGCCGGGTAGTGAGGTATTGTTGTGAAATTCACGGTTTCAGCCAGTTCAACGGCCTTGCACGAGCGGCAGGCGGGGCAGAAAAATAGACAGCTGAAACGTTTAACCTGACCAAGCGGCCACGTTACTCGATAATCTTCCAGGGAAAAAGCCCCATCCTGTCGGACAATTGCGACAATGGTCGTCTGCGCGTGGCAGCCTGACCGGGTCAAACTATTCGGTCCTGTCCCACGACCAGTCCCGGTAATAACAAGGAAAATTCGGTGAAACTCAGCGATATCGCCCGTCTGGCCGGTGTGTCCGTGACCACTGCCAGTTACGTCATCAATGGCAAAGCTGAACAGCAGCGCATCAGCAGCAGCACTGTCGAGCGCGTGCGCGCGGTGGTCGAGGCCCACGGCTTCACCCCCAACCCGCAGGCCGCGGGCCTGCGCAGCCGGCACACCCGTACCCTGGGCTTCATTCTCCCGGATCTGGAGAACCCCAGCTACGCCCGCATCGCCAAACAACTGGAACAGGGCGCCCGTGCCCGTGGCTACCAGTTGCTGATTGCCAGCAGCGACGACCAGCCCGACAGCGAACGCCAGCTGCAGCAACTGTTCCGTGCCCGGCGCTGCGATGCCCTGTTCGTCGCCAGCTGCCTGCCGCCCGAAGACGACAGCTACCGCGACCTGCAGGACAAAGGCCTGCCGGTGATCGCCATCGACCGGCGCCTGGACCCGGCACACTTCTGCTCGGTCATCAGTGACGACCGCGATGCCAGCCGCCAGCTGGCCGACAGCCTGCTGAGCACTGCGCCACGCAGCATCGCCTTGATCGGTGCGCGCCCGGAACTGTCGGTCAGCCAGGCGCGTGCCGGTGGCTTCGACGAGGCCTTGCAAGGTTTTGCCGGTGACGTGCGGCGTTATCAAGGCGAGGCCTTCAGCCGCGAATGCGGCCAGCGCCTGATGCAGCAACTGGTCGACGAGCTGGGTGGGCTGCCGGATGCCCTGGTGACCACCTCCTATGTGCTGCTGCAAGGCGTGTTCGACACCCTGCAGGCGCGCTCGGCCGACTCGCGCCAGCTGCAACTGGGCACCTTCGGTGACAACCAGCTGCTGGACTTCCTGCCGCTGCCGGTCAACGCCATGGCCCAGCAACACGGCCTGATCGCCTCGACAGCGCTGGAGCTGGCCCTGGCCGCGATCGAAGAGAAACGCTACGAACCCGGCGTGCATGCCATCGGTCGAACCTTCAAGCAACGCATTGCTGCAGGCTGACCATGCACCTGATCGACACCCACACCCATCTGGACTTCCCCGATTTCGACGCCGACCGGCCGCGCCTGCTGGCCAATGCGGCGGCGCTCGGGGTGCAGCGGATGGTGGTGCTGGGGGTGTATCAGGCCAATTTCCAGCGGGTCTGGGACCTGGCCTGCGCTGAACCTTGCGTGCATGCGGCGCTCGGCTTGCACCCGGTCTACCTGGACCAGCATTGCCCCGAGCACCTGGTGCAATTGCGCGAATGGCTGGAACGCCTGAGCGGTGACCCGCGGCTGTGCGCCGTGGGCGAGTTCGGCCTGGACTACTACCTCGAAGCGCTGGACAAGGAACGTCAGCAGGCGCTGTTCGAAGCGCAGTTGCAGATGGCCTGCGACTTCGCCCTGCCCGCCCTGCTGCACGTGCGCCGCAGCCATGCCCAGGTGATCGCCACGCTCAAGCGTTACAAGCCGGCGCGGGCGGGGGTGATCCACGCGTTTGCCGGCAGTCATGAAGAGGCGCGCGAATACATCAAGCTGGGTTTTCGGCTTGGGCTGGGCGGCGCCGCGACCTGGCCGCAGGCGTTGCGGTTGCGCAAGACCATCGCCCGGTTACCGCTGGAAAGCGTCGTGCTCGAGACCGACTCGCCGGACATGGCACCGGCGATGTTCGCCGGGCAGCGCAACAGCCCGGAGCATTTGCCGGAGATAGCCGAGGCTCTGGCTGGGCTGATGGGCATCGAGGCAGACGTCCTGGCGCAAGCCAGTAGCAAGAATGCCTGTGAGTTGTTTGGTTGGTAGTACCGGCCCTATCGCCGGCAAGCCGGCTTCCACAGGTAAGAAGCTGTCAGCGCGCTTGCTCAGACCAGCACCGTCCACAAGGCAAAGCCCGCATACCACAACACGGCAGCGCGCAGCAGCAGCTCCCAGAGGCTGTCCAGCCGCCCCAGGCCACGCTGGCTGTCTTCATGTTCGGGGATGTCGTCGGCAATCCGGCCCACCCTGGCCACCAGATGCGCGGCACTGATATGCACGTTGAGCACCTCGTGCAGCATCACCCGGGTCACCGCCAGGAAGTTGCCCACCAAGGCGAAACTCAGTGCCAGCAGACGGACCGGCAGCCAGTCCATCACATGCCTCAGTCGCTCGGCACGGGCCTTGAGCGCAGGCTGGCCACTGTGCTCGGCCGTCAGCGCCAGCAAGCGATAAGCCAGCGCCGCGCCAGGGCCAAGCACGAAGTACCAGAAGATCACGGCGAAGAAACCCTGGTACACCTGCCACAACAGATTGCCCTGCACGCGCACCAGCAGGCTGTGCGGCTCGTCCGCTGCCAGCCCCAGGTCGCGCTCGGCCACATGCAGCGCGGCCTGGTCGTCGCCACGCCGCCAGGCATCGCGGAACGGCCCGAGGGACGCCTTGGCATCGCCGCGCCCCAGGCTGTAGATCAGCACCACCAGGTGCACCGGCAAGGCCAGCAAGCCGTAGGCGACCGGGTCGAGCACATGCAGCAGCAAGACCAGCAGCGCCACCGGCGCCAGCACCAGGATGGCCAAGGTCCACCAGGGGTGCACCTTGCCGCTGCGCTCCAGGCGTACCAGTTCACCCAGGAAGAAACCATCCCGTTGCACCTGGTGGCGCAGGGCAGAGAATTTTTCTACCCACAGCGCCAGCAACAACACCAGAAAACTCATGCCTTGTCCTCGTTGTCCTTCACGTCAGCGCGGTAGCGCGGCCAGTCGAATGCCGGGCCGGGGTCGGTCTTGCGCTGGGGGGCGATATCGCTGTGGCCCTGGATGCGATCCAGGCCGATGGCCGGCCAGGCCGCCTGGATGTGCCGGGTCAGTTGCGTCAGCACGGCGTACTGGGCCTCTGTGTAGGGCAGATCGTCAGTGCCCTCCAGTTCGATACCGATGGAAAAATCGTTGCAGCCTTCGCGCCCGTCGAAACGGGAAACCCCGGCATGCCAGGCACGTTCGAGCAAGGACACGAACTGGGTGACGGCGCCGTCGCGCTCGACGAACAGGTGCGCCGACACGGTGAGGTGGCTGATGCTGGCGAAGTAAGGATGTTCATCGGGGTCCAGGCGGTTCTGGAAGAAGGCCTGCACCTTGCCGCTGCCAAAACAGGCGGGCGGCAGGCTGATGTTGTGGATCACCAGCAGGGAAATCGATTCGCCCTCGGGGCGGGCATTGAAGTTCGGCGATGGGCAGTGGGTGATTCCGGTTCCGTGGAACCAGCCCGTGGCACGGTCCAATTGCATGGGGTAGGTCCTGAAAAACGCCGGGTACAGAACCGCAGTATGCCCTGCCCGGGCGGCGCTTTGCATGTGAATCGTTGTAATGCCGGTGTTGCGCCTGCCTTCAGTGAACCTGCTGCTGGCGCAAGTTTTCGAGCACCGCGGCCAACGCCCGCTCGAACAGCAGCCCGTCATCGAGCATGCGCACTTCACCACGGCGCAACGCCTGGACCAGGCCGGCCGTGCTCCACTCGCGCACCTTCATGCCGGTGCGGTTGGCGAACACCAGACGGTCGCTGCCGTCGATGCGCGCCACCAGCTTGCAGCGCAGCGCCTCGTCATCGTCCAGCACCTCGATCCAGGCGCCGATACGCAGGTGACGTATCACCCGCCATTCCACGGCGCGCTCATCGACCTGGCACAGCGGCACACAGGCGGGTTCTTCGGCCAGGGCCAGCACGATCGCCTCGTCCACCCTTACCTCGTTCGGTGCCTGATCCGCATGGCCGGTGCAGGCGCGCAGATGCAGTAAAAAGACTGACAGCTGCCAGCACCTGCCGCTCAAAGACCCCGCTTTCCCGTGGATGCTCGGCCGGCCTGACCAAAGGTCGCCCGCAAGGCGGCTGTACACACCGTCCCCCTGCCCTATAATCGCCGGCACCTTGCTTGTGGAGCCGACCATGCCGAACCTACGCCTTGCCGACCTGACCGCCGAGATCGAAGCCAACGTGCGCCGCGCGCTGCTGGAGGACATTGGCAGTGGCGATATCACCGCGCAGCTGATCCCGGCCGAGCGCCTGGCCAAGGCCACCATCATCACCCGTGAAGACTGCGTGATTGCCGGCAGCGCCTGGGTCGATGCCGTGTTCCGCCAGCTCGACCCCCGTGTGGCGGTGCACTGGCAGGTGGCCGACGGCGACCGCGCCGTCGCCAACCAGCCGCTGTTCCACCTCGAAGGCCCGGCACGCTCGCTGCTCAGCGGCGAGCGCAGTGCGCTGAACTTCCTGCAGATGCTGTCGGGCGTGGCCACCCGTGCGCGCTTGCTGGCCGACCTGGTCGACGGTACCCAGGTGCGCTTGCTCGACACCCGCAAGACCCTGCCAGGCCTGCGCCTGGCACAGAAGTACGCAGTGACCTGCGGTGGCTGCGATAACCACCGCATAGGCCTCTACGATGCCTTCCTGATCAAGGAAAACCACATTGCCGCCAGCGGTGGCGTGGCCGAGGCCGTGACGGCGGCGCACCGCATCGCGCCGGGCAAGCCGGTGGAAATCGAGGTGGAGAGCCTGGACGAACTGCGCCAGGCGCTGGCGGCCGGTGCCGATATCATCATGCTCGACGAGCTGACACTGGACGAAATGCGCGAAGCGGTGCGCATCACGGCCGGCAAGGCCAAGCTCGAAGCCAGTGGCGGCGTGAACGAGAGCACCCTGCGGGTGATTGCCGAAACCGGTGTGGACTACATCTCCATTGGCGCCATGACCAAGGATGTGAAGGCTGTGGACCTGTCGATGCGGTTGAGCCTGTGAGCTGATCGCAGGCATGAAAAAACCGGCCAATGGGCCGGTTTTTTTGTGGGTTGCCGGCGATTGGGCTGCAAGGCAGCCCCAGCGTCATCACATCAGAACGAGGCGTTGGCCAACCCGTCCAGGTAACGCTCGACGTCCAGCGCAGCCATGCAACCGGCGCCGGCCGAGGTAATGGCCTGACGGTAGACGTGGTCAGCCACGTCACCGGCGGCGAACACACCTTCCACGTTGGTTGCGGTAGCATTGCCTTCACGACCGCCGTTGACCACTAGGTAGCCGTCCTTGAGGGTCAGCTGGCCTTCGAACAGCGAGGTGTTCGGGGTGTGGCCGATGGCGATGAACACGCCGTCGACCCTGATTTCGTCGCTGCTGCCGTCGTTGTTCTTCAGGCGAGCACCGGTCACGCCCATGTTGTCGCCCAGCACTTCGTCCAGGGTGGCGTTGAGCTTGAGCTCGATCTTGCCTTCGGCAACGCGGGCGTTGAGCTTGTCGACCAGGATCTTCTCGGCGCGGAAGGTCTCGCGGCGGTGCACCAGGGTCACCTTGCTGGCGATGTTGGCCAGGTACAGCGCCTCTTCGACTGCGGTGTTGCCACCGCCGACGACCGCTACCGGCTTGTTGCGGTAGAAAAAGCCGTCGCAGGTCGCGCAAGCGGAAACGCCCTTGCCCATGAAGGTCTCTTCCGACGGCAGGCCCAGGTAACGCGCGCTGGCGCCAGTGGCGATGATCAAGGCATCGCAGGTGTAAGTGCCGCTGTCGCCCCGCAAGGTGAAGGGCTTGTTGGCCAGGTCGACGGCGTTGATGTGGTCGAAGACGATCTCGGTCTCGAAGCGCTCGGCGTGCTCCTGCATGCGCTGCATCAGCGCCGGGCCGGTCAGGCCATGGGGATCGCCCGGCCAGTTGTCGACTTCGGTGGTGGTGGTCAGCTGGCCGCCAGCCTGCATGCCGGTGATCAGCAGCGGCTTGAGGTTGGCGCGGGCGGCATAGACCGCAGCGCTGTAACCGGCAGGGCCGGATCCGAGGATGATGACGCGCGAATGACGTACTTCAGACATGTCGAACTCCTGTCGAGCGGGCCGCAGGGGCCGGCATCGGTATACCGGCTGCGCCAGCTGGAAAAGTTAAAAAGGACCCGCGCAGCACTTGGGGAAGGCTACAACGCGCAGGTCCCGAAAGCAGAAAATTGAGCGCACTGTAGCGAGGTGGCAGAGATTAAGGAAATATCCTTCGACAATCCACCTCATAGGCAACCTCTATGTGTGGATTTCATCGGGCAAAAGCCGCTCTGGGGCATTTGTTACAGCTAGTTTCTTCATGATCGCCCGCCTTTCGTCGGCGCTGCAAACTCGGTAAGGTCAGCGCGTTTTCACTTGTCTGCGGAGCGTCTCGATGCAAGCCCCTGTCCTCTCTGGCCCCCAGTACCTGCGCGAAGGCCTGAAACTGGTGCTGAGCCCCAACCTGCGGTTGTTCGTGCTGCTGCCGCTGGCGATCAACCTGCTGCTGTTCGGCGGCCTGGTCTACTTCGCCGGGCACCAGTTCAGCCTGTGGCTCGACGCCCTGATGCCGACCCTGCCGGACTGGCTGAGCTTTCTCAGCTACATCCTCTGGCCGCTGTTCGTCGCCTTGCTGGTGCTGATGGTGTTCTTCACTTTCACCCTGGTGGCCAACATCATCGCGGCGCCGTTCAACGGTTTTCTGGCCGAAAAGGTCGAAGTGGTGGTGCGTGGCCAGGACAACTTCCCGGCCTTCAGCTGGGGTGAACTGGTGGCCATGGTACCGCGTACCCTCAGCCGCGAGATGCGCAAGCTCGGCTACTTCTTGCCGCGGGCCATCGGCCTGTTCATCCTCTCGTTCGTCCCGGTGGTCAACGTGATCGCCGCGCCGCTGTGGCTGATCTTCGGGGTGTGGATGATGGCCATCCAGTACATCGACTACCCGGCGGACAACAACAAGATGAGCTGGCAGGACATGCTCGCCTGGCTGCGCCAGAAGCGTTGGCAGTCGCTGGGGTTTGGCGGGATTACCTACCTGGCGCTGATGATCCCGGGGGTGAACGTGCTGATGATGCCGGCGGCGGTGGCGGGGGCCACGTTGTTCTGGGTGCGGGAGCGCAGCTGAAACGTGAAGGGGCTGCGATGCAGCCCCATCTGCAGATCACTGATTCAAAAGTCGGAAAAGCTGTAGGGCTCTAGCGCGGAAATTTGTGACAGTATCATCAGATGCTCCACCGCCTTGACTTTCTCGATATTAGCAAAGGCAACCTGCCCGCCGAACGCCAAGGCGGGCACAAACCCGTACATCTCATCAACCTTCAGCAGGCCCAGTTTCTTCTTGGCGGGCTCGAAAAAATCACCAAAATCATTGGATTCTTTATCAACAGACAAAAAAAGTTTTGCACCTCCCTGTCCATTCCTCCCAAGCTTAGATCTACATCCTCCCCCGTATAACGAGAAAGTAGACTATCGATCGTAACTGATAATCCGCTATTTTCTTCCCATAAATAGAGATCACCAAAGGCGCTGCGTGCAATCAAGTGATATTTGTCTCGCGTTTCCAGAGGGCTTCCTTCAATCCAGGACCCATGCTTGGAGCCCGGTAGCTTGTCCGCTTTGAAGCACGGCACCGTATGAAGTGGCATGCTACCGGGCTTGCCCTTTGAAGGCTCCTTGTCTTTCCCTGCAGGCCGATTCGGCTGCACAGGCTGCGTATCATCCATCGCCCCCTTGCGCCGCTCCGGCACCTGCAAATCCGGCCGCTTCTTCAACCCCTCCTCATGCTTGAGCATCCACTGCCCCAGCCCCGCTCCCTTGCTGCTGGCCGCCATCTCCTGCGCCAGCACCCGGACATCGCCACGCCCCCGTGTGAGGTACGAGACGATCGCCCCCAACAACAGCACCACCACTTCCACATGCCCCAAGGCAATGTGGTGAGCAGCTCGGGAGACCGTATCCGGGTGCTCCTGGCTGAACGGGTCGAGGCCATCGCTGCGCGTGCCTTCCCAGGCGATACGGACTTACGATCAGATTTTCTACACCACCTGGGGCGATGACAATGTGGTCAGCTACTCCAGAACGCTGGTTGAGATGTTGACCGAGGCCGTGCTGGACAGTGAACGCCCCTCCCTCGGCAGCCAAGGCGGGTTGTTCAAGACTCGAGGCCTGGCCAGTATCGACCAGCACCTCAAAATCGACCTGAACCTGATCAACGAAGCTATCACCATTGTGTACAGACACATCAAACAGACAGAACAGGAGGGCTGATCTGTCGCTACACAGGGGTCGCTTCGCGGCTCCACCTCGTCATCAGTGGTTGAGCTGACTGGAGAACTGCCCCACTGCATCCACCACCTTCTTCGCCCCTTCCTGAATCTCCACGATCACCCCACCGGTATCCGCCGCCAGCGCCAACCCCTGCTCGGCCTGGCGTTTGCTGGTATCGATGATGTCCACTGCCGCCTGGGCCAACTGCTCGTTCTGCTGGACCACCTTGGCGATTTCCTCGGTGGCACTGCTGGTGCGTGACGCCAGCTGACGTACTTCGTCGGCGACCACCGCAAAACCTCGGCCCTGCTCACCGGCGCGGGCGGCTTCGATGGCAGCGTTGAGCGCCAGCAAGTTGGTCTGCCCGGCGATGTCGCTGATGGTCTTGATGATCGCGCCGATGACCTTGGACTGCTTGTCCAGCGCCTGGATACCTTCGGCGGCGTCCTGCATGGAGCCTTCCAGCCCGCGCATCACGTCCACCGTCTGGGTCACCACATCGGTGGCCTTGCGGGCGCTGTTGTCAGTCTCCAGCGAAGTGTTGTAGGCAATGTCCGCAGCCAGGGCCACGGCCTGCTCCTGGTTGACCTGGTCGGTGATGACAGTGGCGAACTTCACCACCTTGTACAGCACATCGTGGGCGTCGAAGATCGGGTTGTAGGACGCTTCCAGCCACATCGTGCGCCCGTGGGCGTCGACACGCTTGAACCGATCGGCCACGTACTCGCCACGGCGCAGCTGGTCCCAGAACGCCTGGTAGGCCGCTGAACTGGCCTCTTCCGGCTCGCAGAACATGCGGTGATGCTTGCCGCGCACCTGCTCCAGGCTGTAACCCACCGATTGCAGGAAGCGCTCGTTGGCCGTCAGCACCTGGCCATCGAGGCTGAACTCGATCACGGCGGTGGAGCGCATCAGCGCCTTGATCAGGCTTTCGTGCTCGCGCGAAGTCTCGATGGTGCGCGTCAGGTCGCTGGAGTGCATGGAAAAGTGCTTGATGCGTCCGTCACGGGCCTTCACCGGCTGCAGGATCGAGCGCAGCCAGGCTTCCTCGCCATTGCCACGCAGCAGGCGGAATGCGCCGTTGAGGTGCTCACCACGGCTGATGGCGCTTTTCATGCGCTGGTAGAAGTCGAGCTTTTTCACGTGCGCCGGCACAATTTCTTCGATGTTGCGCCCGATCAGTTGCTCGGCACGGTAAAGCATCTCTTTCTCGAAATTGCCGTTGACCTCCTCGATGCGCCCGTCGGGGTCGAGTTGCAGCACCAGCATTTCGCTGTCCAGGCTGCTCTTGACCTGCTCCACCGACCACAGGGCCTCACGCAGTTCCTGGATTTCTTTCTTGAGCTTGCTGTTGAACATTCCGCTCTCCTGGGGCGCTTCACCTGATCGAATGCAACTTCATCGGCTGCCTGGCGCGAGTTCTTGAGCTGCACGAAAGGAAAAATTCACACCGTTGAAATGGCCGGGAATCAACCGTCATGTGCACGTCACATGTGTGTCACAAGCGCGCAATGCCGCAGGCGGAAACTTTTTGTCATGAATACACCTGCCCTATGCATCACCCTGGTCAGCGAGACCTTTCCACCCGAAATCAACGGGGTAGCCAATACCCTTGGCCGCCTGAGTGACGGTTTGCGCCAGCGCGGCCACCACGTCGAGATCGTGCGACCGCGCCAGGCGGGCGAAGCGCCTGTGGATAACGACCAGCAACTACTGCTGTGCCGCGGCTGGGCACTGCCAGGCTACCCCGGTCTGCAGTGGGGCGAAGTGTCGATGCACAGCTTGTTGCGGCGTTGGCGCAAGCTGCGACCGGACGTGCTGTACATCGCCACCGAGGGCCCTCTGGGGCTCAGCGCGCTGCGCGCAGCCCGGCGCCTGGACATCCCTGTGGTCAGCGGCTTTCATACCAACTTTCCGCAATATTCCGGCCAGTACGGCCTGGGCCTGCTGGCACGCTTGCTCACCCATTACCTGCGCTGGTTCCACCGGCGCACCATCGCCACCCTGGTACCCAGTGCCAGCCAACGCCTGGAACTGGAGCGCCGCGGCTTCGAACGCCTGGCGCTGATGGCCCGCGGCGTCGATGCCTGCCTGTTCAACCCATCAAGGCGCAACCAGGCACTGCGCGATGCCTGGGGGTTGGCTGCGGATGACCTTGCCGTGCTGCATGTCGGGCGCCTGGCCGCGGAAAAGAACCTGGCCCTGCTTCGACCTTGCATGGCAGCGCTGCAGAAAACTTATCCACATCGGCGCTTGCGCTTGATCGTGGTGGGTGACGGCCCCCAGCGGGAAAGCCTGGAACAACAGCTTCCAGATGCGCTTTTCTGCGGCGCACAGCGGGGCGAGACCCTGGCCGAACATTACGCCAGCGGCGACCTGTTCCTGTTCCCGAGCCTGACTGAAACGTTCGGCAACGTGGTGCTCGAAGCCATGGCCTCGGGCCTGGCGGTGGTCGCCTATGACGAGGCCGCTGCCGCACAGCACATCCGCCATGGTCACAGTGGCGCACTGGCCATGCCCGGTGACCAGGCTGCCTTCGTCGATGCAGCCTGCTGGTTGCTGGAGGAAAGCGAGACCTTGCGCCGGGTTCGCCTCAACGCTCGTCAGCACGCCAGCCGCCAAGGCTGGCCGGCGATCGTCGAGCAATTCGAGATGCACTTGCGCAATGCCTGCCACGCGCTGCCTTGCGAAGCCCCAGTGGCAGACGCGGCCTTGGCCATCAAGCGAGGGTCGACAGCGCCTCGCGGCTGAACGGCAGCACCTGCGCCTCACGACCTTCGCGGATTTTCTGCGCCCATTCGGCATCCACCAGCAGTGCCCGGCCCACCGCGACCAGGTCGAACTCCTCGTCGCCCAGTCGACGCAACAGGCCCTCCAGACTGGCCGGCTTGGCCACCTTGTCGGTATCGACCATGAACTGCAGAAACTCGCCGTCGAGCCCCACGCTGCCCACGGTAATGGTCGGCTTGCCGGTCAATTGGCGCGTCCAGCCGGCCAGGTTCAATGTCGAGCCTTCGAACTCCGGTTCCCAGAAACGGCGGGTGGAGCAGTGGAAGATGTCCACGCCGGCCTCGGACAATGGCTGGAGGAACGCTGCCAGGGCCTCTGGCGTTTCGACCAGGCGCGCACTGTAATCCTGCTGCTTCCATTGCGAGAAGCGGAAGATGATCGGGAAGTCCGGCCCCACGGCCGCCCGCACGGCGCGGATCAGCTCGATCGCAAAGCGCGAACGCCCGGCCAGATCGCCGCCGTACTCATCGTCGCGGCGGTTGCTGGCTTCCCAGAAGAACTGGTCGATCAGGTAACCATGGGCACCGTGGATCTCCACGCCGTCCATGCCGATGGCCTGGGCATCGCGAGCAGCCTGGGCGAATGCGCCGATCACATCGAAGATATCGTCATGGCTCATGCCCTGCACCAGCACCTGGCCATCCTTGATCTTGCCACTCGGCCCGTAGCCCGGCACGCCGGCATCCGGTTCGGTGCCCAGGCGGCGCACTGCGCCGACGTGCCACAGCTGCGGGACGATACGCCCGCCTTCGGCATGCACCGCATCGACCACCTGCTTCCAGCCGGCGAGGGCGTCTTCGCCATGGAAGCGCGGGACATTGGGGTAACCGTTGGCGGCCTTGTGGCCGACCGTGGTGCCTTCGGTGATGATCAGCCCCACGCCTGCGGCAGCACGGCGACGGTAGTACTCGACCACGCCATCGTGAGGTACGCCACCAGGGCAGAAGGTACGGGTCATGGGGGCCATGACCACACGGGTCGGCAGCTCGAGCGCGCCGAGGGTGAACGGCTGGAACAGTGGATTGCTGGACATTGGCACTTCCGTCTGGAGGGGAAATGCGCCTGAGGTTAGGGGCAGCCGGGAGCTGAGCCCAGCATTATTGATTTGAGTGATTCTGCTGTATCGCCGGGACCGCTTCGCGCCCCATTGCCGCGGTTCGTCGCCACGGCAAGCCGGCTCCCACACGATCTGCAGTGCTGCTGGACCTGTGGGAGCAAGCCTGCTTAGACCAAGGCCTTTTCGATGGCCTGCACCACCGCCGGATCATCTGGCGCGGTACGCGGCGCGAATCGCGCCAGCACGCGTCCATCCTTGCCCACCAGGAATTTCTCGAAATTCCAGGTGATGTCCCCCGGAAACTCGGCCCCCTCACCCGCCAGCAACCGGTACAGCGAGTGGCGCTGCGGCCCGTTGACCTCGAGCTTGGCCCCCAGCGGGAAGCTCACCCCATAGTTGAGGCGGCAGAAATCCTGGATTTCCTTTTCGCTGCCAGGCTCCTGGCCGGCGAACTGGTTGCAAGGCAGGCCCAGCACATTGAAGCCTTTGCCCTTGAACTGCTGCTGGAGCTTCTCCAGTGAGGCGTATTGCGGTGTCAGACCGCATTTGGACGCGACATTGACCACCAGCACCACCTGGCCCTTGAACGGTGCCAGGGGCAGATCCTGGCCGTCCAGCGCCTTCAATGTCAGGTCGTGAAATGCACTCATGTTGTATCCCCTCTCAGGTTCCCGGTTGCCGCAGGGGCGAATTGCGCCCACTAAAAAGGCGCTCATCCAAGCCGTGACCTCCCTCGGGGAGGCGTGTCGGCTTGTCCGAGCGCCTGGCGACCTTCTGAGCTTAGCGCAGAAAATCAGTGGTGATGGCCACCTTCGCCATGGATGTGGCGGTGAGCGATTTCTTCTTCGCTGGCATCACGCACATCGACCACCTTGACCTGGAAGGTCAGGCGCTGGCCAGCCAGCGGGTGGTTGCCGTCTACAGTCACGTCGTCGCCGTCGAGGTCACGGATGGTGACGATCTGCATCTGGCCGTCCGGCGCCGATGCGTGGAACTGCATGCCCACTTCCAGTTCGTCGACGCCTTCGAACATGCTGCGGTTCAGGGTGCTGACCAGCTCGGCCAGGTACTCGCCGTAGGCATCTTCCGGCTCGATGGTGACGTTCAGCTCGTCGCCAGCTTGCTTGCCTTCCAGGGCTTTTTCCAGGCCCGGGATGATGTTCTGGGCACCGTGCAGGTAGACCAGCGGCGCGCCACCGGCGGAGCTGTCGATGGTCTCCCCGGCGTCGTTGGTCAGGGTATAGTCGATGGAGACAGCCTTGTTGGCGGCGATCAGCATGGGGCAAGACCTTTTGCAAAAGTATGTAGAGCCCACAAGTGTAACCAACGCATCGCCCGATTGCGAACGCAGCAAGGGCGAGGAGCGACCCATCAGTCGGATCATCGGCTTCCACCAGGACGATGAAGGCCACTGGGTGGTCACGCTTTCCTGCGGCCATACCCAGCACCTGCGCCACCAGCCGCCGTGGCAGGCACGCCCGTGGGTGCTTGACCCTGCGCAACGGGCGCAGCGCATCGGCCAGGCTTTCGCGTGTGGCTGGTGTGCACGGCAGGCCGATAGCGCTACCCTTGGCCGTTGACTCCTTGCAACGCTTATTTCGAGAAGCACATGCAGACATTTTTCATCGCGCCGACCGATTTCGGCGTCGGCCTGACCTCCATCAGCCTGGGCCTGGTGCGCACCCTGGAGCGCGCCGGGCTCAAGGTCGGCTTCTTCAAGCCGATCGCCCAGCCGCACCCTGGCGACACTGGCCCGGAACGCTCCACCGAGCTGGTCGCCCGCACCCACGGCATCAAGCCGCCCATGCCCCTGAGCCTGGCCCAGGTCGAGCGCATGCTCGGCGATGGCCAGCTCGACGAATTGCTCGAGGCGATCATCAGCCTCTACCAGCAAGCCTGCGTCGGCAATGACGTGGTGGTGGTCGAAGGCATGGTGCCGACCCGCCATGCCAGCTATGCGGCCCGGGTCAACCTGCACCTGGCCAAGAGCCTGGACGCCGAGGTGATCCTGGTCTCGGCGCCGGAAAACGAAGTGCTCAGCGAACTGTCCGGGCGCGTCGAGCTGCAGGCCCAACTGTTCGGCGGCCCGCGCGACCCGAAAGTGCTCGGGGTGATCCTCAACAAGGTGCGCACCGACGAAAGCATGGCCGACTTCGCCACGCGCCTGCGCGAACATTCGCCCTTGCTGCGTGGCAACGACTTCCGCCTGCTCGGCTGCATCCCCTTCCAGCCCGAACTGAACGCCCCGCGCACCCGCGACGTGGCCGAACTGCTCGGTGCCCAGGTGCTCAATGCCGGTGACTACGAGCAGCGGCGCATGAACAAGATCATCATCTGCGCCCGTACCGTGGCCAATACCGTGCCGCTGCTGACCCCGGGCACCCTGGTGGTCACCCCCGGCGATCGCGACGACATCATCCTGGCCGTGAGCCTGGCGGCGATCAATGGCGTGCCCTTGGCCGGCCTGCTGCTGACCAGCGACAGCAAGCCCGATGCACGTATTCTCGGCCTGTGCCGTGGTGCCTTGCAGGCCGGGTTGCCGATCCTGTCGGTCAGCACCGGCTCCTACGACACCGCCAACCAGCTCAATTCGCTGAATCGCGAAATCCCGGTGGACGACCGCGAACGCGCCGAGTTCATCACCGATTTCGTCGCCAGCCACCTGGATGCCGCCTGGCTGCACCAGCGCTGCGGCACACCTCGCGAGCTGCGCCTGTCGCCTGCAGTATTCCGCTACCAGCTGATCCAGCGGGCCCAGCAGGCCAACAAACGCATCGTCCTGCCGGAAGGCGCCGAGCCCCTACTGGTACAGGCCGCGGCGATCTGCCAGGCGCGCGGCATCGCCCGCTGCGTACTGCTGGCCAAGCCCGAAGCCGTGGAGGCCGTGGCCCGTGCCCAGGGCATCAGCCTGCCAGCCGACCTGGAAATACTCGACCCTGACCTGATTCGCGGCCGCTATGTCGAACCGATGGTCGACCTGCGCAAGAGCAAGAACCTCAACGCGCCCATGGCCGAACAGCAGTTGGAGGACCCGGTGGTGATCGGCACCATGATGCTGGCGCTGGACGAAGTCGATGGTCTGGTCTCGGGCCTGGTCCACTCCACCGCCAACACCATTCGCCCTGCCCTGCAGCTGATCAAGACCGCCCCGGGTGCCAGCCTGGTGTCATCTGTGTACTTCATGCTGTTTCCCGAGCAGGTGCTGGTGTACGGCGACTGTGTGATGAACCCGCATCCCAGTGCCGGGGAGCTCGCGGAAATCGCCCGGCAGAGTGCCGAGTCGGCGCACGCCTTCGGCATTGCGCCCAGGGTGGCGATGATCAGTTACTCGAGCGATTCGGCGAGCGACGAGGAAGTGCAGAAGGTGCGCGAGGCGACGCGCCTGGCACAAACCGCGGACCACGGCTTGCTGATCGACGGGCCGCTGCAGTACGACGCCGCTGCCAACCCGCAGATTGCCCGCGAGCTGGCGCCGCAAAGCCCGGTGGCCGGGCGCGCGACGGTGTTCGTGTTCCCTGACCTGAATACCGGAAACACCACCCACAAGGCGGTGCAACGCAGTGCCGACGGGGTCAGCCTGGGGCCGATGCTGCAAGGCTTGCGCAAGCCGGTCAACGACCTGCCGCGGGGGGCGCAGGTGGACGATATCGTGCATACCATCGCCCTGACCGCCATTCAGGCCAGCACTCACCCATAAACGCATCGGGGCCGCAATGCGGCCCCGATGTCAGGTCAGATCAGGATTACTGCTGAACCTGCCCCTGCTGGTACTCCTGGCCTGGAATCGGCTTCAGGTTGACCTCCACCCGGCGGTTCTGCGCCCGGCCATTGGCGTCGGCGTTGCTGGCGATCGGCTGATCCGGGCCCATGCCGCGTACCGATACGCGCGAGGCATCGACGCCCTGCGAGGTCAGGTAGCTGCTGACTGCCTGGGCGCGGCGCTGCGACAGGTCCATGTTGTGCTGGCGGCTGCCGGTGCTGTCGGTAAAGCCAACCACTTCGATGGTGTTCTGGTTGAACTGCTTGAACGAACCCGCCAGGTTGTTCAACGGCGCGTAGAAGCTCTGGGAAATGTTCGCCGAATCGGTGGCGAAGGTGATGTTGCCCGGCATGATCAGCTTGATCTGGTCACCCTGGCGCTGCACTTCGACGCCGGTGTTGGCCATTTTCGCGCGCAGCTCGGCTTCCTGCTTGTCGGCGTAGTAGCCATAGCCGGCAGCGGCGGCACCGACAGCAGCGGCGCCGATCAGAGCACCCTTGCCACGGTTGTCGTGATCGATGGCGGCACCGGCGATAGCGCCGGCCAGCGCACCCAGGCCGCCGTACTTGGCGGTCTTGCTCATCCCGGTGGAACCGCCCTGCGCCTGACCTTGGCTGTCATAAGGATTCTGGCCGGCGCAGCCGGTCATCAGGGCTGCAGCGGTTGCGACGATAATCAGACGACGCATGGTGAACATGGACAAGCTCCTACAAAAATTCAGTTGTGCGGCAGATCGCAGATGGATCGATGCCAGCCTTGGATTGCGTGAAGGCAAAATAATTCCATGAAACGACGTTCATGCACGTTCATGCCCGCACGAACGGGTTCTCGCGCATCTCGTCACCCAGCCGGGTATCGGGCCCGTGGCCGGTGACCACGATGGCCTCTTCATCCAGGCGGTACAGGCGCTCCTTGATCGAGCGAACGATGGCGCGCTGGTCGCCGCCCCACAGATCGGTACGGCCGATACCACGGCGGAACAGGGTATCACCGGCGATCAGCAGTTTCGCGTCGGCGAACCAGAAACTCATCGAACCCGGGGTATGCCCCGGCGTGTGCAAGGCCACGCCGCAGCCACAGGCCAGCTCTTCGTCATCACCGAGCCAGCGGTCAGGCGAAGGCACCGGGGTATAGGGCACGCCGAACATCTGGCACTGCATTTCCAGGTTGTCCCACAGGGACTGGTCATCCTTGTGCAGGTGCAACGTGGCACCGGTGAGCGCCTTGAGCTTGCCCGAGGCGAGGAAATGATCGAAGTGCGCGTGGGTGTGGATGATGCTCACCAGGGTCAGGCCGTGGGCCTGCAGGCGGGCAAGAATCTTCTCCGGATCGCCGCCCGGATCGACGACGATGGCCTTCTTGGTCAGTGGGTCGCCGATCAGCGTGCAGTTGCACTGCAGAGGGCCTACGGGGAAGGTTTCGCGGATCAGGGCAAGCGATGTGTTTTCCATGAGAACCGATCAATCGAATAGCGTTTGAATGCGAGCCAGCGCGTCGAGGATTACCACCTCCGGAACCGACTCGATACGTTTGGCACCTCGGGCTTCAAGGTCGACCGTGCGAATTTGATTGCAAAGCATTACACCTTGGGTCTGCGTACCCGCCCCGCTCAGGGTAACCGCAAAACCGGCATGCCTGGCAAAATCCGCACCCTGGGATATGGGAACGATCACGGCGAGCCCCGAGGCGTTGAAGGCTGCCGGCGAGATTACCAAGGCCGGACGGCCGCTCCCCTGTTGTTCCCGACCAACCGTCGGGTCGACGTTGATTCGAACGATGTCGCCCCTTGCGAACCTGGCCCGCTTCACACTTCGCGCCCTACTGGGCGCATTGCGTTCCAGTCGGCCATGTCCTCGGGCTCGGGCGCATTCAGGTCACATTGCGCCATGAGCTCTTCAAGCGTGTACTTGGGCTTGGGCCTCACGGGCTTGAGAACCAGCGTTTCGCCGGTCGTATCCAGGCTCAGGGTCGAGCCGACACCGAGGCGCATCTGTTTGAGCACTGCTGCTGGCAGGCGAATGGCGGCACTATTGCCCCACTGCTGAATCTTGATCTGCATGAGTATCTCCAAAGGTAGATACATGGTAGAAACCCTCCAAGTGATTGCAAGTGAAATGTAGAAACGTCGTATCTACAGTGTCACTCACCGGGCCGTAAAAAAAGCCTGGATGTCACGAGTAAGCGCTTCCTCACAAAGCCTTGGGAAAAGGCTTACAAACCCGTCTATGGCAGGTAGAGCTTGAACAACCCTCCCCCAAGCGCCCCGCCATTGGCAATCTCGATCCGCCCGCGCACGCCGTCGCGCTCATGCAACGCCGCGATCCGCGCGGCAAAGTACAGGCCAAGGCCAGTGCTGCCGCTCTGTGCATCAATACCCTGAACGTAATCCTGCTGGCGCTCGAGCATCCGTGCCGGGTAGCCCGGTCCGTCATCGTTGACGCTGATGACCAGTTGCTGGTGCTCTTCCCCGATAGTGATCAACAGTGCGTGCCCGGCATAGCGGGTGGCATTGGTGAGCACATTGGCGATCACCGAGGCGACCAGCTCACGGTCGAAGAAGCCCAGCGGGTCGTCGCTGTCGATGCGCCAGGTGGTAAGGATGTCCTTGTGTTCCAGCACTTGCTGGTGGGCCGCCAGCTGGGCTTCGATGAAATCGTCCAGCTCGTGGTAGTCCGGGCAGATCGGCAACTGATTGACGCCCAGTTTGTACAAGCCGAGCATCTGCACCAGCATGCCGTTGAGATGACGGAACTCGTGTTCGATCACACCTTGCTCGGTGCCGCCGCGCAAGTCCTCGGGCAGGCGTGCAAGCCACTGGTCGTGGGACTGGATCAGCGCTGACAGCGAGTTCTTGAGGTCGTGCACGGTGGAGGCAATCACCGTGGAAAAATCCAGCCCCTGGTTGTCCTGGCTCATGCGCCGAAAACCTTGGTGTGCAATTTGCGGTAGCGATCGTAGCGGCTGTCGCTGGCGGGGATCCCCGACACACAAGTCAGGCAGCTGCGGCATTCCTGCAGGATGGCCGGCGGTGTGTTCTCGCCACCGATGCGCAGCAACGCCTGGGCAGTATTGAGTGCGATGCTGATGTTCTTCGGCTGCAACGACAAGGCTTTGCGGAACATCTGCAACGCTTCGTTGAGCTGCCCGGCCTGATAGCTGCGTACGCCTTGTCGGTTGAGGTCAACCGCCTCGGTGACAGCGCCAAGCACACTTGGATCATCGGTGAGCTTTGCCACGCTCTGCATGACCTTGGGGTCGTCACCGTAGGTTTCCACGCAACCTTTGAGAATGCTGCCGCTGGCGGCTTCCTGACCAAGCGCCTGCAGCTGCCTGGCCACGGTCAAGGCGGCTTCGACCGAGAAGAACTGCTCCATCTTGTCCAGCCGCGCAATGGCCTGCTCGGTAAGCTTGGCGGCCGTTTCGGCATCGCCTGCCTGCTGCAGGCTGGCGGCCTTCATCAGGCGAGCACGCACTTGCAGCCCCTGGTCTTCGGCATTGTCCTTGGCCACCTCGCTGAGCACGGTATTGATCTCGACACGGGCACGGGCATCCAGGCCAAAACCGGCATTCTTGCTCATCAAGGCCTGGACCAGGCCAAGGTTGCTTTCAGGGTCCTTGTAGCGGGAACTCTGGCCCTGATTGACTGCATGACGAAATGCCTTCGAGGCGCCCTCGAAGTCTTCGTTGTCCAGCGCCAGCTTGCCCAGCGTCGCTTGCCGTCGCACCGCCAGCGGCGACAGGCGCACCGCCTCTTCAAGCATGTTCTGTGCACGCTTGCTGTCGCCTTGGGCCACCAGTACCTCGGCCATGCCATCGTACAGACCGGGCATGATCGGGAAGGCCTTGAGCGCCTGTTCGTAGACACCCTGGGCCTGGGCATGCTGGCCACGCTTGTGCATCAGGCTGCCCAGCGCGGCGTACACCCAAGGCTGCGGGCGGCTGGCGAGGATGGCCTTGAGGAACTTCTCCAGCTCTTCGAAGCGGTTGAGGTCACGCAAGGCATCGGCGCGGTAGCGCAGGCACAAGGGGGCGAAGCGCGGGTCTTTCTTGCACAGTTCGGCACAGGCCGCCAGCACCTCGGCCGGGCGGCTGCGGTCCAGGGCCTGGAGGATCGGCTTGAGCAAGGTCTTGCGTTGGGTGAGCTTGTCCAGGCGCTGGGCCAGGCCTACGCGGTTGAACGGTTTGGTCAGGTAGGCATCGGGCTCGTGCTCCAGGGCACTGAGCACGATGGCCTGGCTGCTTTCGGCAGTGACCATGATGAACACGCATTCATGGCTGATCAGCTTGTCGAGGATCAGGTCCTCGAGCACTTGCTGGCCGTTCTTCTTGCCGTCGCCAAGATGGAAGTCCTGGAGGATGTAGTCATAGCGCTTCTGCCCGCACAGGCGCAGGGCCTGCTCACCGCTGTCGGCAGTATCCACGTCACGCACGCCCAGCTCCCGCAGCATCGAACGGGTCGAGGTGCGGAAGTCGGTGAAGTCGTCGACGATCAGAAAACTTTTTTGCCCGTACTGCAGCATCAACACGACCTGTATTGGGATGAAGGAAGATGGCGTGAGGCGATGCTTACCGCCGAATCCTTTATCGGCCGTTGGTCGGGAAAGATGAGGGGAAAACGGCTATCTGGAAAAAACCAAGGCCGGCATCAGGCCAGCAGGCCCATCGACTTGGCCCGCGCAACCGCCTGGGTACGCCGCTCCACACCCAGCTTGCTGTTGATATGGCTGGCGTGGGTCTTCACGGTATGCAGGGAGATGAACAGGCGTTCGCTGATCTGCTGGTTGGAACAACCCTGCGCGATCAACTCCAGAACTGCCAGCTCACGGCCGCTCAGCGCTTCACCGGTGCCGCCCGATGGCACCGCAACCTCTGGCAGAAGCGCCAGCAGCTCTGCTTGCAGCTGGCAGCCGGGATGTGCGAGCAGTTGTTCGCGCAGCCACGACGGATGCAACTCGACCAGCCGCTGGAATGGCAACATCACGCCACCCTGGGCCGCCGCCAGGGCCATCGGCAGCAGTTCGGCGGCCTCGGCGTCGCGCCCTTGCGCCAACGACAGGTCGATCCATTGGCATGATGCACTCAGCGCCAGCAACATGCCGCCACTGGCATTGCCACGCTCGACCAGGCCACGCAAGCGCGCCACCGCCGCGTCGATGCAACCCTGGACGCGCTCGAGCAGGGCCTGCTGCAACTCGATATGCAAGGGCAGCAACGGGTGGAATTCGGGCGCCGCTGCACGCAGCTCGCCGCCGTAGGTCTGCCCCAGGCGCAGCAGCCAGGACTCGGCCAGGTCCGTGCGCCCCTGGGCCAGCCACAGTTCGCACTTCACCAAGGTGATCATGGCCAGGTAGAAGATGGGCGGCACATCCCAGATGTGCATCAGCCGCTCCGCTTCGGCCAGCTCGGCGAACGCCTCTGCATAGTGGCCCTCGCGACCGTCGAGCGCGGCGATCACACAATGGCCGATCAGTACGCTGATGTCGCGACAGGCTCGGGCCTCGCCCAGCCCTGCACGCAAGCGCGCGCGTCCCTGGGCAGGCTGCAGGCGCCACACCAGCAGATAGCCTTCGTACAAGGTCAGTCGTGCACGCACGGCATACAGACGCTGCGCCGGCAGCCCTTGCAGGCGCTGCAGCCCCTGCCGCACCTCTTCCAGCGCGCGCAGCACCTCGCCACGGGCATGCAGCACCCGCGCTCGATCATAGTGCGCCAAGGCTTCGAACAAGGGGTTGCCCACACGCTGGGCCAATTCCAGCGCTTCACGGTTCCAGCCACGTGCACGCCAGTAGTCGGCGTCGGCGACGGCCAGGTTCGACAGCGTCGACAAGCACACCAGCCGTTGCCCATAGCGCTTGCATGGCAAGCTTTGCAGCGCTTCGCCGCAATAGGCCAGGGTGCGCTGGCGATCGCCACGGCCGCGGGCGATCACCCCGCTCAATGCCAGCCATTGCGCCAGCATCGACCTCTGCGCAGTGGCCGAAGGCGCTGGCAGAAAACGGCTGAGGTGACTGGCCAGCTCTTCTGCCGCATCCAACTGGCAGGCCAACCCCAGCGCCCAGCTGTACAGCACGATCAGCCGCGGGGTGCTGATCAGCAGGCTGTCGGGTAGGTCCATCTTCCAGCGCAACAGCATGCCGACGTTCTGCTCGGCAAGCAGCTGCTCCTCCG
This sequence comes from Pseudomonas plecoglossicida NBRC 103162 = DSM 15088, assembly GCF_000730665.1. Classification (GTDB taxonomy): domain Bacteria; phylum Pseudomonadota; class Gammaproteobacteria; order Pseudomonadales; family Pseudomonadaceae; genus Aquipseudomonas; species Aquipseudomonas plecoglossicida. The sequence goes on from NZ_BBIV01000005.1 coordinate 129,820, forward strand.
AAAGGCTTTGCACCAGGTTGGCGGCGACGTCCAGATGGCCGGCACGCAAGGCCTGCTCCACGGCCTCGTCGAGCAGGCCCTGCGCCTGGAACCAGCGACAGGCGCGCAAGTGCAGGCGGGCAGGCGGTTCGCTGGCCTGCCGGCTGCGCAACAGGTCGGAGAACAGGTGATGGTAGCGATACCAGTGGCCATGTTCGTCCAGCGGTACCAGGAACACTTGATGGGCCTGCAGGAAGGCAAGGATCGCAGCGCTGTCGTGGCGTTCGCGCACGGCGTCGCACAACGCTGCGCAGAAGCGCTCCTGGCAGGCGGTGTCGAACAGGAAGGCCTGAACGTCCAGCGGCAGGATGTCGATGACCTCCTCCAACAGGTAATCTCGGATCAGCCCTTCGCCACCGTGCAGCGCCTGCGGCAAGGCGTGCTCGTCGCCACACTCGCTGGCTGCCAGTTGCCAGAAGCGCAGCCCGGCGACCCAGCCATCGCTGCGCTGGATCAGGTTGTCCAGGGCCTGGCCGCGCAACCCGGTCGGCTGGCGACCGATGACGGCCAGGGCTTCATCGGCCGTCAGGCGCAGGTCTTGCTCGTTGAGTTCGACCAGCTGCCGCGACAGGCGCAGCCGCGCCAGGTGCCAGTCCGGGCGCTGCCGGCTGGTGATGAGCAGGACCATGCCGGCTGGCAGGTGATTGAGGAAGAATTGCAGGCAGCGGTCGAGCACCGCCCCCTGGGCCAGGTGATAGTCATCCAGCACCAGCAGCAGCGGCGTATCGGCCTGCAGGTAAAGCGCCAGTTCGTCCAGCAGGCCATCGATCCATTCCTCGAAAGCGAATGGCTGGTGGCGCTGGCGCATCTTCAGCAGCCCCATGGCCTGGCCGCCCAGTGCCGGGCAATACTGCTGCAGGCCTTCGAGCAGACGTTCGAGGAAGCGACCGGGGTCGGCATCACGCTGGCTCAGGCCCAGCCACAGGCTGCGCCAGTGCTCGGGCAGCGCTTCACAGAATTCGATGGCCAGGGAGCTTTTGCCGAAACCTGCCGGGGCATTGACCAGCAGCAAGCGCCCGTTCAGGCCGGCGTGCAGCCGCTGGCACAGGCGCGCACGCGTCACGTGGCCGTCCGGCAAGGGCGGCCGGAAGAAACGCCCGTCCAGCAAGTCCATGGCCTGGCTGGCGAATCCATGCGTACGGGACAGATCTGTCATGGCCGGCTCGTTCTGATTGGAAGACTACGGCGGTACGGATTGTTGCGAGACTAGCGGGTAACGCAGCGCATTTGAAGATGATGGGCTCCGCTTCCCAGGAAAAGACTGCGACAAAAAGCAACATGGCTGACAGACAGCGGCTGGTGCGGGGGTTTGGCGAGGTATTCAGCAGAATGATTGGGGCAACAGAACAGAAACACCCCGGCAAGCCGGGGCGTTCTGGGGGATCACACGGAGTGGCATGTACGGCTCAGCGAATACCGGACTGACGCAGGGCGGCAGGCTGGAAGTCGGCCTTGCTGGCAGTGAAGCCGAAGTCGTAGGCGCGCTTCTCCTCGTTCTTCATGCCCAGGGCCAGGTAGCGGCCCGACTGCAGGTCGTAGATGGCTTCCAGGGTGTACCACGGCACCTGGACGTTGTAGTAGTCCTGGGCGTGCGCCTCGGATATCCGCCACAGCTGCCCACGGCCGTCGTACTGGTCGATCACCGCGGCCTGCCAGGTGTCTTCGTCGATGTAGAAGTCACGCTTGGCGTAGATGTGCCGCTGGCCAGGCTTGAGCGTCGCGACCACGTGCCATACCCGACGCAGCTCGTAACGGGCCAGGTCCTGGTTGATATGGCCTGCCTTGAGGATGTCGGCGTACTTGAGCTTCGGATCGTCGAGCTTGTAGGCGTTCGAGGCGATGTACATCTCCTTCTTGCCTTCGAGCTTCCAGTCGTAGCGGTCGGGTGCACCGTTGTACATGTCGAGGTTGTCCGAGGTACGCAGGCCATCGGCAGCCGTACCTGGGCCGTCGTAGGAGACCTGCGGCGCCTGGCGTACCCGTCGCTGACCGGCGTTGTAGATCCATGCCTTGCGCGGTTCCTTGACCTGGTCGAGGGTCTCGTGCACCAGCAGCACGGTCCCGGCCAGGCGCGCTGGCGCGGTCACTTCCTGCTTGAAGTAGAAGAGGATATTGCCCGGGTTGTTCGGGTCGTAGTCCTTCATGCGGTCGCGGAACACGAACTGGTCGGAGAAATACACCAGGCTGTAGGAGCCATTCTGCTGCGGCGTGGCCTGGGTGACCAGGCGGCTGACGCTGCCGCCCCGGTAGCGGGTGATGTGGTTCCAGATCACCTCCAGCCCGCTCTTGGGGATCGGGAACGGCACGGCGACCTGGAAGTTGTTCAGCCCGTTGCCACCTTCGACCAGCGTGGTGGCGGTGGCGTTCTTCTTGATGGCGGCGAACACCTCATCAGGCACGCTGGCGCCACGGTGGGTCTTGTACACCGGGATTTTGAAGGTGTCGGGGTAGCGCTTGAGCATCGCCATCTGGCCCGGCGACAGCTTGTCCTTGTACTGCTCGGCATTCTGCGCGGTGATGGTGAACAGCGGCTTGTCACTGCCATAGGGGTCGGCGAGGAAGCCCCTTGCATCGACGCTGCCCGCGGTCTTCGACAGGGGTTGCCAGGCGCTGATGGAGCCATCGGCGTTTCCGGCCTTTTCCGCGCCCATTGGCGTCAGGATGCCGCCCAGCTGGGCCGCTTCGTCGGCGGAAACTGCCGCCATGACGCTGCTGGCCAGCAGGGACAGGCCCAGCACACCGGCTTGCAGCAGACTTCTGGTCTTGTTCATGTGGTGTCGTCCTGGATCTGAGTGCTTAGAAGTTCACGCCGAAGCTGAGGGCGACGAAGTCGCGATCATCCACGGTGCTGTACTCGCCGTCGAAGAAATTGGTGTACGACAGGCTCGCGGTGTAGGTGTTCTGGTACTCGGCGTCCAGGCCCAGGCTGATTGCCTTGCGACCTTCCTCGAAGTTGGCGCCCGGGCCCGGCGAGTAGCCGGACACGTCATGCGACCAGGCCACGTTGGGCTTGAGGTTGACCCCGGCGAACACGTCGTTGTAGTCCCAGATGACCCGGGCGCGGTAGCCCCAGGAGGTGCTGGTGGTGAAACCGTCATTCTCGCAGTTGCGGCTCAGGTTGGCGGTCGAGGCGCCCGGGCCTGCGCCGGCGATGGTGCCTGCGTTGAGCGCCTGGCAGGTATCGTTGCCGGCCGTGGGTGGCAGCGGGCCCGGGCCGAACACCGGGTCGCGGCCGTAACGGGTATCGTGCGCGCTCTCGAGGCCACCGACATGGGTGACGCCCAACTCGCCGACCACGGTCATGCGGCTGGCGCCCATCACCTGGTCGAAGAAGTGCGTCAGGGTGGTCTGGAACTGGGTGATCTCCTTGCGGCGATAGCCGTGCAGGTCCTCGCCCGGGGTACCGGTGAGCAGCGATGCGTTGCCCAGCGCGCCACCAATCGGACGTACGCCGGCGAACAGGATATCGGTGGTATTGAGCTGCACCGGCGCATTCGGCCGGTAGCTGAGCTCGCCGCTCCACGCGGTACCGGTAGGCAGCGTGGTGGAGAAACTCAGGCCATACAGGCGGATATCCTCGGGGTACTCGACGAAGTACTCCGAGTTGCCCGCCACGATCAGCGGCGCCAGCGCACGCAGCTGCGGCGGCAGTGCGCTCAGGCCGCCAAACACCGACGCAGGGGCGCCAGTGGCGCTGAAGATCGGCGCGCGGCTGTGGTAGTTCATGAAGTAGGCACCGAACTCGGTGTCCAGCGGCTCGAACATGTAGCGCATGGCCACGCCGAACTGGCCGCTGTCGCGAGCATCGCGGTCGGCGCCACGCGCCACCATCACACCTTCTTCGTTGATGTCCACGCCCTGGGTGGCGAGGAACTGCTGGGCCGGCACCGGCACGGTACGGCTGCTGTTGAGCACGCGCAGGTTGTCGGTGCAACCATCGGCAATGATGTCGGGCTGGGAGAAGAAGGTACCGCAGTTGTCGACGACGGTCTGGTCCCACTCGATCTGGTAGAAGGCTTCGGCCGACAGGTTGTCGGTGAGGCTCTGCGAGATGTAGAACATGTTGACCGGAATCAGGCCTTCCTTGATCTCGGCGCCCGGGCGGCGGAACGCCGCCACATCGATCGGGTTGATCGAGTTGATGCCGCCGCCGATGAAGGTGCTTTCACCCCAGCTCACCACTTGCTTGCCCAGGCGCACCGACCCAGGCTGATCGCCGATCGAGTAGTTGTGGTAGACGAAGGCGTCGAGCAACTGGGCGCCGGACGACTTGGCGCCTTCCTTGCGGCCGGAATCGCTGATGTCCTTGAACGGGCGGCTCTCGTCCTTCAACTCGAAGTCGTACCAGTACTTGCCCCGCACGAACACACCGGTATCGCCGTACTTCAGTTCGAGGTCATGGATGCCCTTGAAGATCTTCGAGAAGGTTTCGCCCTTCTTGAAGTTGAGGTGGCCATCGTCGGAGGTTTGTGACAGGCCCTTGCCGCCATTGTTGACCCCGATGAGGTTCTTGTTCGGGTTGGCGGTCGACCAGCTGGCCCCGACGGAGAGCGACGAGTCGAATTGGCCTTCGATTTCACCGATGTTGAAGCTGACCGCAAAAACCGGACTTGCGAGCGTGGAAGCAAGGCTGACCGCCAAGGGCAGCTTGGCCCGGCGCCAGATCGTGGTTGCAGATGTCATCGACGCTACTCCATGTACTTTTTTTGTTATGGCAGTGAGTCCTTTCAAGAACGGTCCGTGAGACCGGTGTGCGGGCTTGCACCCGCGGCGACAGGTATTGCACCTGTCGCCCTCCCCCATTCCTGAAAATCCCCTGGCCCCGACTATAGCCAGCAGGCACAGGTGCTTGATCCCTCTAAAGTGTGATTTGCGCGACGTCGCGCCAATTCAGTCGTTTATTTCCAGTTTGCACGCTGGCAGGGTTGAAGGATGGCGTAATTTTTCCATTTTGCAACAAACAAACCGCTCTAGCTCGCGGGTCGCGTTCTGTCGCACGCGACCCGCGGTCTGCCTAGACGGTGGACAGGAAGGCGCTGTTGCTGGCCTGCCACTGGACGATGTCCTGGCGGATGCGCTTCTTGTCGAGCTTGCCGACACTGGTCTTGGGAATTTCAGTAACAACGGCGATCTGGCTGGGAATCGCCCACTTGTTGATATGCCCTTCCTCGACGAATGGCTTGAGGTGTTCCTTGAGCGCCTTGGCATCGATGGCCTGGCCGTCGCGCGCCACCAACAGCGCGAATGGGCGCTCGCCCCATTGCGGATCGGCCACCCCCACCACCGCCACTTCGCGCACGGCAGGGTGGCGGCTGATCAGGTCCTCGAGGTCGAGTGACGAGATCCACTCGCCACCGGTCTTGATCACATCCTTGATGCGATCGCGAATATCGATGTAGCCCATGCCATCGAGCGTGGCGACGTCGCCGGTGTGCAGCCAGCCGCCCTGCCACAGCTCTTCGCTCTTCTCGGGCTCCTTGAAGTAGCCCATGGTCAGCCAGGGGGCGCGCAGCACCAGCTCGCCCTGGGTCTCGCCATCGGCCGGCAGGAAGTTGCCATCGCCGTCGACGATCGCCGCCTCCACCAACGGCACCGGCACACCGGCCTTGATCCGGTAGGTGACGCGCTCGTCCTCGGTACCCGCCTGCAGCTCATCGTTGAGGTGCGCGGCGGAGATCAACGGGCAGGTTTCGGACATGCCATAGGCCGCCGTCAACTGGATGCCACGGGCCAGCGCGGCCTGGTAGAGCGAGCGGTTCAGCGCGCTGCCACCGATGATGATCTTCCAGCCACCGAAATCCTGGCCCTGCGAACTCGGGCAGTTGAGCAGCATCTGCAGGATGGTCGGTACGCAGTGGGAGAACGTGACCTTCTCCTCGCGCCACAGCCTGACCAGCATGTCCGGCTCGTAACGCCCGGGGTAGACCTGCTTCATGCCCAGCATGGTCGCCGCATAGGGAATGCCCCAGGCATGTACATGGAACATCGGCGTGATCGGCATGTAGACGTCGTTGCTGCCGAGCAGGCGCACGCTGTCGATGCTGCCGGTCACCGACGCCTCGGCCAGGGTGTGCAGCACCAGCTGGCGATGGGTGAAGTACACGCCTTTCGGGTTGCCGGTGGTGCCGGTGGTGTAGAAGGTGGTGGCCACCGAGTTCTCGTCGAAGTCCGGGAAGTCGTACCGCGGGCTGGCCGCGGCGAGCAACTGCTCGTACTCGCCCACCAGCTCGGGCAACTCGGCCGTCTTGGTCTCGCCGTCGGTCAGCAGAAGGGTCTTCTCGACCGTGGTCAGCTGCCCGGCAATGCCCTGGTAGAGCCCGACGAAGTCACTGTTGACCAGCACCAGACGGTCTTCGGCGTGGTTCATGGTGTAGAGGATCTGCTCGGGCGACAGGCGCACGTTGATGGTGTGCACCACCGCGCCGATCATCGGGATGGCGAACATGCACTCCAGGTAGCGGTGGCTGTCCCAATCCATCACGGCCACCGTGTCGCCGGCCTTGACCCCGGCCTCGGTCAGCACGTTGGCCAGGCGCGCGATGCGCTCGGTGAGCTGTGGATAAGTCAGCCGCAACTGGTCGCGATAGACGATTTCGCGGGTTTTTTCATAACGGCTGCCGGACATCAGCAGGCGTTTGATCAACAGGGGGAACGAATAGGCGCCCTCGGCGGGCTTGATAATGCGGGTCTGCAGCATGGATATCCCTTCTTGAAAAGCGAACCGGACAAGTCTGGTATCTACTGTAGTTCGCCAATGTGACGACCAAATCAGCCGAAGGAATGATTTGGCTGCCGAAGGTATGAGTGGCATTGTGCGGACTGACCGATCACCCCGTCATTGCCCCTGGAGCCTTACCGATGCCCAGCCCGCGTCGCGCCGTGTTTCTCGATCACCAGTCCCTGGACCTCGGTGACCTTGACCTGTCCCCGCTGCACGATCAGTTCGACGAACTGCAGCTGTTCGCCTCGACCAGCCCCGAGCAGGTGGCCGAACGCCTGCAGGGCGCCATCGCGGTGGTGAGCAACAAGGTCATGCTCGACGCCGATGCCCTGGCAGCCAACCCCCAGCTCAAGCTGATCCTGGTAGCCGCCACCGGCACCAACAATGTCGACCTGGCGGCGGCGCGCGCCCAAGGCATCACCGTGTGCAACTGCCAAGGCTACGGCACGCCCTCGGTGGCCCAGCACACCCTCGCCCTGCTGCTGGCCCTGGCCACGCGCCTGTGCGACTACAACCGGGCCGTGGCGGACGGGCAATGGGCGAAGGCCAGCCAGTTCTGCCTGCTGGACTACCCGATCGTCGAGCTCGAAGGCAAGACCCTCGGCCTGCTCGGCCATGGCGAGCTGGGTGGCGCTGTCGCGCGACTGGCAGAGGCCTTCGGCATGCGCGTGTTGAGTGGCCAGATCCCCGGGCGCCCGGCGCGCGACGATCGACTGCCACTGGATGAGCTGCTGCCTCAGGTGGATGCCCTGACCCTGCACTGCCCGCTGAACGAACACACCCGGCACATGATCGGTGCCCGCGAACTGGCCTCGCTCAAGCCCGGTGCGCTGGTGGTCAACACCGCCCGTGGTGGTTTGATCGACGAGCAGGCGCTGGCCGATGCCCTGCGCAATGGCCACCTGGGCGGCGCCGCCACCGACGTGCTGAGCGTGGAGCCGCCGGTCAATGGCAACCCGCTGCTGGCCCAGGACATCCCGCGCCTGATCATTACCCCGCACAGCGCCTGGGGCGCGGTGGAGTCGCGCCAGCGCATCGTCGGCCAGCTCAGCGAGAACGCCCAGGCCTTCTTCGCCGGTCAGCCGCGCCGCGTGGTCTGCTGAGCGTAGCGACCGGCTCTGCTACACTGCGCCACTTTTTTCCAGGAGGCGTCGTCCATGGACCCGCGCAGTGAAGTGTTGCTCCGCCAGGCGGACCTGTTCCAGGGCCCGCTGCTGCTCGCCGGCGCCCCCGCCGACGGCCTGCTCGGCCAGTTGCCCAAGGCGCACGGCTGGACCTGGCATGCGGGCGATCAGGCCATGCTCGACAGCCGCTTCGCCGGCCGTAGCCATTACGGCGTCGAGGCGCCAACGGTCGCCTTCGACGCAGCCGTGTTGTTCCTGCCCAAATCCCGCGAGCTGGCAGCCTACCTGCTCAATGCCCTGGCCTCGCGCCTGGGGGGGCGTGAGCTGTACCTGGTGGGGGAAAAACGGGGTGGCATCGAAGGCGCGGCCAAGCAGTTGCAGGCGTTCGGCAAGCCACGCAAGCTTGACAGCGCACGCCACTGTCAGCTGTGGCAGGTGACCGTGGAGCACGCGCCAGAAGCCAAGCCCCTGGAAAGCCTGGCCGAGCGTTTCCAACTCGATCTGGAAGATGGCCCGCTGCAAGTCGTCAGCCTGCCCGGGGTGTTCAGCCATGGCCGCCTGGACCGCGGCACGGCGCTGCTGCTCAAGCACCTGGACAATCTGCCGGTCGGCCATGTGCTGGACTTCGGCTGCGGCGCCGGCGTGCTCGGGGCGACCGTCAAGCGGCGTTATCCACAGAGCCAGGTCACCTTGCTGGATGTGGATGCATTCGCCGTGGCCGCCAGCCGCCTGACCTTGGCTGCCAACCAGCTGGAAGGCCAGGTGGTCAGCGGTGACGGCATCGACGCGGCGCCCCGCGAGCTGAGCCTGATCCTGAGCAACCCGCCGTTCCATACCGGTGTCCACACCAACTACCAGGCTTCCGAGAACCTGCTGAAAAAATCAGGCGATCATCTGCGAAAAGGTGGAGAAATGCGCCTGGTCGCCAACAGTTTCCTGCGCTACCAGCCGCTGATCGAAGGCGCCTTGGGCAACTGCCAGACGTGCGCTGAAGCCGATGGCTTCCGTATCTACCGGGCAACCCGTGGATAAAATCAGGGCTTGCCGAAACCGTTTCGGCTAGGCAGAATCCGCACCGTCCTAGGGGAGTAGTCTCCCGCGAGCGCCCTGCTCGCCCGGCACCCGTCAACACACTTGGCCCACAGGCCATGGCGCGTGCGACCCACGATCTGCACAGACAGATCCAGGGTTTGACAAGACCTATGACACGCACACCTTACCCGGGGCGGGGAGGCTGTACGTGTCATAGCCGTGTCGACCCGCCCCCGTAGGAATCCTGATGCTGGAATCTCTGTTGGTCCCCACCGCGATCGTCGCCCTCGCCGAAATCGGCGACAAGACGCAATTGCTCGCACTCATTCTCGCTGCCCGCTTCCGCAAGCCTTGGCCGATCATTGCCGGCATCATCGCCGCGACCCTTGCCAACCATGCCGCCGCGGGTGCGGTCGGCGCCTGGGTAGGCGGGTTCTTCAGCCAGACGGCACTGCACTGGATCCTTGCCGCGAGCTTTACCGCCACCGCGCTGTGGACGCTGGTGCCGGACAAGATGGATGACGACGAGAACCCGGCGCGCCGCTTCGGCCCGTTCCTCACCACGCTGATCGCGTTCTTCCTGGCCGAGATCGGTGACAAGACCCAGGTCGCCACGGTGATGCTGGCAGCCCAGTATCCGCACCTGATCATGGTCATCATCGGCACCACCCTGGGCATGCTGATTGCCAACGTGCCGGTGGTACTGGCGGGCAACTTTGCCGCGGAGAAACTGCCGCTGACACTGATTCGCCGCCTGGCGGCTGCAGCCTTCTTCGTGCTGGCGATCGTGGCCGTGTACTCGGCAATGAAGGCCAGTGGCTGGGTGGGGTAAGGGGAAAAGCCTGGGACCGCGTTGCGGCCCATCGCCGCGGTTCGTCGCCACGACAAGCCGGCTCCCACAGGTACAGCGGTGTCAATGTGGGAGCCAGCTTGCTGGCGATTGGGCTGCAAAGCAGCCCGAAACGCAATTACTTCTTGGCCGCCTCGTACAACGGCATCACCTTGGGAATCGCCGACTTCAACGAGGCGATCCGGCTTTCGGACGCCGGGTGAGTGCTCATGAATTCAGGCGGCGCCCCTTCGGAAGCCTTGCTCATCTTGTTCCACAAGGTGATCGCGGCATTCGGGTCGTAGCCGGCCCGCGCCGAGAGCTCCAGGCCGATCAGGTCGGCTTCGTTCTCGTTGGCACGGCTGTTGGGCAGGGTCATGGCGTAGTTCACCACCTGGTCGGCCAGGGCGATGCTGCTCTGGCCCAGGCCAAACAGCGCACCGGCGCCCTGACGGGCCATTTCCACGCCATAGGCCTTGGACATCGCTTCACGGCTGTGCTCGCGCAAGGCGTGGGCAATTTCGTGGCCGACCACGGCGGCGATCTCGGCGTCGGTCAGCTTGAGCTGATCGATCAGGCCGGTGTAGACGATGATCTTGCCACCAGGGCCGCAGTTGGCATTGAGCTCGTCACTCTTGATCACGTTGACTTCCCATTGCCACTGCGCGGCATCCGGGCGGAACTTCGGCGCCTGGGCAATCAGCCGATCGGCGATGACCTGGACGCGCTTGGCATCGGCGCTGGACTTGTCCAGTACGCCCTTGGTCGACGCCTCGCCGAGCGTCTGCTTGTACGACTGGGCGTACATCTGGTTGACCTCATCGGTCGAGAGCATGCTGAACATGTACTGCTTGCGCTCGACGCCGACAGCACCGCCGCTGGTGGTATTCACCGCCTGACAGCCGGCCAGCAGGATGCCAGCACTGAGCAGACTGACGACAAAAGACTTACGCATGAAAACACTCCCTGATTACATGCGCAGTATCGTAGGCCTAGTCGCGTGGGGCCGCCATAGCCGCAGGGAAGATTTTGCCTGCCGGCGCAGCCCTGGCAACATCAGGCCGGCGTCAGGCATTCCGGGGCATCGAGCTTGGGATCATTGACGAAGTTGGCCAGCGCCCGCTCGCGTAGCGTGACCGGCGGGGCGGCCAGCAGTTCATGCAGCCGCGGCAAGGGGGTTTCAGGGTCTAGCCAGGCCGCCTGCCCTGCGTCATCGAGGATCAGCGGCCGGCGCTGATTCATCGCCGCCTGGGTCACCACCGCGCAACTGAGCCACACCTGATCCTGAACCGGATACGCCTCCCACACCGCCGCAAAACACAGCGCCGAACCTTCTCCGGGCGTCAGCCAATAGGGGCGCTTGCGTACGCTACCGCGCCACTCGTAGAAGCCGTTGGCCGGCATCAGGCAACGCCGCTGGCGGAACGCCTCGCGGAACATCGGTTGTTCGACCAAGGTTTCGGCCCGGGCGTGGGCCGGGGTTCGGGACAGGTCGGTGAGCCAGGCCGGCGTCAGGCCCCAGCGCGCCTTGGCCACTTGCATCTGGCCGTCGAGCTGGCGCTGGATCAGCACCGAGGCACCTGGCGAGATGTTCCACTGCGCCGGCTGGCCGGCAGGGAAGCCTGGCAGCCCGGCGAGTGCCTGGGGCCAGCGAAACAGGGCGTAGCGTCCACACATGAGCGATTTCAGAACCTAGCAGATCAAGGTACCGGGATAACTCTCCGGTTCGTCGCCGGCAAGCGGCTGGGCACCATTGTACGCATCGATCAGCTGCCGCGCGTAGCCGGCCTGCTCATCGGGTACTGCCAGGCCAAGCAGACCCTGCATCGGCAACTCGCCTGCAGCCCCCATCAGGTCACGGCCGACCAGGTGCACCTCGATGCCTTCACTGGCAAGCATGCCAGCCAGCATTTCAGCCTCCAGCAGGTTTTCCGGTTCGTAGATCCGCCGCATCAGTCATTCTCGCCGTAGACGTCCAGCATCCACTCTTCGCCATGAACCTGCAGCACGAAGCGAATAGGCTTGCAGCACACCTGACAGTCCTCTATGTACTCCTGGTCGCCCCCGGACAAGTCCACAGTGGTTTCGACTTCCTCGCCACAATAGGGGCAATCGTAGAACGCTTGTTCGAGCATCGCGGCCTCCGGGGTGACTTATGCGTATAATTGTCGGTCTGTTTACAGGGCTTGCGTGTGCCCGAGCCGTTTTTTCGGGCCCCACCCCTACCTTATTACCCTAGCCGTTTCCAACAAGAGAGCATGATGGGCGAATTCGATGCCATCCGACCGTACGACGACGCTGAGGTCCCTGCCGTTCTGGCACGCCTGCTCAGCGACCCGGCATTCCTCGATATCCTCACCCACTTCCGCTTCCCGCGCGCCGCAGGCGCACTCGGCTGGCTGCTCAAGCCGTTGATCGCCCGGCGACTGCGCAAGGAATTCGCCGGGGTCACCTGCGTTTCCACCCTGCAGGACAAGGTCGAGTATTACGTCGACCAGACCATCGAGCGCGCTACCGACGGTGTCACCTACTCCGGCGTCGAACAGCTCAAGTCGGGGACTGCCTACCTGTTCCTGGCCAACCACCGCGATATCGTCATGGACCCGGCGTTCGTCAATTACGCGGTGTACCACGCAGGCCTGCCGACGCCGCGCATCGCCATCGGCGACAACTTGCTGCAAAAGCCGTTCGTCAGCGACATGATGCGCCTGAACAAGAGCTTCATCGTCCACCGTTCGATCACCGGACGCCGTGAAAAGCTCGCGGCCTACCAGCTGCTGTCGGCCTACATCAACCATTCGATCCGCAACGACGCTGCTTCGATCTGGATCGCCCAGGCCGAAGGACGCGCCAAGGATGGTGACGACCGCACCGACTCGGCGATCCTCAAGATGTTCCACATGAGCCGCAAGGACGAGCCGTTCGGTGCCGTGATCCAGGGTTTGAACCTGATCCCGGTTTCGATCAGCTACGAATACGACCCTTGCGACCAGGCCAAGGCCCGCGAGCTGTACATCCGCGCCACCACCGGCACCTACAAGAAGGCTCCGGGCGAGGACGACAACAGCATTGCCAAGGGCATTACCGGCTACAAGGGCCGGGTGCACATCAACTTCGCAGCGCCGGTCACCGACTACTACGAAGACACCAAGCAACTGGCTCAGGAAATCGATCGGCAGATCCTCGGTGGCTACCGGCTGTTCCCGGTGCACTACCTGGCCTATGCGATGTGGAGCGAGAAGGACGAGGCGCTGCAGGTACCAAGCGCCGAAAAGGTGTTCCCGGCTGAAGAACTGGCGAAGGCCAGGGAGGAATGGCAGCGCCGCCTGGATGCTTGCCCTGAGGAGCAGCGGCCGTATCTGGTGCTGCAGTATGCGACCCCGGTGCGCAATCAGTATCAGGTCAGGCAACAGGCGCCGGTGGCCTGACCTGTCGGGGGCTGCTCATGTCCCTGTGGGAGCCGGCTTGCCGGCGATGGGGCCGCCAAGCGGCCCCGATGTATCAGATCCAGGTACTGAACCAGGACACCAGCAAGGCCAGCGCCAGGCAGGAAAACCCGAGGATGTAGTAGTAGCGCGGCACCCGCTGGTCGAACGCATCCACCACCCCTTCCTCCACGGCCAGGCTTTCACGGCTGACAGCCTCGCGGCGCCGCGCACTTTGCAGCAGCATGCCGCCTGGGCAGGTCATCAACAGCGCCAGCACATTGATCAGCTTGGCCGGGTGGGCGGACAGGAACCCCCAGAGCACTTGCAAGGACATCACGCAACCTCGGTTTGAACGACAGCGAAGGTCGGCATTCTACCGGAGTCCGCTCCTGGTGCCCGACCTTGGCGACCAAGTGTCGCCAGATTTCATCTGTCACATGCTCGTCATCAGAACAGTCCACCCTTGCGGCCTCTTCCAGTGACGGAGCTTGTTCATGTTGCACGCCGAAAACCAGGATCGACTCTATCTCGTGACCCAGAGCGATGAGCAGCAGGCGCTGATCGACGGCCTGGCCATCAATGTCCAGGATCGCCAGTGGCTGGTCTACTGCGCCTTGGGCGGGCATGCGCACCAGGACTTGCCAGAGGTCGACATACTTACCGGCGTCAGCGTGCTGGACTTTCACATCGAAGCGGCCTGAGGCCGGACAAATGAAAAGCCCGCTGCCTCGGAACGAGACAGCGGGCTTTTCACGTCGACACGCGAAGGATTACTCGGCCAGCACCTGACCGATGGTCGGATCCTTGAACAGGCGGGTCAACGCATCGCTCAGCACATCGCTTACCAGCTTGGTGTTGGTTTCCTGGTTTGGCGCCATGCCGAAGCGCTGGTCCAGGGAAGCGCCGTAGCGACCGCTGTAACGGCGGTTGGCATTGGACACATCGGCACGGAAGGTGGCGCCAATGGTGGCCTCGGTCACGTACAGGTTGTCCTTGGGCGACTGATACTTGAGCTCGGCCAGGGTCACGGTCAGCTGAGGCGCGTTGCCGGCATTCGGCGTCGGGGTGAAGCCCAGCAGACGCACTGCGGCTTCAGCCTGGGCCTGCAGCTTGGGCACGACATCGTTGCCGCTGACGCTGATGGTGCTGGTTTCAGGGTACATGCCACCCCGAGTGCCCAGCGACTGCGAAGCCCGGCCGTCGACCACCTTCACCACCACCGGCTGGCCATGGCCGACCGGCGCGAGTTGGGCATTGAGCGTGGGTTGCGGTGTGAGTTGTTGCGGGCTGTGGGCACAACCGACCAGGCCGAGGCTGGCTACGGCGATCAAACCGAACAACAGTCGATGCAACATGCGCGTTTCTCCAGAAAATGCGGCAAAGGTGCACAGTATACCTAGCCAGGGCACGACCAGTCATCGGTGCGGCCCGCTTGTCACAATCGTTTCATGGCCGCGCCGCTATCCTTGCGCCAGCCCTAACGCACAGGACTCGCTGCCATGGCCTCGCTCTGGACCTTGCTCTTCCAACGCCCGCGCGACAACTGCTATGCCCGTCTCGATGCAGCGGGAAAATGCCTGGCTTTCAAGCGCTGCCGGCAACTTCCAGGCGGCGGCGGATGGGTCCAGGTCAGCGAGATTCACCTGGCCTGGCTGGGCCGCGAGTTGCCCGCCGATGCCCGGGTTTGCGCCAGCGCAAGCCGTCGCTGGCAACAGCGCAGCCTGCCTGCCTGACAAACGCTGCAATAAAAACCACGAATTACGACCTTTCTGCCCGCGACATCGTTATAATCTCCCCCCGATTATAAGGACGTCTCCTGATCGGGCCCCGCATTTGCCGTTTGACCCCGGCACCTTCAACGCATCGCCCACAGAGAGCCTTCCACTGAGGTCTTGCATCGGCTGTCGTGCCTGCTTTTCCGGCCCTTCGCACTGCATGAACCTTCGGGTTTGCCATCGCGCAGCCCCCTTTTGAGGTTCACGACTCCAAAAGAGCGTGAAAAAACGGTTTTTCACAACTTCACGAGAGTGTGGCGAGCAATGAACAGTCTGGCATGTGCAAAAGCGACAGATGTGTCCCGAACAGCCCTGAACAGGCGGCTAGATCACTCATCCAACATGGGTAATTGAGGCCGTTCCATAGCGCACGCACGACACCTTGACCATAAGTCGAATTGCCGCACCCGTGGCAAGCGGCGTTCAATAGCTGAACCCGAAGACTGATTGGCGGTGTCCGCGGAAGTTGCAAGAACTGCGAAGAGTCGGACATGGCGATCCTGGCGAACCCGGGGTCCTATGCTGTCAATTAGGTAGCTGTAGATTGTGGAGACGCGTTAAATGGCGCAGAACGAATCGGTTGATGTAGTACTGGTAGGCGCGGGCATCATGAGTGCCACCCTGGCCGTACTGCTCAAGGAGCTCGACCCGACGCTCAAGTTGGAGGTCGTCGAGGCGATGGACTCCGGGGCCGCGGAAAGCTCCAACCCCTGGAACAACGCAGGCACCGGCCACGCCGGCCTGTGCGAGCTCAACTACACGCCCCAGGCCGCCGATGGCAGCATCGACATCAAGAAGGCCGTGCACATCAATGCCCAGTTCGAGGTCTCGCGCCAGTTCTGGGCCTACCTGAGCAAGAAAGGCAATTTCGGCTCGGCCCGAGCCTTCATCAACCCGGTCCCGCACCTGAGCTACGTCGAAGGTGACAAGGGTGTGTCCTTCCTCAAGAAGCGCTTCGAGCTGCTCAAGCAGCACCACGCCTTCACCGAGATGGAATACACCGAAGACCAGGCGGTGATGAAGGACTGGATCCCCCTGATGATGCCAGGCCGCCCGGCCGACCAGCGTATCGCCGCCACCCGCGTGATGAAGGGCACCGACGTCAACTTCGGCGCACTGACCAACAAGCTGCTCAAGCTGCTGGGCGACGCACCGCAAGCGCAGGTCAAGTACAGCAAGAAAGTGGTCGGCCTGCGCCGTAAAGGCAGCGGCTGGACCGTCAGCATCAAGGACGTCAACAGCGGGGGCAGCCGTGAAGTGGACGCCCGCTTCGTGTTCCTCGGCGCCGGTGGCGCGGCCCTGCCGCTGCTGCAGCTGTCCGGTATTCCGGAAAGCAAAGGCTTCGGCGGCTTCCCGGTCAGCGGCCAGTGGCTGCGTTGCGACAACCCGGAAATCGTCAAACAGCACCAGGCCAAGGTCTACAGCCAGGCCGCGGTCGGCGCACCGCCGATGTCGGTGCCGCACCTGGACACCCGTGTGGTGGACGGCAAGACCTCGCTGCTGTTCGGACCGTATGCAGGCTTCACCACCAAGTTCCTCAAGCACGGTTCGCTGATGGACCTGCCGCTCTCGGTACGCATGGGCAACATCGGCCCGATGCTGGCCGTGGCCCGCGACAACATGGACCTGACCAAATACCTGGTCAGCGAAGTGATGCAGTCGATGGAACAGCGCATGGAATCCCTGCGCCGCTTCTACCCGGAGGCCAAAGCCGAAGACTGGCGCCTGGAAGTGGCCGGCCAACGCGTGCAGATCATCAAGAAGGATCCGAAGAAAGGCGGCATCCTGCAGTTCGGTACCGAACTGGTTGCAGCTGAAGATGGCAGCCTGGCTGCACTGCTCGGCGCCTCGCCGGGTGCCTCGGTGACCGTTTCGATCATGCTCGAGCTGATCGAACGCTGCTTCCCCGAGCAGGCCAAAGGTGCCTGGGCTGACAAGCTCAAGGAAATCTTCCCGGCTCGCGAGAAGACCCTGGCCACCGATGCGGCCCTGTACCACAAGATCAGTGCCGAAAACGATGTGGCGCTAGAGTTGGTGGAAGACAGCCCGGCCAAGCATTACGCCTGATCTGGCTGAAACGAAAAAACGCCCCGCGGGGCGTTTTTTTGTGCCTGTACTTTCGTGGGCCTCATCGCCGGCAAGCCGGCTCCCACACTATCTGCAACTGTGGAGCCGGCTTGCCGGCGATGAGACCCTTGCAGATTACAGATCAGCGAGCCTTGTCGATGATCTCGATGTACTCGGGCGCATTGCGCTGGTCAGCGATCTGCTCGACGAAGGTCTTGCCGTGCTCGTCCTTGCCATCGAGGTCAAAACCGGCCGCGACGAAGAAACCTACGAAACGCTCGAAGTCATCGACGCGCAGGCCACGGTAAGCCTTGACCAGCTTGTGCAGCGACGGCGAGGTCAGGCCATCGGCCGGCTCGAACTGGAGGAACGTCTTGACGTAGTCATCGCTGATCTCGTCACCAATCACCTGCTTCTTGTCTTTGCGCATTGCCGGCTCCAACTGGACCATCACGGGATTTTCGAAGGCCGGCAGTGTACCCCCCACAGGCGGCGCGCCTCAACGCGTACGTACGGTGCCGGTGTGCAGGTCGGCCCAGATGTGGCCATTGGCATAGGTGAGGAACTGCACATAGAGGGTCTCGTTGCGCAGCAGGTCCATGATCACCCGGTAATCGCTGACCGGGTAATTGAGGCTCAAGGTGCGAGTCTTTTCGTCATAGACCGGCTTTTTCAGGCTCTTGCCCGCTTCGCCATCGAACGTGAGCAGCACCTGGCTGATGGTCGCGCCCTTGCTCAGCGGCTTGCCCTTGAGACGCACCTGCAGCGAGGGGGTGATCGGAATCGGCTGCTGGTCGGATTGCCGCTGGGCGCCAACGACTACCGAATAGTCGGTCACTTGCAGCAGTTGCTGGGCGGTTGGCGCTTCCTGGCGCAGGGCCTGGTCATCGGGCGGGAGAAACTGACTGTGCAGGGGGGCGGCAGCCAAGGGCAGGCTTACCGCCAACAGCAGGGGAACAAGCGCACGCATGAGAGGCTCCTTGGCATGAAGGCGCACTCTAGCATGCTGAACCACAGCGAAGATCAATCGAACTGCGCGAGCATCCAGGCATGGTACTCGGCCATACCCTCTTCGCCTTCGCGTGGCGCCCACTGAGCCTGCTCTTCCTTGCTCAGCGGGACGTAGGGCCCCGCCTTGCAGTCGAACAGCACACTGTCGGCTTCCAGCACCACTATCGAGTGATACAGACGAGGCGGCACGTCCACGCCAACACAATCACCGCCAGCCTGCAGGACGCGCTTTTCGATCACCACGCCCTGGTCGTCGAATACCAGCAACCCCAGCCGCCCTTTCAGCGCCAACAGCGTTTCTGCCTTGTCCTCGCTGAGGTGGCGGTGGGGCGCAACGTAGGTAGACGGCTGCAATCCAACCGCCATTCGATGGAAAGGCTCCTGAGCACCGTGGAAGCTATGGTGATGACGCCCACGCGCAGACTCGGCAGCCTTGAGCGCCAGCCCGGCAAACAGCGATTGGTCGATGAAGGCAGGCTGGCTCATGATTACAGTCCCTTGACCGCGAAGATGCCGTTTGCGTTGCGCCAGTACCCTTTATAGTCCATGCCATAACCGAAGATGTAGCGGTCAATGCAAGGCAGGCCGACGTAGCTGGCTTTCAGCTCAGGGCTGGCCTTGCGGTCGTGGTCCTTGTCGATCAGCACGGCGGTGTGCACCGAACGGGCGCCGGCATGCTTGCAGAATTCGATGATGGCACTGAGGGTGTGGCCCTCGTCGAGGATGTCGTCGACGATCAGTACATCGCGGTCGATGAACGACACTTCAGGCTTGGCCTTCCAGAACAGCTCACCGCCGCTGGTCTGGTTGCGGTAGCGCGTGGCGTGCAGGTACGAAGCCTCCAGCGGGAACTGCAGGTGGGTCAGCAGCTTGCCGGCAAAGATCAGGCCGCCGTTCATCACACAGAACACTACCGGGTTCTTGTCGTGCAGGTCTTTGCAGATCTGCTCGCCGACCTTGGCGATGGCCGCTTCCACTTCGGCTTCGTTGTAAAGGCAGTCTGCCTCGCGCATGACTTGGCGAATGTGCTCGAGATCAGCGGACATGGCGCTCTCCGGGGGTGCAGTTTGGAAAAGCGGGCAAAGGTACGCATCCGCTCGTCACAGATCAAGCATTTATGGACTAACGTGCAAAGGACTGCACGACAGCAAAGGCTGAATAGATTAACCTAGCGCGGTTTTTTTGCCCGCCTTTCGGAGCCCCCTATGCCCACTCGTGAGATCCGCCATCCGCTGATCCGCCACAAGCTCGGCCTGATGCGCCGCGCCGACATCAGCACCAAGAATTTTCGCGAACTCGCCCAGGAAGTCGGCGCCCTTCTGACCTATGAAGCCACCCAGGACCTGCCCCTCGAAACCTACGAGATCGAAGGCTGGTGTGGCAAGGTCGAAGTGGAAAAGATCGCCGGCAAGAAGATTACCGTAGTACCGATCCTGCGCGCCGGTATCGGCATGCTCGACGGCGTGCTCAGCCTGATCCCGGGCGCCAAGGTCAGTGCCGTCGGTGTCGCGCGCAACGAGGAAACCCTCGAAGCCCACACCTACCTGGAAAAACTCGCGCCGGACATCAACCAGCGCCTGGCCCTGATCATCGACCCGATGCTGGCCACCGGCAATTCGATGGTCGCCACCATCGACCTGCTGAAGAAGGCGGGCTGCAAGGAAATCCGTGCCATGGTCCTGGTCGCGGCCCCCGAAGGCATCGCCATGGTCGAGAAATCCCACCCGGATGTGCGCATCTACACCGCCTCGATCGATCAGCGCCTCAACGAGCACGGCTATATCGTGCCGGGCCTGGGCGATGCCGGCGACAAGATCTTCGGCACCAAGCAGAAGGACGCCTGACCATGCAGGACGGCTTCAACGACCCGCTCTGGCGCCAGGTCGTTTCGGGCGCGCAGATGCTCTTCGTGGCATTCGGCGCGCTGGTGCTGATGCCGCTGATCACCGGCCTCGATCCGAACGTCGCGCTGTTCACCGCCGGCATCGGCACCTTGCTGTTCCAGCTGGTCACCGGCCGTCAGGTGCCGGTGTTCCTGGCTTCGAGCTTTGCCTTCATCACCCCGATCATCCTCGCCAAGGGCCAGTTCGGCCTGGCCGAAACCATGGGCGGCGTGATGGCCGCAGGCTTCGTCTACACCTTCATGGGCCTGATGGTGAAGATCAAGGGCACCGGTTTCATCGACCGCATGCTGCCACCGGTGGTGATCGGTCCGGTGATCATCTCCATCGGCCTGGCCATGGCGCCGATCGCCGCCAACATGGCGATGGGCAAGGCCGGCGATGGCAGCGTGCTGCTGCCGTACAAGACCGCCATGCTGATCTCCATGCCGGCGCTGCTGACCACCCTGATCGTCGCGGTGTTCGGCAAAGGCATCTTCCGCCTGGTGCCGATCATCGCCGGCGTGCTGGTCGGCTTTGCCCTGTCGTTCGCCTTCGGCGTGGTCGATACTGCCAAGATCGCCGCCGCGCCGTGGCTGGACATCCCCAACTTCACCGCTCCGGCGTTCAACTGGCAGGCCATCCTGTTCATCGTTCCGGTGGCATTGGCACCAGCGATCGAGCACATCGGCGGGGTGATTGCGGTGGGCAGCGTGACCGGTCGTGACTACCTGAAAAAGCCAGGCCTGCATCGCACCCTGCTTGGCGACGGCCTGGCGACCACGGCCGCCGGCCTGTTCGGCGGCCCGCCCAACACCACCTACGCGGAAGTAACCGGCGCGGTGATGCTGACCAAGAACTACAACCCGAAGATCATGACCTGGGCGGCGGTCTTCGCCATCACCCTGGCCTTCATCGGCAAGTTCGGTGCGCTGCTGCAGAGCATTCCGGTACCGGTGATGGGCGGCATTCTGTGCCTGCTGTTCGGTTCGATCGCGGCGGTCGGGATGAACACCATGATCCGCCACAAGATCGACCTGTCCGAAGCCCGCAACCTGGTGATCGTGTCGGTCACCCTGGTGTTCGGTATCGGCGGCGTGCTGATCGGCAGCGGCGACGGCCCTGACGACTGGGGCCTGAAGGGCATCGCCCTGTGCGCCATCGTGGCCATTGCGCTGAACCTGATCCTGCCGGGCAACGACGGCTGGAAGCACAAGAAGCTGGATGATCAGTTGCCATGAGGTGACTGAGGCCTGCCCTGGCCCTATCGCCGGCAAGCCGGCTCCCACAGAGACAACAAAAGACCTGTGGGAGCCCCGGCTTGCCGGCGATAGGGCCAGGGCAGACAATCTCAAGATCAGACCTTTTCGCACATCCCCGCCAGCACCCTCACCCACTGCGGGTGATCATTCAGGCACGGCACCAGCACCAACTCCTCGCCCCCTGCCTCGATGAACTGTTCCTTGCCCCGGTCGCCAATCTCCTCGAGCGTCTCGATGCAGTCGGCCACGAACGCCGGGCACATCACCAGCAGCTTCTTCACCCCAGCCTTGCCCAGCTCATCCAGGCGTGTCTCGGTATAGGGCTCGATCCACTTGGCCCGCCCCAGGCGCGACTGGAATGACACCGACCACTTGCCATCCGGTATGCCCATCTTCGTCGCAAAGGCCTTGGCCGTCGCCAGGCATTGGCCGCGGTAGCACACCGCGCGCATCTCGGCGCTGGCATCCTTGCAGCAGTCCGCTGCCTGGAAGTCATGTGCGCCGGTGGGGTCGAGCTTCTTCAAGTGGCGCTCGGGCAGGCCATGGAAGCTCAGCAGCAGGTGGTCATGATCCTGCTGCAAGTACGGCCTGGCGCTGGCAGCCAGGGCCTCGATGTAATCGGGGTGATCGTAGAACGGCTGAAGTACCCGCAGTTGCAGCGGCAGCTGTCGCTCGGCAATTGTCTGTTCGGCCTGCGCCACCACGGTAGTCACCGTGCTGTCGGCGAACTGTGGATACAGCGGCGCCAGGGTGACCTTTTGCACACCTTGCGCAGCCAGGCGGGCCAACACGTCCGGCAGCGCCGGCTGGCCATAGCGCATGGCGATTTCCACCGGCCCGTGCGGCCAGTACTCGACCATCGCCGCCTGCAGACGGCGGGTCAGTACCACCAGTGGCGAACCTTCGTCCCACCAGATCGAGGCATAGGCATGGGCCGACTGTTCCGGGCGCTTGATCAGGATCAGCGACACCAGCAGACGCCGCAGCGGCCAGGGCAGGTCGATCACGTAGGGGTCCATCAGGAACTGGTTGAGGTAGCGGCGTACATCGGCCACCGAGGTGGAGGCCGGGGAACCCAGGTTGACCAGCAGCAGGGCATGATCGGTCATGCAGCGTCCTATGTCAGAGGCGACTGGACAAGTTGTCCAGGGCCGATTGCAGATCGTTGAAGCGGAAGGTGAAGCCCGCTGCCAGCAGACGTACCGGGCGCGCCCGCTGGCCGCCTAGCAGCAAGGTCGACAATTCGCCAAGCCCGGCCTTGAGCACCAGCGCGGGCATCGGCATGAACGCCGGCCGGTGCAGGGCCCGCCCCAGGCGTTTGGCGAACTCACGGTTGCGCACCGGCTCTGGTGCGCAGGCATTATAAGGACCGCTGGCGTCCTTGTGCTGCAAGAGAAAATCAATCAACGCGACCTGGTCGTCTATATGGACCCAGGGCATCCACTGGCGGCCATCGCCCAACGGCCCGCCCAGCCCCAGCTTGAACGGCAGCCGCAGGCGCGACAAAAAGCCGCCATCGCTGGCCAGTACCAGCCCGGTGCGCACCAGCACTACCCGCAGGCCAAGGTTTTGTGCACGCAGGGCGGTTTCCTCCCAGGCGATGCACAGTTGACTGGCGAAATCCTCCCGCACGGGTGGCGAGGCCTCGGTCAGTTCACGTTCGCCACCATCGCCATACCAGCCCACGGCAGAGCCGGAAATCAACACCTGCGGGCGTTGCTCCCGGCTCTGCAGCCACGCCAGCAACTGCTCGGTGAGGGTGATGCGACTGGCCCACAGCAGTTGCCGTCGGGCAGCCGACCAGGGCCGGTCGGCAATTGGCGCACCCGCCAGGTTGATCACCGCGTCCACCGGGTCGTCCGCCGCCAGGTCCTGCAACTGCGCGATGCCGCGCACACCGCTGCCACACAAACGTGGCACCTGATCGGGGCGCCGGCTCCACACCGTCAACCGGTGGCCCTGGCCGAGCCAGAACTGGCACAGGTGCTGGCCGATCAAGCCGGTACCGCCTGTCAGCAATATATGCATGGCTGTGTCCTCGCAGAGTGCGGCGATGGTCTATTTTTAACAACAAGGCACTTTTTTAACCAAACGCTCTCGGATAAACATAGGCCAACCTGCTCCATAAGCGGAATAACCTTATACAAGCATTGTGCATTGTACAGGTTTGCCTGACAGCGTAGTCTGCGTACAGCAAGGTTTGAAGAGGCCATCATGACAGTACCTATTGCCATCATCGGTGCCGGTATCGCCGGCCTGTCCGCCGCCCAGGCCCTGCAAAAGGCCGGGCAAGCCGTTCACTTGTTCGACAAAGGCCACGGCAGTGGCGGCCGCATGGCCAGCAAGCGCAGCGAAGCCGGCGCCCTCGACCTGGGTGCACAGTACTTCACCGCCCGCGACCGTCGTTTCGTCGAGCAGGTGCAGCACTGGGTGGAATCGGGCTGGGCCGAACAGTGGAAACCTCAGCTGTACAACTACCGCGCCGGTGAACTCACGCCATCCCCTGACGAGCAGACCCGCTGGGTCGGCGTGCCGCGCATGAGTGCCATCACCCGCGGCCTGCTCAAGGACGTGACGGTGAATTTCGGCTGCCGTATCGCCGAAGTGTTCCGAGGCAAACAGTACTGGCACTTGCAGGACACCGAAGGCTGCAGCCACGGCCCATACAGCCGCGTGGTAATTGCTGTGCCAGCACCGCAGGCCACGCCGCTGCTGGCCGCCACCCCCAAGCTCGCGGCGGTGGCCGCCGGGGTGGTGATGGAACCTACCTGGGCTGTCGCCCTGGCCTTCCAGACCCCGCTGGACACCCCGATGCAAGGCTGCTTCGTGCAGGACGCCGCCCTCGACTGGCTCGCGCGCAACCGCAGCAAGCCCGGCCGCGACGAACACCTCGACACCTGGGTACTGCATGCCACTTCTGCCTGGAGCAAGCAGCACATCGACCTGGCCAAGGAAGAAGTGATCGAACAGTTGTGGGGTGAATTTGCCGAGCTGGTCGGCTGCGTGGTGCCAGCACCAAGCTTCGCCCTCGCCCACCGCTGGCTGTATGCCCGGCCGGCGGTCAACCATGAATGGGGCGCACTCGCCGATGCCGATCAAGGGTTGTATGCCTGCGGCGACTGGTGCTTGTCCGGCCGCGTGGAAGGTGCCTGGCTCAGTGGCCAGGAAGCGGCACGACGGCTGCTGGAGCACCTCGAGTAAACGGCGCAGAAAAGCTGTACATAGAAAAGTACTTGCATAAGTTTTCAGCTGTGCTGGAATAAACTTGTACACGCAATGGTCCATGTACAAGTTTATTCTGGAGATAGCCATGCACGAAGCCGCTGCCACCAAGCCTCGTATCGCCATCAGCGCCTGCCTGACCGGGCACAACGTGCGTTACAACGGCGGGCACAAGGCCTCCGAACTCTGTCGCGAACTGCTGGATGAACATTTCGACTGCCTGCCGATCTGTCCGGAGGTCGCCATCGGTCTGGGTGTGCCGCGCGACCCGATAAGGCTGGTCGGCGATCCCGACCTGCCTGCCGTGGTCGGCACGCGCAACCCAGGCATGGACTTGACCGGCCCACTGCGCAACTACGGCGAGCAGATGGCCCATGAGCTGAATGATATCTGCGGCTATATCTTCATGCAGAAGTCACCTTCCTGTGGTCTGGAACGGGTCAAGGTCTACCAGGACAATGGCCACCCCGCCGCACAAGGTGGCAGGGGTGCCTATGCCGCCGCATTCTGCGCCCTTCGCCCCGACCTGCCGGTGGAAGAAGAAGGCCGCCTGCACGACGCGGTGCTGCGGGAAAACTTCATCAGCCGCGTGTATGCCTATGCCGATTGGCAACGCCAGCTGGGCGAAGGCCTGAGCCGCGGTGCGCTGGTGCGCTTCCACTCGCGCTACAAGTACCTGCTGATGGCCAACAACCCGCAGGCCTACCGCCAGCTCGGCCGAGTGCTCGGCAGCATGAGCCGGGATGTCGACCCGCAGCTGCTCGGCCCGCGCTACTTCAGCCAGCTGATGCAGGCCCTGCGCCGCTGCGCCAGCCGAGGCACCCATGGCAACGTCCTGCAGCACCTCAGTGGCTACTTCAAGGGGGCGTTGACGCAGCAGGACAAAGCCGAGCTGCAGCACATCATCGATCAGTACCAACAAGGTATCGTGCCCTTGGTGGTACCGCTCACCCTGCTCAAGCACTACCTGCGCAAACACCCTGATCCTTATCTGCAGCAGCAGGCCTACCTGCATCCGCACCCCGACAGCCTGGGGCTGCGCAATGCGGTCTGACGAGCTGTTGCTCATCGGCGAGCTGGCGCGCCGCACGGGCGTGAACCCGGTGACGTTGCGTGCCTGGGAAAGGCGCTATGGCCTGTTGAAACCGCAACGTACCGCCAAGGGCCACCGCCTCTACCCTGACGAGCAGGTCGAACGGGTCAAGGCGATACTGACCTGGCTGGAACGCGGCGCATCGATGGGCCAGGTACGCGAGCTGCTCGACAAAGCCATCGACACCGCTCCTCTGGGCGACTGGCAAGCACGGCAGATACAGCTGATCGAAGCCATCGCCGGCCTTTCCCAGCGCGCCCTGGATCAACAATTGAACCAGGCCATGGCCCTGTACCCCGCCATCACCCTCTGCGAACAGCTGCTATTGCCGTTGCTGGAAGCCCTGGCCCTGCGCTGGAGCACCTATTTCAACGCCCAGCTCGAACAAGTGTTTTTCCACACCTGGCTGCGCAGCAAGCTGGGTGCACGGGTCTACCATGACAACCTGCTGCTGCAAGGCCCCGCGGTACTGCTCGTCGAAGAGGACGAGCGCCGCTTCGATCCCACCCTTTGGCTGTGTGCCTGGTTGCTGAGCAGCAACGGCATACCCGTCGAAGTACTGGAGCAGCCGGTCAGTGGCGCAAACCTGCAGCGCGCGACCGCCGCCTTGCGCCCCAGGGCAGTGCTGCTGCACCTTGGCCCGCGCATCGAAACACTGGCGCTGCAGCGCACGCTTCGGGGCATGCCCGGGGTGAAGTTGCTCGGCGGCGCCACGATTTCCCTTCATCAAGCCCAGCTGCAGGCGTTCGATCTTCCCGATCTATTCCTGTTCGATACCCCCCAAGCGGCCCTGCGCCTTCTTCAGCACCATACCGCTGACCTCCCGAGATGACTTCGCCATGCAATTGATCTGGCTGCGCAGCGACCTGCGCATCGACGACAACACCGCCCTCAGCGCCGCCGCCGAGCGCGGCCCGGTCGTGGCCCTGTGGCTGACCAGCCCGGGCCAATGGCAGGCCCATGACGACGCGGCATGCAAAGTGGACTTCTGGCTGCGCAACCTGCGCGACCTGCGCCGGTCGCTGGGCAAGCTCAACATCCCGCTGCTGATTCGCAAGATCGACACATGGGATGAAGCTGCCCCATGCGTGCTCGAGGTATGCCGCAAGCATGCGATCGAAGCGGTGCACTGGAACGACGAGTACGGCGTCAACGAGAACCGGCGCGACCAGGCCACACGGGCGCTGCTGCAGGCGTCCGGGGTCCAGGCCCATGGCTACCTGGACCAGTTGCTGTTACGCCCCGGCACCATCCTGACCCGCAGCGGGGCTTACTTCCAGGTCTTCAGCCAATTCAAGAAAGCTTGCCTGGAGCACCTTCACCGCAGCCTGCCCGCGCTTGCCCAGCGGGTGAAACGGCAGGCGCCACTTGGCATCGACAGCGACCCGATCCCTCAGCATATCGAGGGCTTCGACAAACCACCGCGTGCACTCAGCGAGCATTGGCCGGCCGGTGAGGACGAAGCGCAAGCGCGACTCGAGCGGTTTCTCGACGAAACCGTCGAGGACTACCCGCACCTGCGCGACCTCCCCGCCCGGACCGGCACCAGTCAGCTATCCGCCTACCTGGCAGCCGGCGTGATATCGCCCCGGCAATACCTGCACGCCGCGTTGTCCAACAACCGCGGCGAATTCGACAGCGGCAGCAACGGCATCCAGACCTGGGTCAACGAATTGCTCTGGCGTGAGTTCTACAAGCACATCCTGGAAGGTTATCCACAGGTGTCACGCCATCGGGCCTTCCGCGCCCACACCGAAGCCTTGCCCTGGCGCAATGCACCGCAAGACCTGCAAGCCTGGAAAGAGGGGCGCACCGGTTTTCCGATCATCGACGCAGCCATGCGCCAGCTGCTGCACACCGGCTGGATGCACAATCGCCTGCGCATGATCGTCGCGATGTTTCTCAGCAAGAACCTGCTGATCGACTGGCGCCAGGGCGAACGCCATTTCATGCGTCATCTGATAGACGGTGATCTGGCCGCCAATAACGGCGGCTGGCAGTGGAGCGCATCCACCGGCACCGACGCCGTGCCCTATTTCCGGCTGTTCAACCCGGTTTCGCAATCGCAGCGGTTCGACCCGGAAGGGCGTTTTATCCGCCAGTGGCTACCAGAACTAGGGGTACTCGATAATAAAACTATTCATTACCCCGTGAAGTCTGCGAATCTTTTGTCTATTAATTCCTACAGCAGTCCAATTGTTGATCTCGCAAGTAGTCGTCAACGCGCTATGGAGGCCTTCAAAAGCCTTCCGCGCCGACAGGAGTAGAGAGCATCTTGAATCACTCGCGTCGTTTCTGGGTAACGGGCGCCACCAACGGACTGGGTTTGGCACTCGTGGAAGAGCTTCTTGAACAAGGGCACCGGGTTGCCGCCAGCGGGAAGGACGCCAAGGCACTGCAGGCCCTGGCATCGCGCCACGACAGCAAGCTGTTGCGCCTTCCCTGGCAATTGCATGAAGAAGAGCAGGCGGTCAGTGCCTGCCTGCAGCTATGTCACGCCTGGGGGGCACTGGATGGGCTGATCATCAACGCCGGCACCTGTGACTACCTGGCTGATGATGTGCCGGACGACGAACTGTTCGAAACCATCGTCAGCAGCAACCAGTTGGCTGGCGAACATTGCCTGACCAAGGCCTTGCCATTATTGGCCAAGGGCGACGCTGCGCAGGTCATGGCCATCTTCAATCGCTATTCGGCGCTGCAGCTGTATGCACCGACGCAGGTCACTGCTGGCTGGAACAACATGCCCCAGTGGCTGCGTGAAGAGCGCGACGAATTGGATGAGCGCGGCATCGCGCTGACGGTGGTGGCGCCGCAATCCTTGAAGGTACCGGTGACCGCCGTGCACGCCAGGCCCGAGAACTGGACGCCACAAAGTGCAGCCGCTGAGCTGTTGAAGCGCTTGCCACTGCGAGAACCGGAACTGGTGCTGGAGGTCCTGGACTTGAGCAGCCTGTGGCCGCTGTCACGCTGATACCGGCTGTTGCGCAGGCTTGCCCGCGCAACGCTCGGTACTGAAACGATCAGAGTGCCATGCGGTAATGCAGGGTATAGGTTTCAACCCCATCGTTAGGCTGTGTGATACCCGCATTGGAGTAGTGAATGGCCCGCACGCCAATCTCGTGCCCACCTGCGAAGCGCAAGCCAAAGCCGACCCGGTCCTCGAACTGGAACGCCGAGCCCAGCTCGTTGCTTTCCACCTCGGTGCTCGAGAAAGCTGCAACCCCGATGCCTGCCTCGATATAGGGCTTCACCGACTGGCCGGCAAATTCGTAGACGAAAACCGGTGCGAGCGACAGGCTATGGTTGCTCGCCGTTTCGTCACCCTGCCAATAGGTGTACGCCCCGTCCCAATAGCCAGTCAGCCGGCCGACGCTGGTTTGCCACCAGCTGGCGTCCCAGTTCGATTGCAGCCCCAAGCGGTAGACCATTGTCGAATCGCCGGTCTGCCCCACTGCAAATGACACATCAGCAGCCTGTGACGACGCTGCTTGCCCCAAGATGACCACGGCAAGTGCCGCCAAGCCGAGCCGTTTCTTCATGAGAAACATCCTTCTTCCTTTTTTTGTATTTGCCGTACGTCAGGCAAATCGGTAGAAAGCGGCGGCTTGATAGTTCAGCGGTTTTTCACGTTTTTTTTACAACTGAAAAGGCTGCACGCTGCCTGACTCATGCCACAGCACAGGCAGGACGTTGCTCAAGGATTGTGGATCGGCGCTGCTCCAGAAAGTTGCCTTGCGGGCAGGCCCCTCGGCCAGCAGATCGCGCGCGGCCAGCAGGCGCTGCAGCTGCCGCGCCACGGCAGCGCCGGTGTCGATGATGGCCACATCGGCCGGCAGCATCGTGGCCAGCAGCGGGCGCAGGAACGGGTAATGGGTACAACCGAGAATCAACGTGTCGCACCCTGCAGCCAACAGCGGCTGTACATAGCCAAGCAGCAGCTGACGCAACTGCTCACTGCCCAGATCGCCCGTCTCGATCAGGTCGACCAACCCTGGGCAGGGTTGGGTGACCACCCTCACGTCGCTGGCGAAGCGGTCGAGCAAGGCGGCGAACTTGGCGCTTTGCAAAGTGCCGGTGGTCGCCAGCACGCCCACCACGCCGGAACGAGTGGCGGCGGCAGCAGGCTTGACCGCCGGCTCCATCCCCACCAGCGGCCAATCGGGGTACAGCTCGCGCAGGTCGGCAACCGCCGCAACCGTCGCGGTATTGCACGCCAGGACCATGGCCTTGGCACCTTGTGCCTGGAAGAACTCGGCAATGCGCCGTAGACGCTGGCGAATGTAATCCGGTGATTTTTCGCCATACGGAACATGGCCGCTGTCAGCCACGTACAACAGCGATTCGTTGGGCAGCAACCGCTGGATCTCGGTGAGGACGGACAAGCCGCCGACCCCCGAATCCATCACGCCGACCGGCGCCGAACGCTCAGCCATCGCGCTTGCCGCATACGGCGCAGGCCGGGTCACGCTTGACCCGCAACTCGCGCAAGCGGGTACCGAGAGCATCGATCAGCAACAGACGCCCCACCAGCGGCTCGCCGAAACCGGCCAGCAACTTCATCGCCTCAAGGGCCTGCAAGCTACCCACCAGGCCAACCAGCGGGCCAATCACGCCGGCTTCGCTACAGGTCAGCTCGGCTTCGCTGCCGTGCCCGTACAGGCAGTGGTAACAAGGGCTGTAGTCGCGCCGCGGGTCGAACACTGACAACTGCCCTTCCAGGCGGATCGCCGCGCCGCTGACCAGCGGCTTGCCCATGGCGAAGCAGGCCGCATTGACCGCCTCGCGGGTAGAGAAGTTGTCGGAGCAGTCCAGCACCAGGTCGACTGCCGCCACGGCGGCCGCCAGGGAATCTTCGTCCAGCGCCTGACGGTGAGCGACCAGGTTGATCTCGGGGTTGATCGCCTGCAGGCGCTGCAGGGCCGAATCCACCTTGCTCATGCCAACGCTGTCGCTGTCATGGATCACCTGACGCTGCAGGTTGGTCAGGTCGACGGTATCGAAATCGGCCAGGTGCAGTTCGCCCACGCCTGCCGCGGCAAGGTACAACGCCACCGGCGAGCCGAGGCCGCCCAGGCCTACGATCAATGCCTTGCTGCGCTTGAGCCGCAACTGGCCGTCGATGTCCACTTGCGCCAGCAGGATCTGCCGGCTGTATCGCAACAGTTCCTGATCGCTCAACATGGCAGGCGCCCCAAGGAAATACGTTCATGGCCGCCAAGGTCCTTGCGGCTGGCAACCTCGATGAAACCCTGCACGGTCAGCAGTTCACGCACGGCCAATGCCTGGTCGTAACCATGTTCGAGCAGCAGCCAGCCCCCTGGCAACAGGTGCTGTGGCGCCTGGCTGACGATTGCCCGCAGGTCGTCCAGACCATCGACACCGGCCACCAGCGCACTGCTGGGTTCGAAACGCACATCACCGGCAGCCAGATGCGGATCCTCGGCGGCGATGTAGGGCGGATTGCTCAGAATCAGATCGAAACGCTGGCCGGCCAGGTTGGCGAACCAATGGCTGGCCAGCACCTGGACATTGCCCAGGCCCAGGCGCTGACGGTTGCGCTCGGCCAGCGCCACCGCCTCCTCCACCCGGTCTACCGCCGTGACCTGCCAGGCCGGGCGTTCGCTGGCCAGGGCCAGGGCAATGGCGCCAGTGCCGGTGCCCAGGTCGAGCACTTTCGACGGCGACGCCGGCTGCAGCTCAAGGGCCGCCTCGACCAGCAGCTCGGTGTCCGGGCGCGGAATCAGGGTGTGCGGGGCCACTTCCAGGTCGAGCTTCCAGAAGCCCTGCTGGCCGAGGATGTAGGCGACCGGCTCGCCGGCACGCCGGCGCTGCAGGTAGCCGGCGAAGGTGTCGGCATCCTCGCTGCTGACGATGCGTTCGGGCCAGGTGTGCAGGTAGCTGCGCGACTTGCCGATGGCGGCGGCCAGCAACAGTTCGGCATCCAGGCGCTCGCTGGGCGAGTCCGGCAACTGCGCGTTGCGCAGCAGGCTGGCAATGATGGTCATCAGTCCCCCAGGGCGGCCAGTTGGTCGGCCTGGTATTCGGCCAGCAAGGGTTCGATCACGGCGTCCACGCCACCGGCGAGGATGTCGTCGAGGGAATACAAGGTCAGGTTGATGCGGTGATCGGTAACCCGGCCCTGTGGATAGTTGTAGGTACGAATGCGCTCGGAGCGGTCGCCCGAGCCGACCAGCAGCTTGCGCTCGCTGGCAATGGCGTTCTGGGCTGCGCTGGTCTGCATGTCGTTGAGCTTGGCCGACAGCCAGGACATGGCACGCGCACGGTTCTTGTGCTGCGAACGTTCTTCCTGGCACTCGACCACGATGCCGGTGGGCAAGTGGGTGATGCGGATCGCCGAGTCGGTCTTGTTGACGTGCTGGCCGCCGGCGCCGGAAGCGCGGTAGGTGTCCACGCGCAGGTCGGCCGGGTTGATCTCGATCGCCACTTGCTCGTCGGGCTCGGGCAGTACCGCCACGGTGCATGCCGAAGTGTGGATGCGGCCCTGGGATTCGGTCTCAGGTACACGTTGCACGCGATGCGCGCCGGACTCGAACTTGAGCTTGCCGTACACGCTGTCGCCTTCGACGCGGGCGATGATTTCCTTGTAGCCGCCGTGCTCGCCTTCGTTCTCCGAGAGAATCTCCAGGCGCCAGCCACGCCGCTCGGCGTAGCGCGAATACATGCGGAACAGGTCGCCCGAGAAGATCGCCGCCTCGTCGCCACCGGTGCCGGCGCGGATTTCCAGGAACACGTTGCGACCGTCATTGGGGTCCTTGGGCAGCAGCATGCGCTGCAACTGCGACTCCAGGCCGATCAGTTGCTCCTTGGCTTCGCGCACTTCTTCCACGGCCATTTCACGCAGGTCGGGGTCGGCGTCCTTGAGCAGCGCCTGGGCGCCTTCGAGGTCGTCCTGCACCTTGCGCCAGCCTTGATAGGCGGCGATCACCGGCTCCACTTCGGCGTATTCGCGGGAATAGGCGCGAAAGCGAGTCTGGTCGGATATGACTTCGGCGTCACCGAGCAGCGCGGTGAGTTCCTCGAAGCGGTCCTGGAGCGTGTCCAGTTTGTTCAGCAGCGACGCTTTCATTGCGGGGATTTGTCCGTCGAGCCCTCGTTGAGGGCAAAGAGTTCCTGGGCCATGGCCAGCGCATCGAGGCGGCCCTCGGCCGAGAGCTTTTTCAGTTGCACGCTGGGCGCGTGCAGAAGTTTGTTGGTAAGCCCCCGGGCCAGTTGGGCCAGCACATCCTCGGGGTTGCCGCCGTTGGCCAGCAGACGCTGGGCCTTTTGCAGTTCTTCGTCGCGCAGGCGTTCGCTCTGCTGGCGGTAGGCGCGCAGCACGTCCACTGCCGCCAGCTCGCGCAGTCGCAGCATGAAGTCCTCGGCGCCCACCGAGACCAGTTCCTCGGCAGCCTGGGCCGCGCCCTGGCGGCTCTTGAGGTTTTCCGCGACCACTTCGTGCAGGTCGTCGACGGTGTACAGGTAGACGTCGTCGAGTTCGCCCACTTGCGGCTCGATGTCGCGCGGCACAGCGATATCAACCATGAAGATCGGCTTGTGCCGGCGCTGCTTCAACGCGCTCTCCACGGCGCCCTTGCCGAGGATCGGCAGCTGGCTGGCGGTGGAGCTGATGACGATATCGCTGTTGGCCAGTTCCTGGGGGATGTCGGCCAGCAGCACGGCGTGGGCACCGAACTGCTCGGCGAGGGTGCTGGCGCGCTCAAGGGTCCGGTTGGCCACGACGATACGTCGCACGCCCTGCTCATGCAGGTGGCGGGCGACCAGGGTGATGGTTTCACCGGCACCGATCAGCAACGCCTGGCTGCGGCCCAGGTCGCTGAAGATCTGCTTGGCCAGGCTCACTGCGGCAAAGGCCACCGACACCGGGTTTTCACCGATCGCGGTGTCGGTACGCACCTGCTTGGCGGCGCTGAAGGTGGCCTGGAACAGGCGCCCGAGCAGCGGGCCGACGGTACCGGCCTCACGCGCCACGGCGTAGGCCGACTTCATCTGACCGAGGATCTGTGGCTCGCCGAGCACCAGCGAGTCCAGGCCGGAGGCCACCCGCATCATGTGCCGGACCGCGTCGTGTTCCTCATGGATGTAGGCGCTGGCGCGCAGCTCATCCAGGCTCAGCCGGTGGTATTCGGCCAGCCACTGCAGAACGGCGTCGGCAGACAGGTGGTCCTGCTCTATATAAAGCTCGCTACGGTTGCAGGTGGACAGGATCGCCGCCTCGCGGCTGGCGGTCAGTCGGCAGAGCTGCTGCAGGGCGTCGACCAGCTGCTCTGGAGTAAACGCCACGCGCTCGCGTACGTCTACCGAGGCAGTCTTATGGTTGATACCGAGTGCAAGAAAGGCCATGCAAGGTCGCTGGTTGTGACGGGAAGCCGATAATTGTCCTCTTTCGCAGGTTTTAGAACAACCACCGTTCGCTATCGGAGTGATAGCAGGCTGCGCCCTGCCGGCAGGTGGCCGTGGAGAGGCCTTCGCCCTGACAACAGATGGCCCTGTGGGAGCCTTGGCGCTGACAGCAGATGTCCCTGTGGAAGCCTTGGCGCTGACAGCTGGGTGCCCCTGTGGGAGCCGGCTTGCCGGCGATGCAGGCACCGCGAATGCCTGGCACCGGCTTCGCCGGTGATCGCCGGCAAGCCGGCTCCCACAACCACAAGGGTCGGTTTGATCCATCGAGCAATGTATGCGTCAGTCAGCACTGGGCTGACTGAAGAAGGACGTTTAATAATTAAACAAAGTACAGAAACTTTTCCTACATAAAGTGGGTGTCAACGACATGTTTCGACACATTCACCGGGATTAAATCCGATAACTTGTAGTCCTTTTCCGAAATAACACCCCAACCATTGCATTACCCAGCATCAATGCCTAGCCTTGCCCTTCACTGCCCGGGCCAAGTTCCCGCCAGCATATACAAACCCCTCACACCCAATGATTGCCAAGGAGCGGTAGGCATGGCTTTTGACGCTTATATAAAAATCGACGAAATCCCCGGCGAAGCCCTGGATGAGAAATACAACAAATGGATCGAAGTCACGGGCTATGACTTCGGTGTCAGCCAAAGCACTTCTGCCACTGCAAGTTCTGCCGGTGGAGCGACTTCGGGTCGTACCGCCGTAAGCAACTTCACTTTCACCAAGTTTCTCGACAGTGCCAGTTGCAAACTTATGGAAGCCAGTTGCGCAGGCCAGCACCTCAAGGAAGTCAGGCTCGCGCTGTGCCGCGCGGGGGGTGACAAGCTCAAGTACTACGAGATCGTCCTCGAAGAAGTGATCATTGCCGATTACACCCAAAGCGCCGCCGACGGTGTGCCGATCGAGGTGGTCCAACTCGATTACGGCAGGATCAAGACCACCTATACCCAGCAGCAACGCATCGACGGCAGCGGCGGCGGCAACATCGCCGGCGGCTGGGACCGCATCGGCAACACTAAATACGCGTGAGGGTATGGCCATGTCTCAGGCACGCGCCTATATCAATCCCAGGATGCAGAACTACCACACGCTCAAGGCTGGCCTTGCCCTGACGGGGCATGCTGCCAGCAAGTTCGATGTGCTGAATTCGCATATCTACAACACAGTGGTCAAAAGTGGCGAACTGGTCATCATGGGTGATTGGACCACCCCTTCCTGCACAAGCCACGAGGCCTTTCTCATGTCTAAGGCCGCCATCGCGCACATGGGCTTGATGACTAGCGGCCAGGGTGCTGACCACTTCTTTCTGGATAATTTCGAACTGCTGAAGAGCTTGCTCGCCCACGCCTCAATGGGCGCGGGCGTGGTCAGTGATGGCTGGAGCCGGCATCTGAAGGCTATTCAGGACACCCTGCTGGAAATTGAAAAGCTGCATAAGGAGTACCTTGGCTCCGGCACGCTCAAGGCCCGTGACCAGTTTTATGCAAGGCGTGCTGCGCTGTTCGTGAAGCTGGATGAACAGTTGAGCAAGCTGGCAGCATTCGGGGCTGGTCTGCGGAATAGAGGGTCGATCAAAAGGGCACTGGCGATTTCTACTAAGAGCTACCTGCACACTGGGAAGATTGCAGGGTATGCGGATAAGGTTGCGGGAGTCGCACAGGCAGCCAGACTGGTCAAAAAAGGCACCTTCATCGGCATTGCGCTTGATATCTACGCGTCAGGAATGGAAGTGCATCAAGCATGTACCTCGGGGCGAGCGGATGAATGCAGGCGACCGGCGGGACTGGCGCGCTAGTTTGTGGAGTGGTCGGTGGCGCAATAGGCGGAGTCGCAGGGGGAGAAGCGGGCAGTATGGGCTTCGAGGTAATGGCTGATTACCTTTATGAGAACTTCATCAAATGACCCCAGCGATAGCCGCGATTATTGGATTTCTCATAATCGCACCATTGGCGGTGACCATGTGCGTAGTCACCTACATCGCTTATCGCCATATTGACGAGATCGAAGCATCCTTATCAAATTGCAAAATGGTTCGCGACAACAAATCAGCCTACTCAGAAGCCGGCTTGCTCGGAAAACTTTTGCGTATCGGCATGATTTCTTTCTCCCTAATGGCACCCAAATTATGCGCACGCAGAGGCCTGATCGATTTAAATGACTTTCAAAATATGCCGGCTCGATTAAAGACGCCACTAATCACAACCTGGAATTTACTTCTTGGGCTACTTATTGCGCTAATGTGTTTCCGAGTAACTCTGTACTTTTGGATGAATTGATCGACGATTGATCTTGCAGGCACAGGAGTGCTTGCCTGTTCCAACCTATGTCAGAGCTGCTGACACTGACAAGATCTACGATGTAGGCGGCGTGGCTTTCAGAATCCTTTGTGAAAAAGCAAGGTACCGGGTGTGAAACTAGTGCATCCAATACCTGAGAGGGATAGACGACAAAATTTGGAGACTTTTTGTACGAGGCGCTTGATAAATGACAAGCTCGCCGTGGATGTTCATTTCATTTTTTATGTTGACCTCACTAATGATCAGCCTTGTGGCGCTCATTTACATCGCCTGCCGACATATCGAAACCATTGAGTCTCAGCTAATTAATTGCAAGTTTGTGCAAGGAAACCGTTCGATGTACTCCACTGCAGGAATTCTCGGCAAGATGATGAGACTATGCGGGATCGCCGGGATGCTCTCGACCCCAAATTTTTATATACGCCGAAACTTGGCAGACCCCATTGACATCCAAAGCATTCCACAGAAAACCAAGCACCTGCTTCTGTTTTTCTGGTATTGCCTGATACTCTCCGTTTCATCCCTAATCATATTCGAAGGCTTCACAAGGTATTTTGAGCGAGGTTAACTCAAGAGATAAAGGCGAGGCGAGCGTGCTAAAAATGGAGCTAGCACCCTCGCCCAGACTGCAGAAGAGACAGCCGACATTCAGCGCCTCAATATCTAGTCAGAGCGTATTCGGCCCGACCTTCAAAGCCCGCAGGCTCAGCGCACAGCCTGCTCTCACATATTCGACCTGAGCGGTGACGGCATCCTTGACAATCGCCTCACCCAGATCAGTGAGCTCTTGTTTCTTGATATGTTCAACACTCAGATGCAGCATGTGCATGGCTACATCCATGGCCTTCTGGAACGCCAGCAATGTGGTGTTCGGCCCCAGTTCATCAATGACCTTGTCCCAGCGGCGGTCAGCATCTTCCTGCAGCGTCAGGAATTCACGCATGGAAACCTTGTCGTCGGCATAGATAGCGGCAAGCAGCTCTTCAAGCGATTTCGATATCACAGACATTTCTTGTTCCTTGAGTTTGCCCTCCCTGAAATGCACCTGAAGAACCCATGGACTTCTCAAGGTATATTTCCGAGCGGCTTCGATATTTGAAGCCGTAAACTAACTCAACCACCAAAATCGGCTATCGGAACGTCCCGCACCAGTCGTAGTATCATTCACTTCGTCAAATGGAACTTTTTCAATCGTTTGTTTCAACCGCCCCTTCACCTCACCGCCTCGGCCGATCCCTCAGAACCTCCGCCTCCCGCCATGGTCCGACCCATGCAGCTCTTGCTGTAAACCTCGACCTTCGCAGGTGGGTTTGCCCCCGCGCTTGTGTCATGATGCTCCGACCGCCGGTAAGTCCTTCTAAGCCTTTATATGAACAGACCCTACGCATTGCTGCTTGCCTTCGCCCTGCTCCAGGGCTGCCAGAGCCTGGCCCCGAAAAGTGCCGAGCCTACCGTTGCCGAGGCCGACAAAAGCGAGGCGCAAAAGCCCGTGGCGTATGGGTCGTTCACGCAAGACACGCTGTACAGCCTGCTGGTGGCCGAACTGGCCGGGCAACGCAACCGCTTCGACATCGCGTTGGCCAACTACACCGACCAGGCTGCCAAGACCCAGGACCCAGGCGTGTCCGAGCGCGCCTACCGCATCGCCGAATACCTCGGTGCCGACGAGCCGGCCCTCGACAACGCGCTGGTCTGGGCCCGCAACGACCCGCAGAACCTCGATGCCCAGCGCGCCGCCGCCATCCAGCTGGCACGCGCCGGCCGTTATGACGACTCCATGGACTACATGGAGAAGGTGCTGCAGGGTCACGGCGACACCCACTTCGATTTCCTCGCCCTGTCCGCCGCCGAAACCGACCAGGGCACCCGCGATGGCCTGATGCAGAGTTTCGACCGCCTGCTGGTCAAGCACCCGGACAACAGTCAGCTGATCTTCGGCAAAGCCTTGCTGCTCAATCAGGACGGCAAGGCCGAAGAGGCCCTCGAACTGCTCGAGGAGCACCCGGCCCAGGATGGCGAAATCGCCCCGATCCTGCTCCGCGCACGCCTTCTCCAGGCCCTCGATCGCGGCTCGGAGGCCCTGCCGCTGCTGCGTGGCGCGATCCGCGACAACCCGGATGACAAGCGCCTGCGCCTGACCTACGCGCGCACCCTGGTCGAACAGGACCGTATCGCCGACGCCAAGGGCGAATTCATCAGCCTGGTCCAGCAATACCCCGACGACGATGAACTGCGCTACTCCCTGGCCCTGGTGTGCATGGAGAACAAGGACTGGGACGAAGCCGAAAGCTACCTGCGCGAAATGATCGACCGCGACAGCAATGTCGATGCCGCGCACCTGAACCTGGGCCGCATCGCCGAAGAACGCCACGACCCGGCCGGCGCCCTGCGCGAGTATGCCCTGGTCGGCCCCGGCCCCGATTACCTGCCGGCACAACTGCGCCAGGCCGATATCCTCATCGCCAACGGTCGCGGCGCCGAGGCCTCGCGCCTGCTCGCCGCCGCCCGTGAAGCGCAGCCGGACATCGCCGTCCAGCTGTACCTGATCGAGTCGGAAAGCTACAGCAACAACAACAAGGACGCCCAGGCCAGCCAGGTACTGCAACAGGCGCTCCAGCACTACCCGGACGACCTCAGCCTGCTCTATACCCGCGCCATGCTTGCTGAAAAGCGCGACGACCTGGGGCAGATGGAAAAAGACCTGCGCGCCATCATCGCCCGCGAGCCGGAAAACGCCATGGCCCTGAACGCCCTGGGCTACACCCTGGCCGACCGCACTACCCGCTATACCGAGGCCAAGGCGCTGATCGACAAGGCCTACCAACTGACCCCGGACGACCCGGCGATCCTCGACAGCCTGGGCTGGGTCGCCTATCGCCTGGGCAACCTCGATGAAGCCGAGCGCTACCTGCGCCAGGCACTGGAGCGCTTCCCCGACCATGAAGTGGCCGCCCACCTGGGTGAAGTCCTCTGGGCCAACGGCAAGCGCCGCGAAGCACGCCAGGTCTGGGCCAAGGCCTTCGAAACCCAGCCCGACAGCCCTATCCTGCGCAAGACCGTCTTGCGCCTGACCGGATCCGAGACCCTTTAACGCCATGTTCTTGCGCCATTGCATCACCTTCACCCTGATTGCCCTGCTCGCCGGTTGCGCCGGCTTCGGTAGCCGCGAAGCCCTGCAGGGCCAAGGCGACCCCCAGCAGTGGCGCGCCCACAAGGAACAGCTGAGCAACCTCGATGGCTGGCAGATCAACGGCAAGGTCGGCATCCGCGCCCCGCGCGACTCCGGCAGCGGCACGCTGTTCTGGCTGCAGCGCCAGGACTACTACGACATCCGCCTGGCCGGCCCCCTGGGCCGCGGCGCCGCGCGCCTGACCGGGCGCCCTGGCGGCGTGGTGCTGGAAGTGGCCAACCAGGGCCGTTACCAGGCAGACAGCCCCGAAGCCTTGCTGGAAGAGCAGCTTGGCTGGCAACTGCCGGTCTCGCACCTGGTCTGGTGGGTGCGCGGTCTGCCCGCCCCCGACAGCAAGAGCAAGCTGACCCTGGACAGTGACAGCCGCCTGGCGTCCCTCGATCAGGATGGCTGGCAGGTGCAGTATCTGAGCTACACCGAGCAGAACGGCTACTGGCTGCCCGAGCGCCTGAAGCTGCACGGCAAGGACCTGGACGTGACCCTCGTGGTCAAGGACTGGCAGCCACGCCAGCTGGGCCACTGACCGATGCGCAAACTCACCCTGCCCGCCCCTGCCAAGCTCAACCTCTGGCTGCACATCATCGGCCGCCGCCCCGACGGCTACCACGAGCTGGAAACCGTGTTCCAGTTCCTCGACCACGGCGACGAACTGACTTTCGCCTTGCGTGAAGACGGCGTGATCCGCCTGCACACCGACATCGAAGCAGTGCCCCACGACAGCAACCTGATCGTGCGCGCCGCGCGCAAATTGCAGGAGCAGTCCGGCACCCACCGTGGCGCCGACATCTGGCTGCACAAGGTGCTGCCCATGGGCGGCGGTATCGGTGGCGGCAGCTCGGATGCCGCGACCACCCTGCTGGCGCTGGCGCACCTGTGGCATCTGGACTGGAACGAAGACCGCCTGGCCGCCCTGGGCCTGACCCTGGGCGCCGACGTGCCGGTGTTCGTGCGTGGCCACGCGGCGTTCGCCCAAGGGGTGGGCGAGCAACTGACCCCGGTCGAGCCGCAAGAGCCCTGGTATGTCGTGCTGGTGCCGCAAGTGTCTGTCAGCACTGTAGAAATTTTTTCACATCCACAGTTGACACGTGATTCCCTCCCCCTTAAGATGCGCCCCGTTCCCGAGGGAAACAGTCGAAATGACTGTCAACCGGTGGTAGAGCAGAGTTACCCAGAAGTTCGCAATGCGTTGAATTCATTGGGTAAATTCACAAAGGCTCGACTGACCGGGACTGGAAGTTGCGTGTTTGGGGCCTTCCCAAGCAAAGCCGAAGCTGATAAAGTTCTGGCCCTTCTTTCAGAGACCCAAACAGGGTTTGTGGCGAAAGGAAGCAATGTTTCGATGTTGCATCGTGAGTTGCAAAGTCTGATCAAGAAGTCGAGTGCCTAGCGCTCGCAGCAACAGATACAGGGGCGTCGCCAAGCGGTAAGGCAGCAGGTTTTGATCCTGCCATGCGTTGGTTCGAATCCAGCCGCCCCTGCCATTTTCCTTATACTCATCCAGGTATACCCTCAGCCTTCAGGTACTGCGCGTGTCCAAGATGATGGTCTTTACGGGGAACGCTAACCCCGATCTGGCTCGGCGTGTCGTACGTCAGCTGCATATTCCACTGGGTGATGTTTCTGTCGGTAAGTTCTCCGACGGCGAAATCAGTGCTGAGATCAATGAAAACGTTCGTGGTAAGGACGTGTTCATCATCCAGCCAACCTGTGCCCCTACCAACGACAATCTGATGGAACTGGTCGTGATGGCTGATGCCTTCCGCCGCTCCTCTGCGTCGCGAATCACCGCCGTGATTCCTTACTTCGGATACGCCCGCCAGGACCGCCGTCCGCGTTCGGCACGTGTAGCCATCAGCGCCAAAGTCGTCGCTGACATGCTCACTGT
The DNA here is from genome assembly GCF_000730665.1 of Pseudomonas plecoglossicida NBRC 103162 = DSM 15088. Classification (GTDB taxonomy): domain Bacteria; phylum Pseudomonadota; class Gammaproteobacteria; order Pseudomonadales; family Pseudomonadaceae; genus Aquipseudomonas; species Aquipseudomonas plecoglossicida. The sequence continues at coordinate 171,104 of NZ_BBIV01000005.1, forward strand.
CGTGGGTATCGACCGTGTTCTCACCGTCGACCTGCACGCTGACCAGATCCAGGGTTTCTTCGATATCCCCGTCGACAACATCTACGGCTCGCCCGTACTGGTCGACGACATCGAAGACCAGCGTTTCGAGAACCTGATGATCGTCTCCCCGGACATCGGTGGTGTCGTGCGCGCACGTGCCGTCGCCAAGTCCCTGGGTGTCGACCTGGGTATCATCGACAAACGCCGCGAAAAGGCCAATCACTCCGAAGTGATGCACATCATCGGTGATGTCGAAGGGCGCACTTGCATCCTGGTAGACGATATGGTCGATACCGCCGGTACCCTGTGCCACGCGGCCAAGGCCCTGAAAGAACACGGCGCTGCCAAGGTTTACGCCTACTGCACGCACCCTGTCCTGTCGGGCCGCGCGATCGAGAACATCGAGAAGTCGGTACTGGACGAGCTGGTGGTGACCAACACCGTTCCGCTGTCCGCCGCTGCTCAAGCCTGTGACCGTATCCGCCAGCTGGATATCGCACCGGTTGTCGCTGAAGCGGTACGCCGCATCAGCAATGAAGAATCGATCAGCGCGATGTTCCGCTAAGCGGAACACGTGTTGATGTGAAGCGCCCCGCCCCAGCATTCGTTGGGGCGGGGCTTTTTTGCCATCCCCGTTGGCGCTGGTCGCAAACGCCCTCGGGAGGCTATTTTGGAGAAACAAAATGACTGATTTCACTCTGAACGCCCAAGCGCGTACTGACCTGGGGAAAGGTGCGAGCCGCCGCCTGCGTCACTCCGCCAACATCCCAGCCGTTGTTTACGGTGGCGATAAAGAAGCTCAATCCCTGACCATCGTGGCCAAGGAAATCGCCAAGCTGTTCGAAAACGAAGCTGCCTTCAGCCACGTTATCGAACTGAACGTCGACGGCGCCAAGCAGAACGTCGTGGTCAAGGCCATGCAGCGCCACCCGGCCAAAGGCTTCATCATGCACGCCGACTTCGTTCGTGTCGTTGCTGGCCAGAAGCTGACCGCCAAGGTTCCGGTTCACTTCGTCGGCGAAGAAGCCCCGATCAAGAAAGGCGGCGAGATCTCGCACGTTGTTTCCGAGATCGAAGTTTCCTGCGAAGCCAAAGACCTGCCTGAGTTCATCGAAGTCGACCTGGCCAATGCTGAAATCGGCGCCATCATCCACCTGTCGGACCTGAAAGCTCCGAAAGGCGTAGAGTTCGTTGCTCTGGCCCACGGTGATGACAAAGCTGTTGCCAACGTTCACGCCCCGCGCGTTGCTCCAGAAGCTGAAGCAGGCGCCGCTGAGTAATCCACTCGCGCGCCGGTGTTGATCGGGTTACAGTGCCGCGCACCGTAACCCACCAACTCCAAGGAAGAGCCCCTACGTGACCGCCATCCAGTTGATCGTCGGCCTGGGTAACCCCGGCCCCGAATACGAACAGACCCGGCATAACGCAGGGGCTCTTTTCGTTGAACGCATTGCCAGCGCCCAGCGCGTCACCTTGACCGCTGACCGCAAGTATTTCGGCCTGACGGCTAAATTCAGCCATCAGGGCAACGACGTTCGTCTGCTCATCCCCACCACCTACATGAACCGTAGCGGCCAGTCCGTGGCGGCCTTGGCCAATTTCTTCCGCATCAAGCCGGAAGCGATCCTGGTGGCGCATGACGAACTCGACCTGCCTCCCGGCGTCGCCAAGCTCAAGCGCGGTGGCGGCCATGGTGGGCACAACGGCCTGCGCGACATCATCGCGCAGCTCGGCAACCAGAACGACTTCCACCGCCTGCGGCTTGGCATCGGCCACCCGGGTGACGCCAAACTGGTCTCCAACTTCGTCCTGGGCCGCGCGCCGCGCGCCGAGCAGGAGAAGCTCGACGCCAGCATCGATTTTGCCCTCGGCGTGCTGCCGGACGTGCTTGCCGGCGATTTCGCCAAGGCGATGCGCGAGCTGCACAGCCAGAAGGCCTGATTTCCTAGAGAGGGGAATACCCATGGGTTTCAATTGCGGCATCGTCGGCCTGCCCAACGTCGGCAAGTCCACCCTGTTCAACGCCCTGACCAAGTCTGGCATCGCGGCGGAGAACTTCCCTTTCTGCACCATCGAGCCGAACAGCGGCATCGTGCCGATGCCCGACGCACGCCTGGCGGCGCTGGCGGAAATCGTCAAGCCCAACCGCATCCTGCCGACCACCATGGAGTTCGTCGACATCGCCGGCCTGGTGGCCGGTGCGTCCAAGGGTGAAGGCCTGGGCAACAAGTTCCTCGCCAACATCCGCGAGACCGACGCCATCGCCCACGTGGTGCGCTGCTTCGAAGACGAGAACGTGATTCACGTTTCCAACAGCGTCGACCCCAAGCGTGACATCGAGATCATCGACCTGGAGCTGATCTTCGCCGACCTCGACAGCTGCGAGAAGCAACTGCAGAAGGTCACCCGCAACGCCAAGGGCGGCGACAAGGAAGCCCTGGCACAGAAGGCCATTCTGGAAAAACTGATCCCGCACTTCACCGAAGGCAAGCCGGCGCGCAGCCTGATGAAGAACATGGCTGACGACGAGAAAGCCGTCATCCGCGGCTTCCACCTGCTGACCAGCAAGCCGGTGATGTACATCGCCAACGTCGCCGAAGACGGCTTCGACAACAACCCGCACCTGGACGTGGTCAAGGCCATCGCCGAGGAAGAAGGCGCGGTCGTGGTGCCGGTGTGCAACAAGATCGAAGCCGAAATCGCCGAGCTCGACGACGGCGAAGAGAAGGACATGTTCCTCGAGGCCCTGGGCCTGGAAGAGCCTGGCCTGAACCGCGTGATCCGCGCCGGTTACGAGCTGCTGAACCTGCAGACCTACTTCACTGCCGGCGTGCAGGAAGTTCGTGCCTGGACCGTGCGCGTCGGTGCCACTGCGCCACAAGCCGCTGGCGTGATCCACACCGACTTCGAAAAAGGCTTCATCCGCGCCGAAGTGGTGGCCTATGACGACTTCATCCAGTTCAAGGGTGAAGGCGGTGCCAAGGAAGCCGGCAAATGGCGCCTGGAAGGCAAGGACTACATCGTGAAAGACGGCGATGTGATGCACTTCCGCTTCAACGTATAACGCCACACCCGCGGCGCCCCGATCGCCGGCAAGCCGGCTCCCACAGGGTTCGATGTGATCTTTGTGGGAGCCGGCTTGCCGGCGATCGGGGCGCTGTCGTTTCAGGCCTGGAAAAGGCCCGCTGCTTACCTAAGCTGAGTCTCAGTAAAGTCGGAGCCTCGACCATGCATGAAACCCCTCCCCGCCCCCGCTTCGACTGGAAGCGCTGGCTGCCAGGCCTGGCCACACTGCTCAACTACAAAGCAGCCTGGCTACCCAAGGACATCGCCGCCGGCCTGGTGCTGACCACCATGCTGGTCCCAGTGGGCATCGCCTACGCCGAAGCATCCGGGGTACCGGGCATCTATGGCTTGTACGCCACCATCATTCCGCTGCTGGCCTATGCCCTGTTCGGCCCCAGCCGGATCCTCGTGCTTGGACCCGACTCGGCACTGGCCGCGCCCATCCTGGCAGTGGTGGTGCAGTACGCGGCCAGCGACCCGCAACGGGCGATCGCCATTGCCAGCATGATGGCCCTGGTGGCCGGCGCTTTCTGCGTGATAGCCGGCTTGCTGCGCCTGGGTTTCATCACCGAACTGTTGTCCAAGCCGATCCGCTACGGCTACATGAACGGCATCGCCCTGACCGTGCTGATCAGCCAGCTGCCGAAGCTGTTCGGTATTTCCGTCGACAGCCAGGGGCCGTTGCGCGACCTCTGGAACCTGGCCCAGGCGCTGCTGGCGGGCCAAGGGCACTGGCCCAGCTTTGCCGTCGGTGCCGGCAGCCTGGCGCTGATCCTGTTGCTCAAGCCCTTCAAGCGCCTTCCGGGCATCCTCATCGCGGTGGTGTTGGCAACGCTGGCGGTGAGCCTGTTGCAGCTCGACCAGCAGGGCGTGAAGGTGCTCGGCGAACTGCCCCAGGGCTTGCCCAGCCTGGTGTTCCCCTGGGTAAGCGACATCGACCTGGTCGAAGTGCTGCTGGGCGGGATCGCCGTGGCGCTGGTGTCGTTCGCCGACACCAGCGTGCTGTCACGTACTTATGCGGCCCGCCTGAAAACCCCGGTCAACCCCAACCAGGAGATGTTCGGTCTTGGCGTCGCGAACCTCGCCGCCGGCCTGTTCCAGGGCATCCCCATCAGCAGCAGCTCCTCGCGCACGCCAGTGGCTGAAGCGGCGGGCTCGAAGACTCAGCTGACCGGCATCATCGGCGCCCTGGCAGTGACCCTGCTGTTGCTGGTCGCGCCCAACCTGATGCAGCACCTGCCCAACAGCGCACTGGCCGCCGTGGTCATTGCAGCGGCACTGGGGCTGTTCGAATTCGCCGACCTCAAGCGCATCTTCCGCATGCAGCAGTGGGAATTCTGGCTGTCGTTCACCTGCTTCGTCGGCGTCGCGGTGTTCGGCGCGATCCCGGGCATCTGCATTGCCGTGGCAATCTCGGTGATCGAGTTCCTCTGGGACGGCTGGCGCCCGCATTTCGCGGTGCTTGGCCGTGTCGACGGCACCCGTGGCTACCATGATGTGAAACGTTATCCACAGGCTCGGCGAATTCCGGGCTTCGTACTGCTGCGCTGGGATGCACCGCTGTTCTTCGCCAACGCCGAGCAGTTCCAGAACACCGTGCTCGATGCCGTCGATGAATCGCCCACGCCGGTGCAGCGGCTGGTGATAGCGGCGGAGCCTGTGACCAGCATCGACGTCACTTCGGCAGACATGCTCGCCGAGCTGGACCGGGCGCTGGAGGCCCGGGGGGTGGAGTTGCAGTTTGCCGAGATGAAAGACCCGGTGAAGGACAAGATGAAGAAATTCGGCTTGTTCCAGCACATGGGCGAGAACGCGTTTCACCCCACGGTCGGGGCGGCTGTGGATGCCTACCTGGCAGACAGCGGCATCGACTGGCAGCCCTAGGTAGCCTGTTCTGGCCCTATCGCCGGCAAGCCGGCTCCTACAAAGGCCTGTGGTGTACCTGTGGGAGCCGGCTTGCCGGCGATAGGGCCAGGATGCACAACTAAGCAGCCCGAACCCTGCGCCGGTCGATCCAGGTCAGCATGGCGCTGGCATACAGCGACACCGCAAGGAACAGCGCCATGCGCACGGCAAAGGCGCCATACACATCCTGCCCATTGGCGCTGTCCTGCACCGACTGGCCGAGCAGGATCAGCATGGTGGTCAGGCAGCTGACCCAGTAGCCAGGGCTGTGCCGGGTCGACACCACACGGTATAACCGCCGCGCCTGCCAAAGCGTGAACAGCAACACCCACAGAAAAAACATCCACAGGTGCGCGAACAAGCTCAGCGCGCCCCATATCAGTATGGCCAGCACCCCGGCCAGCAAGGTCGAGCCGATCAGCTCGCGGCTGGCGTGCCGGGCACGGGTTTCCTCGGCCTGCTGGCCGAGGCTCACCGATTTCATGATCAGTGGCATGAACTGGTCCGGGGCGATCAGCGCCAGCAGAAACGCTGGCATGACGATCAGCGTGGCACGCAAGGCGACCCAACTGACGGCCTGGGCCGGGAGCAGTGGCGGCGACGGTTGCGCCGGTGCATCGGCAGGTTCGGGAAACAGCACATGGGCCACTGCGGTAGCCAGGGTCGCCAGCAGCATGCCCTTGGCCAGGGCCTCGACCACCGACAGTGCCAAGGTGAAATCACTGGTGCCGGCTGCGGCGATCATGGTCAAGCCGATCACCAGCAAGTTGGCCAGCAAGCCATTGCCACCCTTGAGGGCGTAGCGCAGTACCAGGTACACCCCGACGCCGACCAGCAGCACACCGCTCAGCGGGGCATGGCGCAACAGCGGAATCAGCAACAGGCCGCTGCCGCAACTGAGCAGAACCAGCACGGCCAGCGCCGGCGCGGCGCGCAACGGCAGTGGCGCACTGCGCATGGCCAGCAGCAATACCGCGAACACCGGCGCCAGGATCGGTATCGGCAGCCCCAGGCCAAAGCTCACCGCCAGGCACAGCGCTACGCCCCAGGCGAGGCGCAGTGCGCGCAGGCGGCGCAACTCAATAGGCATAGGCCAGCCAGCTCATCAGCCACATGAACACCCGACCCAGCAGGTTCAACGGGTTGCCCTCACCGGGCAAGGCCATGACTTCAGCCTGGCCACCCACACGCAGCCCGGACTTGTCCTGCAACTGATCGCCGTCGAGTTCGACGATCACCGGGAAGCGTTGCGCCGAGCGCAGCCACTCGCGGCTGTTCTGCACCGTCGGCAGGCTGCCGGGTGGCGCAGGCTGGCCGACGCTCACGCCATAGCCGATGCTGCGGATCCGCCCCTTGAGCACCTCACCGGGCATGGCATCAAGGATCACCAGCACCGGCACGCCAGGACGCAGACGGCCCAGGTTGTTCTCGGTCATGTCGGCACTGATCCAGACATCATGGATGGCAATCAGGGTCATCATCGGTGTGCCCGCGCCGACGTAATGGCCAACGTCGGTGCGCAGGTCGGTGATCAAGCCGTTGGCGTCAGCGCGCACGACCGTGCGGGCAAGGTCCAGGCGGGCTTTTTCGACGTTGGCTGCCGCACTGCGCAACTGTGCGTTGTCGGCATCGTCACCCCCTTGCTGCTCACGCGCCCGTGCCACTTCGGCACGCGCCGCCGCCACCTTGCTGATGGCCTGGTCACGGGTGGCCTCTGCCCCTTCCAGACGGCGTACCGACACCGTGCCCGGGTCTTCTTCGATCAACCGCTTGAGCCGCTCGGCATCCTGGCGTGCCTTGCGTTCGTTGGCCTGTGCCGCCACCAGCGATGCCTGGGCCGATTCGATGCCGGCGGTGCTGGCGCCCACCTGCCGCCGCACGGTATCGAGGTCGGCCTCGGCACGGGCCAGGGCGATGCGGTACTGATCCTGATCCAGTTCGAACAGCACATCACCGCGGCGCACTTCCTGGTTGTTGCCCACCGCCACACGCTTGACCTGCCCTGCGACTTCGGCCGCCACCGGGACCACGTAGGCCTGCAGGCGAGCCTGCTGGGTGTAGGGCGTGAAGCGGTCGGCGAGCAGGTACCAGACCAGGCTCACGACAATGATCAACAGCACCCAGTGCATGCCGCGATCGGGGGCCTGGTCCTGCACAGCGGGCACATTCTTTACTTCGCTCATTGCGTTCCACCCTGTTCAGGTTCGTCGAGCAGATCGCCCCAGTCGGTACGTTCCTGCATCTGCTGACGGGTTTCGCGGTCGATGGGCGCGTGCCGGGCATCCCAGCCTCCGCCCAACGCCTTGTACAAATTCACCAGGCTGCTGACCGCGTTGCCGCGGCTGACCAGGTAGCCATCCTGTTGCTGCAACAGCAGTTGCTGGGCATCGAGCACGCGCTGGAAGTCGGCGAAGCCTTCGCGGTACTGCGAACTGGCCAGGTTCAGCGAGCGCTGGGCTGCCTCGGAGGCGTCGTGCCGAATGGTCGCACTTTGCAGCGAACGCACCAGGCCACTGGCGGCATCGTCGGCCTCGCGCGCCGCTTCGCGCACACCCTGGTGGTACAACTCGATCAGTTGCTGCAGCCGCGCATCTTCCACGCGCACGGCGTTCTTGCGCCGGCCGTAGTCGAACGGGTTCCAGATCATGCTCGGCCCGGCGGCCATATCGAAGCTGTCGGGCAGGTTGTTGGCCGAGATGAAGCTCCAGCCAATGCTGCCGAGCAGGCTCAAATGGGGATAAAGGTCCGATTCGGCGACACCGACCAAGGCCGACTGCGCCGCCACCGCCTGCTCGGCCGCGCGTATGTCCGGGCGGCGCAGCAGCAGGCTGGCGGGTACGTCCTGCAGCACGACACGGTCGGGCATCGGCAACTGGCCGTGGCGTGCCTGCAACTCCGGCAACGGCCCCGGCGGTCGGCCAAGCAATGACGTCAGCACGTTGTGCAAGGCGTTGAGCTGGTTCTCGAACTCGGGGATGGTGGCCTGGGTCGCCAGGTACTGGGTGCGCGCCTGCTGCCAGTCGAGCTCATCGTTCTCGCCGTGGCGGAACAGCCGCTCGGTGATTTCCAGGCTGCGCGCCTGGCGCTTGGCGTTCTCTTCGGCAATCGCCAGGCGTGCTTCGGTGGTGCGCACGGCGAAGTAGGTATCGGCCACCTGGGCACGCAGCAGCACCATGACGTCGGCGTAGTTGGCCTGGGAGGCGAAGTAGGCTGCGTCGGCGCTTTCGATGGCGCGGCTGAAACGGCCCCAGAAGTCGATTTCCCAGCCGATGTCGAAGCCCACGCTGGACTGCCAGAACACCGAATCGCGGGCGCTGGCGGCGCCCGACTGGTCCTGCTTGAGGTACAGGCTTTGCGCACGCATCTGCTGCAGCTGTGGATAACGTCCGGTCTGGACGATGGACAACTGCGCGCGCGCCTCGGCAATGCGCAGGCCGGCGACCCGCAGGTTGGTGTTGTGCGCGTCGGCTTCGGCAATCAGTGCATCCAGGGTCGGGTCGGCGAACACCGTCCACCACTGTTGCAAGTCCGGCGTCGCCGCGCGCAGCCCGGCCTGTTCCAGCGCCGGCGTGTTCCAGTTGTCCAGCCAGGGGTCTTGCGGCGTCTTGAAGTCCGGGCCGACCTGGGTGCAGCCTGCCAACAGGGCCAGCAGGCTGACGGCATTAAAGGCAGAAGGCCATTTGATGCAGTGTCTCACGCGTCCGGCTCAACAGGGTTTTCCGGTACCTGCAGGGCGACCCACTGCCAGAACAGCACATAGGTCACGCCGAGAATCACCGGGCCGATGAACAGGCCGATGATGCCCTTGACCACCATGCCACCCAAGGCGCCGATCAGCACCACCGGCATCGGCACGTCCACTCCGCGCCCCAGCAGCAGCGGCTTGAGCACGTTGTCGGCGAGCCCGGCGACGAAGGTGTAGACGGCGAAGATGATGGTCGCGGCGGTGAAGCCGTCGGCATGGAAGACATACAGGATCACCGGCAGGGTGATCAGGGTCGCCGGGGCCTGGGCAATGCCCAGCATGAGCACGGCAATGGCCAGCATCCCGGCCCCTGGTACGCCCTTGACCACGAAACCGACGCCGATCAGCAGCATCTGGATGAAGGCGATACCGATCACACCCTGGGCCACCGCGCGGATGGTCGCGGTGCACAAGCGGGCGATCGGCTTGCCACGCTCCTCGCCGGAGACGCGCATGGCAATGCGCTGCGCCGCGATCTCGCCGCGCTCGCCAAAGGCCATGATCACGCCGGAAATGATGACCGCTGCGATGAACAGCAGGAAGGCACCGCCTGCGCTGGCTGCCGCGCCAAGCATGCCCAGGCCGGCACCCTTGAGGTACGGCATCATGTTGTTCAGCACCGGCGCCAGGCTTTCCGAGGCCGACAGCCACAGGGCATGCAACTTGGGCCCGACCAGCGGCCAGGTGGCGACCGAGTCAGGCGGTGTCGGCACGCTCCAGGCACCGCTCTTGAGCAGCGTCACCAGGCTCTCCACCGATTCGCTGATGGACACCACCACCAGGTAGATCGGCACCAGCAGCACGACCAGCATCAGCAGCACCACCAGCGTCGCGGCGAAACCGTCCTTGAGGCCGGAGCCTCGTCGGATACGCTGCTGCAACGGGTACAGCGTGACCGCGAGGATCACCGCCCACAGCATCAGCTCCAGAAAGGGCTGGAACACCTGGAAGGAGAAGATCACCAGCGCGGCAATCAGACCGGCCTTGATCAGTACATCCAGCAAACCCCGTGACAGGGCGCTGTCCAGCTTTAATCCTTGTTGCATTGTTCTATCTCCGAACATTCAAGACGCCATGTGGCGCCGTTCACTCGCCCGTCTCGGTTGCACGCTCGGGGCGGGTGTCATCCCGCAATTGACGCGCCAGGGCCAGCATCACCAGAGGCACCACGGCCATCGACAGGGTGATGGCGAGCACCAGCAAATTGTGCACTTGCTGTGTCAGCACCTGATGTTCGATTGCCAACTTGAACACGACGAAGGCGAATTCGCCGCCAGACGCCAGGACGATGCCCAGGCACAGCGCCTCAGGTCGGGTCAGCCCCCCTGCGTAGCGTCCCAAGGCAAGCAATAATGGCATTTTGATAGCCACCAACAATAAGGTTAACCCTAAAACCACCCAGGGCATGGAGAACAGCAGGCTAAGGTCAGCGCTCATTCCCACGCCGACGAAGAACAGCCCGAGCAGCAGGCCCTTGATCGGCTCGATCTGGGTTTCCAGTTCATGGCGGAAGGGCGAGTCGGCCATCAGCACGCCCGCAAGGAATGCGCCCAGGGCCATGGACACACCCACATGCTCCATGATCCAGGCAGTGCCCAGGACCACCAGCAATGCCGTGGCCATGGACAGCTCGGGCAGGCCCGAACCGACGGTCCACCTGAATACCGGGGTCAGCAGGAAACGGCCAAAGATGATCACCACACCGATGCCTACCGCTACCGCCAGCATCGGCCAGTGACGTTCGTCGACAACGTCGACACCGCCACCGAGCAACGGCACCACGGCAATCAGCGGGATGGCCGCGATGTCCTGGAACAGCAGGATGGCGATCGCCAGCCGACCGTGGGGCTTGTTCAGGTCCTTGCGCTCGGCCAGCACCTGTAGGCCAAAGGCGGTGGACGACAGTGCCAGGCCCACGCCCAGGACGATCGCCGCCGCCTTCGACTGATCGAACAGCCAATAGGCCAACGCACCGATGATCGCAGCCGAGAGCCCGACCTGCAGCGAACCGATGCCGAACAGTGCCCGGCGCATGGTCCACAGCCGGCGCGGCGAAAGCTCCAGACCAATCACGAACAGCAACATGACCACGCCCATTTCCGAGAGGCGTGCGACGTTGTCCGGGCTGCCCAGCAGACCGAATACCGATGGACCAATGAGGATGCCGGCCAGCAGGTAGCCTGGCACTGCACCCATTTTCAAGCGTTGTGCCAGGGGTACCAGAAGGACCACGGCCAACAGAAACACGACTGTCGCCTGTAACAGGCTTCCATCATGTGGCATGGAAGCGACTCCCTGGGTTTTTCATAGGGGCGCGCATCATACGCGCTCAGGGATGACTTTGAAGGGGTAGGCCACAGGCTTGTATTTGCCGATCTTGCCGCGTTTGGGCAGTTTCACTACCTCGTCGCGGGTGATGTCCTTGTACGGAACCTGGGTCAGCAGGTGACTGATGATGTTGAGCCTGGCGCGTCGCTTGTCGTCGGAGTGCGCCATGAACCAGGGCGCCCAGGAAGAATCGGATGCGGCGAACATCTCGTCGCGGGCGCGGGTGTATTCGTCCCAGCGGGTGTAGGACTTGAGGTCCATCGGCGAGAGCTTCCACAGCTTGCGGCCGTCCTTAATACGGTCCTGCAGGCGGCGGGTCTGTTCTTCGGGGCTGACTTCGAGCCAGTACTTGATGAGGATGATCCCCGACTCGACCATCAGTTTCTCGAGCAGCGGCACCACGGCCAGGAACTTTTCGGACTGCTCTTGCGTGCAAAAGCCCATGACCCGCTCGACACCGGCGCGGTTGTACCAGCTGCGGTCGAAGATCACCACCTCGCCGGCGGCCGGCAGGTGGTTGAGGTAACGCTGGGCGTACATCTGGGTCTTTTCCCGCTCGGTCGGTGCAGGCAGCGCCACGGTGCGGAACACGCGGGGGCTGACGCGCTCGGTGAGCGCCTTGATGGTGCCACCCTTGCCGGCGCCGTCCCGGCCTTCGAACACGATGCAGACCTTCAGGCCCTTGGCCACCACCCACTCCTGCAGCTTGACCAGCTCCACGTGGAGGTCTTTCAGCTCTTTCTCGTAGGCCTTGCCGGACAGTTTTTCCGTGGCGGCATCAAGGTCTTTGTGCTTGTGGATCTTGGACATCACATGCTCCTGACTGCGACTGAAGAGTCATTATGGTCGATCCACGAAGATTAGCCGTTTCGCTTGTAAGCGCAGCGTGATGTGCATCAACCGGGAGAGCGCGGGATATAAGTCCAGGAAAACGATTGATTCAAATCAAAAATAATTTTTGAGGCGCTGGCGCACGCCATTGCGGCGAGCCAGCAGCCAGGGGCAGCAGGACGCGGCCCCTGGTGCGAATATCAGCCGAGCACCTTGCCGGCCACGGCATCGACCGCGTCCTTGGTAATGGCAACGATCTTCTCGGCATCCTCCTGGGTGAGCACCAGCGGTGGGGCAAAACCAAGAATGTCACCATGCGGCATGGCCCGGGCGATCATCCCTCGTTCCAAGCACGCCGCCGACACCTGCGGCCCGACCTTGAGCGCCGGGTCGAACGCCCGGGCGATGTCTCCGGTGGTATTGCCTGGCCGCGCGGCATCGAGGCCGGCGGCGATACCTTCGACCACGGCCTTCTCGCCTTCGAGAAAATGCTGCGGCGGCTTGCCCAGGTACACCGTGCGCGACAGCGGGCAGTGGTAGCGCTTGTAGCAGCCGGCGATCTCGAAGAAGGTGCCCGCCCCGCGACTGAATGGCGAGTCGTCCCAGGTCAGGTGCGGCGCACTGGCGTCGGCGCCGGTCGGCAACAGTGGGACGATGGCCGGGTAGTCGCCGCCATGGCCATCGACGCCGAGAATGCCGCTGCGGTAGATCTCCGCCACCAGCTCGTTCTTGCGCATGCCCGGCTCGATGCGTTCGAGAATGCACCCGTGCATCTGTTCGACGATGCGCGCGGCGATGCGCATGTAGGCGATTTCCTGCGGCGACTTGACCGCCCGCTGCCAGTTGACCAGTCCGGCGGCATCGCTGAAACGCGCCTGCGGCAGGTGCTTGCACAGGGCCTGGTAGGCCGCGGCGCTGAAATAGTAGTTGTCCATCTCCACGCCGATGCGCAGGCCGCCCCAGCCCTTGGCCAGAATCACCGCCTGGCACAGGTAGTCCATCGGATGGCGCTCGCGCGACTGCACATAGATGTCCGGGTAGCCGACGATGTTGTCGTGCTGCATGAAAACCGTGCGCTTGGCGCCATTGGCGTCCTGGCCACGACCAAACCAGATCGGCTCGCCATCGAGCGCCAGCAGCACGCACTGGTGCACGTAGAACGACCAGCCGTCGTAGCCCGTCAGCCAGGCCATGTTCGATGGGTCGGTAACCAGCAGCAACTCGAGGCCTTGCGCCTGCATGGCGGCGCGGGTCTTGGCCAGGCGCTGGGCGTATTCCTGCCGGCTGAACGGCAGGTTGACCACTGTTTGTGACATACGGATGCCCTTCTTGTGAGTGGATTGCAAATGGCTTCAGCTGAGAAACGCCAGGCCCTTGTTGGCGGCGACTGCGCGTTCGAAGGCCAGGTTGGCGATGGCGGTGTCCTGGGCGCCGGTGCCGGTCAGGTCGCACAGCGTGACCTCATCGGCACTCACCCGGCCCGGTTGCAGGCCGGCAATGATCTGGCCCAGTTCGCAGTGACCGGCCTGTTCACCAACCGCGCCGGCACGCAAGGCGTGGTGCAGTTCGCCCAGTACCCGGGTCTGGCTCAGGCGGTCGGCGACGTAGCGGTCGAGCCGGGCCAGGGCCGTGGGTGCGATTTCATTCTTGTGCTCGGCGTCCGAGCCCATGGCGGTGATATGCAGGCCGGGCTGCAGGTGATGCGGCTGGATCAACGGCGTGCGGCTTGGGGTGCAGGTGATAGCGATGTCGACCGCCTGCATGGCTTGGTCGACACTGTCGCAAGCCTGCAGCTGCAAGCGCCCATCGCGCCCGAGTTCGTCACACAACGCCGCGGTCTTGTCCGCATCGCGGCCCCAGACCTTGACCTGCTCGATCGGCCGCACCAGGCGCAGTGCCTGCAGTTGCAGGCGCGCCTGCTCACCGCTGCCGATCAGCGCCACCCGGCGGCTGTCCTGACGCGACAGCCAGCGTGCGGCCCCGGCGCCCGCCGCAGCAGTGCGCACGGCAGTGAGGTAACCGTTGTCGAGAAGCAAGGCATCGAGCAGGCCGGTGCGTGCCGACAGCAGCATCATCATGCCGTTGAGGCTGGGCAGGCCAAGCTTGGGGTTGTCGAAGAAGCCCGGGCTGACCTTGATTGCGAAGCGCTCCAGCCCTGGCAGGTAAGCAGTCTTCACGTCCACTTCGCCATTGTGCTCAGGCACGTCCAGACGCAGGATCGGTGGCATCGCCACCTGGGCCGTGGCGAGCAGGGCAAAGGCCTGTTCGATGGCATCGACCGCGGCGCAGTCCAGGGTGATGCAGCTACGCAAGTCGGCTTCGCTGAGCAAGGTGATGGCCGGCATTGGAAATACCTCCAGTGAGGGAAAGGTGAGTACTCAGGCGTCGCCGCCATTGAGCACGCGCAGGTGCTGCGCGCTGTCGACGTTGCGCCCGCTGACCACCACCACGACCGGGCCACTGGCGGTTACCAGGCCGTCGAGCAGCGCAGCGATGCCCACCGCGCCGGCGCCCTCGAGCACCAGCCGTTCGTGCTGGTAGGCATGGCGCATGCCGTTGGCGATCGAGGCCTCCGACAGCAAGTGGATCTGGTCGAGCAGGCGTCGGGTCATGGCCAGGGTGTACTGGTTGTCCAGGCCGATGCCGCCACCGAGCGAGTCGGCCAGGGTCGGCAACTCCTCGACCTCGACCGGGCTGCCGGCCTGCAGGCTGGCATTCATCGCGGCACCACGCTGCATGCTGATGCCGTGGGTGGTGATCGCCGGGTTGATGCTTTTCAGTGCCAGCGCCACGCCGGCGAACAGGCCACCACCGGAGAGCGGGATCAGTACCTGTTCGACTTCGGGCAACTGCTCGATGATTTCCAGGCCCAAGGTGCCTTGGCCGGCGATGACCTGGGGGTGGTCGAACGGTGGGACCAACGCTGCGCCGTGATCGGCGCTGTACTGCAGTGCGGCTTGCTGCGCATCGTCCTGGGACTGGCCGGCGATGCACACTTCGGCGCCCAGTTCACGGATGGCCCGGACCTTGTTGTCCGGTACCAGTCCAGAAAGAAACACGGTCGCCTTCACCCCCAGTTGCGCCGCCACATGGGCGACCGCCCGGCCATGATTGCCGGTCGAGGCAGTGACCACGCCACGTGAGCGTTGCTCGGGGCCGAGGGCGGCGATGGCATTGCTGGCACCGCGCAGCTTGAAGCTGCCAGTGGTCTGCAGCGCTTCAAGCTTCAGGTAGACCGGCGTACCCAGGCGACGCGACAAGCTGGGTGACAGCTCCAGCGGCGTGCGGCGCACGAGGCCATGGATACGCTGGCGGGCAAGATAGAGATCGTGAAGCGAGAGCGCTGACATGATCGTGACCCAACAAGTGACCTGATGTTGGGCGGAGTGTATGAGGCGAAAATTGTCACGATGAATGTACTAGGGCAATTTGCCTGAGATTTTGTCTTGCCCGGCCATTCAAAGCTCATGGATCTGCGGGTACTGCCCGAACAGCTCGCGCATATCGCCCAGGGCCTGGCGCAGTTTGGCCTCGGAACACTCGGCACCCACGCACAAGCGCACCGCTCGCGGTCGCGGTGTGCCGCGCACCAAGAACGGCTCCGGCGGCGTGACCGCGATCTGCCGGCGGCGCAAGGCCCGCACCAGGCTGTCCACCTCCCAGCGCTCGGGAATGTTCAGCCACGCGCCCAGTGCATGGGGATGCTGACCGCGCAGATAGTCACCGGCCTGGGCAGCAAGTTCGATCACTACCCGTCGCAGTTGTCAGGCGGCCAGCAACAGCGTGTGGCGATAGCCCGGGCGCTGGCGATGCGGCCAAAAGTGATGCTGTTCGACGAAGTGACCTCGGCGCTGGACCCGGAGCTGTGTGGCGAGGTGCTGAACGTGATTCGCCGCCTGGGCAGCGAGCACAACCTGACCATGCTGATGGTGACGCACCAGATGGGCTTTGCCCGGGAGTTCGCCGATCGCGTGTGCTTCTTCTATAAAGGCCAGATCCATGAACAGGGGACGCCGGCGCAGATCTATGAAAACCCGCAACAGGAGCGTACCCGGGCGTTCTTGAGTGCCGTGCGCGAGGCCAACTGAACGACGATTGCCGTTTCAGTCTGCACATCAGTGAGCGATCGAGTGGCAGCGCTGCTCGATCGCTTGCGTGAACGGTTGCGGGGCGCGCCAGCACATTGGTTCAGGAATTTCTGAACTAATTATTTTCCCGCAGCGATTTATCCCTCCCCGCACATCCCACCAGAATCGCTTCACGACAATCACAATAACCGTGAGGCCACTCCCGTGGACCAGACACTCCAGGTACGGCAAGCTGCCGCCGACCTCGTATCCGCCTTCGCCAGCAACGACACCGCCCGCTACTTCGCCTGCTTCAGCGAAGACGCCACCTTCCTCTTCCATACCTTGCCGCACCCCTTGCTGTCGCGCCGCGCCTACGAAGAACTCTGGGCCCAGTGGCAGGCCGAAGGCTTCGCCGTGCTCGGCTGTGTGTCGAGCAATACCCAGGTAAGCCTGCATGGTGACGTGGCGATCTTCATGCACGATGTCGCCACGCACATCCGCATCGCCGGTGAGGAACACCAGCTGAGCGAGCGCGAGACCATCGTCTTGCGCCGCCAGGGCGAACGCTGGCTGGCCTGCCACGAGCACCTGTCGGTATTCAGCGCAGCCTGACCCCTTTCACGCGGCCCTGCCGCCCTGCCATCGCACCCACAATAGGGCCCGTGCCGCGCACCGGCCTACAACTACGCGCTGGAGCCTCACCATGAGCCACTCGACCGGTATCGAGACCAACGGCGTCGAACAGATCCCCGACGATCAACGCGACGCCTCCCCGCTGGACCTGTTCCGCCTGATCTTCGGCGGTGCCAATACATTCGCCACCGCGGTGCTGGGGAGCTTCCCGGTATTGTTCGGCCTGTCGTTCCAGACCGGCGTCTGGGCCATTCTGCTCGGTGTCGGCGTGGGGGCGCTGATCCTGGCGCCGATGGGCCTGTTCGGTGCACTCAATGGCACCAACAACGCCGTGTCGTCCGGCGCCCACTTCGGCGTGCACGGGCGCATCGTCGGCTCGTTCCTGTCACTGCTGACGGCCGTGGCGTTCTTCTCGCTGTCGGTGTGGAGCTCCGGCGATGCACTGGTCGGTGGCGCCAAGCGCCTGGCCGGGTTGCCGGAAACCGACCTGACCCTGGGCCTGGCCTACGGCCTGTTCGCCGTGCTGGTGCTGGTGGTGTGCATCTTCGGCTTCCGCTTCATGCTGTGGGTCAACAAGATCGCCGTATGGGCGTCGAGCCTGCTGTTCCTGCTGGGCATCTTCGCTTTCGCCGGGCCCTTCGATGCCGGCTTCGCCGGGAGCGTCAACCTCGGCCAGGCCGGGTTCTGGGCAGCCTTCGTCGGCGCGGCGATCCTGGCCATGAGCAACCCGGTGTCGTTCGGTGCCTTCCTCGGCGACTGGTCGCGCTACATCCCGCGCCAGACCCCCAAGGCGCGCATCATGCTGGCCGTGATCGCCGCCCAGGCCGCCACGCTGATTCCGTTCCTGTTCGGCCTGTGCACCGCCACCCTGGTGGCCACCCAGGCACCGGACTATATCGCCGCCAACAACTATGTCGGCGGTCTGCTGGCCGTGGCGCCGAGCTGGTTCTTCCTGCCGGTGTGCCTGATTGCCGTGATCGGCGGCATGTCCACCGGCACCACCGCGCTGTACGGCACCGGGCTGGACATGTCCAGCGTGTTCCCGCGCCTGCTCAGCCGCGCC
This sequence comes from Pseudomonas plecoglossicida NBRC 103162 = DSM 15088, assembly GCF_000730665.1. GTDB lineage: Bacteria > Pseudomonadota > Gammaproteobacteria > Pseudomonadales > Pseudomonadaceae > Aquipseudomonas > Aquipseudomonas plecoglossicida. The sequence goes on from NZ_BBIV01000005.1 coordinate 188,766, forward strand.
GGCGCCACCCTGCTGATCGGTGTGCTGGCGATCGCCTTCATCTTCATCGGCCGCTTCACCTTCAACCTGGTGCAGAGCGTGTCGACCTTCGCCGTGCTGATCATCACCTGCACCAGCCCCTGGATGGTGATCATGATCCTCGGCCTGATCACCCGCCGCGGCTTCTACCACGCCGACGACCTGCAGGTGTTCACCCGCGGCCAGCGTGGTGGCCACTACTGGTTCCTGCATGGCTGGAACTGGCGCGGCATGGGCGGGTGGATCCCCAGCGCAGCGATCGGCCTGTGCTTCGTCAACCTGCCGGGGCAGTTCGTCGGCCCGCTTGGCGACCTGGCCGGCGGCATCGACCTGAGCCTGCCGGTCACCCTGGGCATCGCCGGCGCGCTGTACCTGCTGCTGCTCAACCTGTTCCCTGAACCTGCTGGCGTGTATGGCCCCAATGGCCCGCGCTGGGTGCGTTGCAAGAGCACCCGGCACATGCCGGTGACCACCGCCGAAATGGCCTGACCTGGAATACGACCATGACCACTTCCCATTACATCGCTGGCCGCTGGGTCGAAGGCCAAGGCAGCGACTGCATCACCGTCACCGACCCGTCGCTGGGCGTGCCATTCGCCGAAATGATGGCGGCCAGCGTCACTCAGGTCGACCAGGCCGTGGCGGCCGCACGTGATGCACTGCCCTCCTGGAAAACCCTCGGCGCAGCCGCCCGTGCAGCATTCCTGCGGGGTTTTGCCGAGCAGTTGGGCCAGCGCCGCGAAGCGCTGATCGCCCTGCAGATGCGCAACAACGGCAAGCCGCGCCACGAGGCGGAAATCGACCTGGACGATGCCGTCGCCACCTTCGCCTACTACGCCGAACTGGCCGAGCAGTTGCCGGAAAAGAACCGCGAAGTGCCGCTGGCCGCCCCCGGTTTTACCGCCCGTACCCGCCTGGAACCGGTGGGTGTGGTCGGCCTGATCGTGCCGTGGAACTTCCCGCTGGTGACCAGCGCCTGGAAGCTCGCCCCGGCCTTGGCCGCAGGCTGCACCGTGGTACTCAAGCCCTCGGAAGTCACCCCGCTGATCGAGCAGGCCTACGGCCAGATCGCCGACGAAATCGGCCTGCCGGCCGGCGTGTTGAACATCGTCAACGGCAAGGCCGAGACCGGCGCGGCCCTGAGCAGCCACAACGGGCTGGACAAGCTGTCGTTCACCGGCAGCAACAGCGTCGGCAGCCAGGTGATGCGCAGCGCTTCGGCACAATGCCGGCCGGTGACCCTGGAGCTGGGTGGCAAGTCGGCGATCGTGGTGTTCGATGATTGCGACGTGGAGCAGGCGGTGCAATGGATCGTCGCCGGCATCAGCTGGAATGCCGGGCAGATGTGCTCGGCCACTTCGCGCCTGCTGGTGCAGGATGGCATTGCCGATGCGTTGCTTCCCCGCCTGCAGCAGGCACTGGAAAAACTGCGCGTGGGCAATCCATTGAGCGAAGAAGTGGACATGGGGCCGCTGACCAGCCAGGCGCAATGGCTGAAGGTTGCCAGCTACTTCGCGACCGCCCGTGAAGAAGGCTTGCAGTGCCTGGCCGGTGGCAAGGCGCTGGACCGCGAGGGTTGGTTCGTCAGCCCGACGCTGTATGTCGATGTGCCTGTGGATAGCCGCCTGTGGAGCGAAGAGATCTTCGGCCCGGTGTTGTGCGCGCGTCGCTTCTCGACCGAGGCGCAGGCCATTGCCGAAGCCAACGACAGCCGCTTCGGCCTGGTTGCCACCGTCTGCTCCGCCGACCTGGAACGTGCCGAGCGCGTAGCCGATGCGCTGGAAGTCGGCCATGTGTGGATCAACTCGGTGCAGGCGGTGTTCGTCGAGACCTCGTGGGGCGGCACCAAGGGCAGCGGGATCGGGCGAGAGCTCGGGCCTTGGGGCCTGTCGGGGTATCTGTCGGTGAAGCATGTGACGCGGTGCCTGGGCTGATGAGCGCAGGGGGCCGCTTCGCGGCCCAATCGCCGGCAAGCCGGCTCCCACATGAAAATCGGCAGCGCTGCTGATTCACTGTGGGAGCCGGCTTGCCGGCGATGGGCGTTACGCCGGCTCGTCAGCCGGGCGCGAGCCTTCCTGCACCAGCACCATGCTCTGCGGCGAAGACAGGGAAATGCCCTCGTCGCGCAACTGGCCAAGGATGGTGAACAGCAGGTCGCTGCGCGCCCCCGACACCTGCCGCGGCCCGGCCACGTAACCACTGACACCGATCACCATGCCGGCGCTGGTCAGGTCCTTGAACGTCACTGACGCCGACGGCGCATCGAGCACCGCCTCGTGTTCCTGGAAGGCCTTGAGCAACACCTCGCGCACCCGGTTGGCATCGGTTTCCAGTGGCAGGGTCAGGGTAATGCTCACCACGCCCAAGGCGTTGCCCATGGTCACGTTGCGCACGTTCTGCGAGATGAACTGCGAGTTGGGCACGATCACCGTGGAACGGTCGGACATCTGGATCTCGGTGGCGCGCACGTTGATCCGGCGGATGTCACCCTCGACCCCGGCCAGGCTTACCCAGTCACCCACCTTGACCGGACGCTCGGTAAGCAGGATCAGGCCGGAGATGAAGTTCTGCACGATCTGCTGCAAGCCGAAACCGATACCGACCGACAGCGCACTGACTACCCAGGTCAGGCTGGTGAGGTTGATGTGCAGGGTCGACATCACCATCATCGCCAGGAACAGGAAGCCCAGGTAGCCCACCAGGGTCACCAGCGAGGCACGCATGCCGGCGTCCATGTCGGTTTCCGGCAGCAGCCGCTCGCTCAGCCAGCGCTTGAGCACGCGAATGGCGAACAGGCCACCGAAGAAGATCGCCACCGCGAGCAGGATGTCCCGCGGCACGATGTTCAGGTTGCCCAGCATCTTGCCACCGGTGCCGTCCCAGTCGCCCAGGCTGACCAGCAGCTCGCTCGGGCTGGTGCCCGACGGCATCAGCGCCAGCAACACGGCAAGGAACAGCAACGTGGTGCGGGCGACACCGCTGAGGATGGTGCTGGCCTGCGCCTGGTGGCGGGGCGCCAGGCCGAGGGTCGAGGCCAGTGCCAGGCCGCCGGGCTGGCGGGGCGACAGCAAGGTCTCGCACAGGTCGCTGAGGAAGGTGGTCAACAGGTAGGCGCAGGTCGCCACCACACTGATCCACAGCAGCTTGGCCGCCAGGAAGTAGGCCAGGGTCAGGTAGCCGGCCAGCAGCGCCAGGGTGATCAGCGCCACCCACACCACGACCACGAACGGAATCAACCCGGCCAGGCCGCTGGGGCGCTCCAGGTCATGCTTGCGCAGGGTGCGGCGGTAGCACACCAGTGCCGCCGAGAAGATCACGGCCACTACCAGCGCGGTCAGGCCGTTGGTCGCCACGGTCAGCGCCAGGCTGGTGCCGATCACGCTGTTGATGCGCTCCATGGTCAACATGACCATCAGCGCCAGCGCCAGTATCTTGGGGAACCAGCCCAGGGCGCTGGCCACATGATCATGGATCGGCGGCAGCCGCCAGGAAGGGCGCTGCAGCATCAGCATGGCGCGGCCCAGGCCGGAGATGAAGGCGCTGAACACCACCAGGGCAAGGAAGTGATTGGTCAGGCTGCCGATATCGGAGCCCAGCTCGGAGCTGCTTTCCAGGCCCCAACGGAGCAAGGATACCGAACCGGCAATGGTGCCCAGAGTGGCCAGGCTGACGCTCAGGGCCAATGCACTGCGGCGCAGGCGACCGACCGGCAGCCAGCGAACCATGGCGTCGGCGAGCAGGCGTTCGAGCAGCCGGCGTACCAGCGTCCAGACCAGGATCGCGCCCACCAGGCTGGTCAGGAAGAACCAGCGGTGGCCCGGACTGAAGGCACTGGCCACCGCGTCGGCCGCCTCGCCGCGCAAGTCGCGCAGGCGGTACACGTCTTCGTCGGTGGGGCGGATCAGCGACTTCCAGAACGCCGGCGTCAGCGGGCTGGCTGCGCGGCTGGTGACCTGCGAGTTGAACTGGCTGCGGCGCAGGTTGACGATCTGGGTGGACAGGTCACGGGCCGACTGGGTCAGCTTGGCGGCCTGTTCCTGCTCGGCGAACACCGCCTTCCTTTCCGCTTCGAGCGCCTTGCGCTGCAACGCGAGGCTCTGGGCTTCGTCCGGTTGCACCGGGCCGATGACCTTGAGCTTGTCGTCCAGCTTCTGCACATCGGCCGCACGCAAGGCGCTCAAGGCATCGGCCTGGCGCTGGACCTGCACGGCGGCCAGGCGCAGCTGCGACAGCAGGTCGTCGTTGGCATTGCTGGTCACGCCCTGGCGAATCTGGTCGAGCCGATCGCTCAACTGCGCGAAGCTGGCGTCCTCCTCCAGCACCGGCAGTTCGGCGGCAGCCAGGCTGGACACTGGCACGGCGGGTGCCGACCAGGCCGGGCTGGCCAATGCCAGCATCAGGGCCATCATCCCAAGGCAAACACGGGAAAGGCTGCAGAGCCTCATCGGATATTCCTCTTTACACTTCAATCTGGCGGTGGATTCTACGCGGCTTGTGCCGATCAGAAGAGTGCCGTTTCTCGCAACAATTTATAGCCAATCTCCTTGGCCGAGAGAAAGTGACCATCCAAGGTTTGGTATGCCATTGCTCCACACCCCCAACCACGCATAGAATTGAGAACCATTCACAATCATATTGCGCGCGGGAGCTTTTGATCCTGGTGGGAATTACTGGCCCTATCGCCGGCAAGCCGGCGATAGGGCCTTCAGTCCGCCACAGCGCGCAACTTGCCCACCCGCCGATACGACTGACGGGCAAAGCACACGAACAGCCCGGCCATGATCGCCAGCGCCATGGGCAACCCATGCGGCGCGACATCCATCGCCGCGCCACTGACCAGCGGCCCGATCAGGCTGCCGACGCCCCACAACAGGCCGACGCTGGCATTGGCCGTCACCAGGTCCTGGCCCTTGAAACGCTGGCCGATCAACACCAGCGCCAAGGTATAGATGCCCCCCGCAACCGCGCCCAGCACCACCAGCAACGGCCACAGCAGCCAGGTCATGCGCAGCAGCCAGGGCAAGGCGATACCGATCGCCATCGCCACCAGCCCGCACACCAGGTGCAGCCCGGTCCGCTCAACCCGGTCGGCCAGCCAGCCCAATGGCAGCTGGAAGACCATGTCGCCGGCGAACACCACCGTCACCATCAGTGCCGCCACACCCACGGCAAAACCATGGCTGGTGGCATACACCGGCAGCAGCGACAGCACCACCGCGTCGAAGAACGAGAAGAACAGCACCGCCACGCACAACGCCGGCGCCACCCGGAAGAAACCGGCCAGGCCAAAGCTTTTCTCGCCTTCCTCGCCATGCTCGACATGGTCGTTGGGCACGGTCAGCAGGATGCACAGCAGGGCCAGGCCGTAGCAGATCGTCACCACGCCGGTGATCCACGGGCTGTTGGCTCCGAGCAACGCCAGCAACGCCGGGCCGAGCACCTGGAAGCCGGTGAAACTGGTCGCATACAGCGCCATGATCTTGCCGCGGTTATGGTCCGGGCACAGCTCGTTGACCCAGGACTCGCCAAGGATGATGGCGATGCCCATGCCGATCCCCAGCCCCAGGCGCAGCACGGCCAGTAGCGCGATGGAGTCGAACGCCGACTCGAGGAACGCGATGCTGGCGGTGCACAGGCTGAAGCACAGCAGGTAGATGGTGCGCCGGGTCAGCAGTCGGCAGCAGGCGTCGACCATGAACGCCGAGAGCATCATGCCTGCGGCGGGAATGGCCGAGATGATGCCGATTTCCAGGGTGCCGGCCCCGGCGTCGTGCAAACGCAACGACACCAGCGGCAGGCTGGCCCCCAGACTGAAGCCAACGACCGAAACGGCGAACAGAAGGCCCGCCAGCAAACGCATGTTCATGTACCACTCCAAGCAAAACCGAAAAGACGCGCAGATACAGGCGCCCACGCGCACGCCGGGATGGCGGACGACGCAGGGGCAGAGGTCAGTTCAGGGCAAGGTGTGGCGAGAAGGTGAAGGCAAACAGCACGCTGCGCCGACGCTTGAGCACCGTATCGCTCGGCCACGCGCGACGCATGGCCTGGTGGGCAGGCTGGCGGGCATGGGGGAGGCTCTGGGTACGGCGCATTGCTTGGGTTACTACGCAGGTGGGGAAAAAAGAGGCGGCACTCTAGGCCAAGCCAGGTTGAGTCGTCAATCGCTGGGGCTGCTATGCAGCCCCAAAGATTTCATCGCTTGCTGGTCTTGGGCAGAAACACCGCCAACAACCCGAACAACGGCAGGAACGAGCACAACCCATACACGTACTCGATACCGCGCAAGTCCGCCAGATAGCCCAGCAACGCCGCGCCAATACCCCCGAAGCCGAACATCAGCCCGAAGAAGATCCCCGCAATCATGCCCACGCTACCCGGCACCAGCTCCTGCGCATACACCACGATCGCCGAGAACGCCGAAGCCAGGATGAAGCCGATCACCACGCTGAGCACGGTGGTCCAGAACAGGTCGGCATACGGCAGCGCCAGGGTGAACGGCGCCACGCCCAGGATCGAGAACCAGATCACGGCCTTGCGCCCGATGCGATCACCGATCGGCCCGCCGAAGAAAGTGCCAGCGGCCACCGCGCCGAGGAACAGGAACAGGTGCAGCTGCGAACTGGCCACCGACAGGTCGAACTTCTCGATCAGGTAGAAGGTGAAGTAGCTGGTGAAACTGGCCATGTAGAAGTACTTGGAGAACACCAGCAGGCCCAGCACGATCAACGCCGCGATCACCCGCGGGCGAGAAATGCCATGGGTGGCCTGTACGGCCTTGCGCGCCTTGGCCTGGTTCAGGTGCTCCTTGTACCAGCGGCGCAGCATCAGGGTCACGGCGAAGAACAGCAGCCCGGCCACGCCGAACCAGGCCACGTTAGTCTGGCCGAACGGGATGACGATGGCGGCCACCAGCAACGGACCGAACGCGGACCCGGCATTGCCACCGACCTGGAAGGTCGACTGCGCCAGCCCGAAGCGCCCGCCCGAGGCCAGCCGTGCGATACGCGAGGTTTCCGGGTGGAAGGTCGACGAGCCGATGCCCACCAGTGCCGAAGCCAGCAGGATCATCGGGAAGCTGCCGACGAATGCCAGCATGACAATACCTACCAGCGTACACAGGGTGCCGAGCGGCAACAGGTTGGGCGCCGGCTTGCGATCGGTGAAGAAGCCGACCCAGGGCTGCAGCAGCGACGCGGTGATCTGGAAGGTCAGGGTAATCAGGCCGATCTGGGCGAAGCTCAGGTCGTAGTTGGCCTTGAGCATCGGGTAGATCGCCGGTAGCACCGACTGGATGAGGTCGTTGATCAGGTGCGCCAGGGCGCAGAAGGCGATGATGCGCATCACCAGCGGGTTGGCTTGGCTCGCCGAACCGCTGCTGGCAGTGGGTGTGCTGCTGATAGCCATGGGCTTGAATTCCGTGCGCGGGTTTGGGATCCGATTATCAGGAAATAAATAGATACATAGCTACCTTTTTTGTCCCCTGATCGGCACGTACTTGTAAATGGTTCTCAATATATTTAGCATCCTTGCATCACTTCCTCCGTAATCGTTGGGCGAAACCGCCCTTGTACGAGCACACCATCCATGAGCCCGACGCCCGCCTCGCAGTCACCGGCCGATCCCCAGCAGCAAGCGCTGCAATGGTTCTCTCGCCTGCGCCAACCTGGCTGCGATGAGCGCGAGCGCCAAGCGTTCGGCCGCTGGTGCCAGGCCCCGCACAATGCCCGCGCCTATGCCGAGCTCGAGGCCTGCTGGCAGCAAATGCAAGCGCCCCCTGCCCGGCCTCGACCGCGGCCGGTCAAGGTCAAGCGCAGCCGCCTGGGCCAGGGGCTGGCCCTGCTGTTCGTCCTGCTGCTGGGGCTACTGGCCTACCTGTACTGGCCGCTGATGCAGCGCCTGGGCAGCGAGCTGCATACCGGCGCCGGCGAACGGCGCAGCGTGCGCCTGGCCGACGGCTCGACCTTGCACCTGGACAGCGCCAGCGCGATGAACGTCGAACTGCGCGGGCGCAACCGGCAACTGCAGCTGGTGCAGGGCCTGGTGGATCTGGAGGTGAAGCTCGACGGTCGCACCCTGGAGGTGCAGGTAGACGATGCTCGTATCCAGGTGTTCGGCACCCGGCTGATGGTGGCGCGCCATGCCGGGCATGACGAACTGCTGGTGTTCAACGGCAAGGCGATGATCGTGCAGGGCGCTGACCAGCGCATGGTCGCAGCCGGTGAACGCGTGACATTCAACGAGGCGCGGATCGACCCGGTGCAAAATGCCGATGTAAAAACCGCAGACGCCTGGCGCAGCGGCCGCCTGCACGCCAGCGAAATGCCCCTGGGCCAAGTCGTCGAGCGCCTGGCCAGTTACCAGGGCAGGCGTGTGTGGATGATGGACGAGCAGACGGCCTATCGGCGCGTGAACGGCGATTTCAACCTCGACCGCCCTGACCAGAGCCTCCGGGCACTCGCCGCCGAGCAGCACGTGCAGTTGTACGACGTACTCGGCCTGTGGCTGATCGTGCGCTAGAACCGGGGGCGGCGGCTAAGTTTTTGAAAGCGTGCAAATTTTTTTGAAATGAGTGTTGACACAGGTGCCGCACAAGGGAATAATGCGCGCCATCGGCTACATAGCTCAGTTGGTTAGAGCATAGCATTCATAATGCTGGGGTCCGGGGTTCAAGTCCCTGTGTAGCCACCAAACTTGAAAAGGGCTTACCGCAAGGTAGGCCCTTTTCTTTTGCCTGCAGAAAAGCGGCAACGCTGGTGCTCTCCTGCGAGCCCACCATTGCCATGCGCTGGCTGATCCCGCGCTTTCATGACGCGCACCCGGACCTGCAGCTGCACCTGGTGGCCGCAGGTGGACCTGTGGACTTCGCCCGCAGCGGCGTCGACCTGGCACTACGCCGCGACGACTTCCATTGGCCACCAGCACTGCACAGCGTGAAGATCTGCGATGAATGGACAGGCCCGGTCGGCCGCGCCGGCAGCGACAACCTCGATGGCCAACGCCTGCTGCATAGCAGCTCCCGACCAAGCGCATGGCCCACCTGGCTGCGCCTCTGTGGGCGGCAGGCAACGCACAACGAACGCAGCGACTACGAACACTTCTACCTGTCGCTACAGGCGGCCAGCGCGGGCCTGGGCCTGGCCATCGCCTCGGCACTGATGGTGCGCGGCGAACTCGGCAGCGGGCAGCTGCAGGCACCGTTCGGCTTCCTGCGCGACGGCTCCGCCTACCACCTGCTCAGCCCACAACCCCTGGATGACGGCGGCAAGCGCCAGCGCTTCAGCGACTGGGTCATCGCCGAGAGCCGGGCCTGCCTGGCTCACCTGGGCTTGCTGCAGAACGACGAATCCGAGCTGCCATCCCCGCCCCAGGTGCGATAGCCCGCCGTATCGATATGGATGCGGCCTGTCGGGTAGCGCCCAAGGCCCATGCTCCAGGCCGGCCCGTATTGCTGCCAGAAGCGGCACAGCGGGTTGGGGTCGGCCCAGCCCGGCAGCAGGATATCGACTGCGAAGGCGCGGGTATGGGCGCTGCCCACGGCACCGCCGGCGCAGCGGTTGAGGCCTGGTTCGCGGTAGGCGGAAACCACTTCGAACTGGCGCAGGATGCCTTGGTCGTCGAGGGTCTTGATCAGCGCCAGTGTGGAACGTACTGCGGGCCAGTTGGCAGTCGGTGGCACCGCGAACGGTGAAGCGCGGCACAGCGTCCAGTCGGACGCCGAGCGCAGCAACTGGTGAATCGGTACCACGCCATAAAGGCGGGCATTTACCAGCATATCGCGGAAAGGTCGGGTCTGATGATCCCCCGCCCATTGAGCGAACATCCACAGGTCACGCTCGTCGGCCAGCGCCGTCCCCGTGATCAATGCCGCCGCTATCAGCCATGCCCTCGCCCGCTTCATCCCTGCCCCCTGCCTCATGAGCCAACGCCTCCCCCCTGTGGGAGCCGGCTTGCCGGCGATAAGGCCAGCACAGGCAATTCAAGTCAGTCTTCGAGCAAAGTACAAGCCATCACCAGCGCATCCTCGCGCCCCCCGGCAACCGGATAGTAATCACGCCGGCGCCCGATCTCGTTGAACCCGTAGCGCTCGTACAAACGGTAGGCCGACTGGTTGCTGGCCCGCACTTCGAGGAAGCACTCCCGCCCATTGAGCTGATAGGCCCGCGCCATCAGGTGCTCGAGCAGGCGCAAGCCCAGGCCGCAGCCCTGGTTCTCGGGTTTGACGGTGATATTGAGCAAGTGCGCTTCGTCGATGATCACGTTGATCACGCCATGGCCAACCTGCTGCTGGCCATCGAACATCAGCCACACTTCGTAGGACTTGAGCGCATCCTGGAAGATGCCGCGGGTCCAGGGGTGGCTGAACGCGGCATATTCGATCTTAAGCACGGCATCCAGATCCGCCTCGGTCATCGGGCGGAAACTGATCGATTCACTCATTCAACGCTCTTCCAGCGCGCCATCAGCTGGCGCATCGCTTGCCAGACGTCCGCCTTGCGCTGCGGCTCGTCCATCAACAGTTCAAGGCCCGGCAAGGCCCAGGCATCGCCCAGGCCGTCGAGCTGCAGTACTTGGTAATAGGTGTGTTCTTCGGCACCGGCAGCGAAGCGCAGGGCCGGCAGGCCGATCAGCCACAGACAGGTGCAGGGTGCTTCTTCCAGGCGCGCCTGGATGAAGCCCTGGACGAAATCACGTGCCGCGTCGGGCCCCTGGTCCATGTTGCCGCGCACCAGCAGCGGCCAGCGCACTGGCTCGCCGATGATCTGCGGCGCGTCGGGCAAGCCGGCTGCGCGCAGCATGTCCTTGAGCAGCAGGTAGGACGGGTCGCGGCTCTGGAACGGCTGCCCGGTGGCCAGCTCCACCAGCAGCAGGCAGCTGCCGGCACGCAGCAGCTGCAGCGAGAAGCGCGGCGGCGGCACCCGTGCCGGACGTGGCGCCGGGGCCTCCTGCTCGGCCTCGACCGGCTTGGCTGCGGGCTTGGGCGTGCTGGCCGGGCGCGGAATCTCGATTTTCGGACGTTCGCCGGAGCGCGCTTGGGGGGCGACTGGCGCCTGGTTGGCAGCCGGTGCGGCTGGCCTGGCCTCGAAGTCGACCTCGTCGACCGGCGCTTGCGGCAACAGCAGCTCGGGGCGCGAAGGTGCGGCGAACGGCAGTTCGGCGCGCGGCAGCCAATGCACCACTTGCATGGCGGAAAGGTAGGCGCGGCGGCGGGGCTCGGTCAGCAAGGCACGGTTTCCGGGGGGGAATAATCAGTCGGGCATTCTAACGCTGTTGGCCAAGGAGCGCCGCAACTGGTCGGCAGAAAGTTGTTGTCCACACGGGCCTCATCGCCGGCAAGCCGGCTCCCACAGGTACAGAGGCCAGAGAATTCCCCAGCAAAATCAGGGGTAATCCCTCATTACAGACCAAGGGGTGAAATCCTCCCCCCCGGATGCAGTACAATCGCCCCCTTTTTACTTGGCAACGAGTAGACGCCAATGATCGAACCCAAGCGCGTCCTGCGCGCCCTAGCCGAACACTGGGCCCTGATCGAGCCGCTGTGCGAGCGCTTCGACCAAGGCACCCTGAGCCTGGTCGAACTGCGCCAGCAACTGGGCCGCCAGCAGGTGGAAAGCACGCCGCAGGACATCACCCAGCTGCTCGACGTGTGGATCCGCCTGGACATCCTGGTTCCGGTGGCCAAGAGCCCGAACCGTTTCGAGCTCAATGCCCAGATCCACGACTTCCTCGCCTACCTGCGCCGCGAGCACCGCCTGGGCCTGTGCCTGGAGATCGAGGCCTACCTGCGCCACCTGGAACGCCTCGCGGGGCATATCCAGGACGCCTTCGACAACCGTGACAGCGACGACCTGGCGCGCCAGCTGCGCCTGCTCGACATGCGCGTGCGCGATGTCCTGAAGAAGCTCGACAACGACGAGCAGGCGCTGGTCGCCGTGGCCGAACGGGCCAAGACCAGCAACCGCCAGATCCCGCTGCGCCAGCGTTATGCCGAAGTACTGGCGACCTGGGACGAGTACGTCGAGCCGATGATCCAGCTGGTCAACGCCGACGGCGCCTTCGAACAGGGCGTGCGCAAGGTCGAGACCGTGCTGCTCAAGCTGCTCGGCGAACAGGCGCGCCTCGGTCATCTGGTCGACGATGACATGCTGTTGCGTACCCACGCGCGGATCCTGGAAATGCAGACCAGCGCCCAGCTGACCCTGCGCCATGCCCGCGAGCTGCTGCTGCCGCTGCGCGAAGAAGCGCGCCGGCACAACGCCGTGACCCGTGGTGCGGCGCTGGCCCTGTCGGTGATCCGGCGCAAGGGCATCGACGCCGTGCCGCAAGCCGCCATGCCGTTGTTCACCCGTCCGCAGAGCACCTTCCTCGGCAGCGCCAGCCAGGTCGAGGCGTATGTCTACGCTCTGGCCCGCTTCGAACCGAAACCGGCCAAGTTCCCCAAGGCCCACAAGACCCAGAGTGGCCCGCTGCCGCGCGCACCGCGCACGGTCAAGGAAATGCTCGAACGCTGCCAGGACGCCCTGCCGCTGCCCGACCTGATGGTCTGGCTGCTGGAGCAGGAGCCCGAAGGCGCCACCGACGAACTGCTGTACTGGTTCTCGCGCCTGTCGCGGGAGAAGCGCTTCACGCGCGAACGCCTGGAACGGCGCGACTACACCACCCAGGAACACTTGGTCAGCCTGCGCTCGTTCGCCCTGTCGTCCAGCCGCGAAGCGCAACCTGAAACCCACGCGAGCCCAGCCAATGCATCTTGATCTCTCCGAACTGTCCCAGCTCGCGCCGATCTTCCGCGAGCTGTTCAAAGGCTTCCATGTCAGCCGCCGCGACCCGGAAATGTACGCCCAGCTGTCGAATTTCCAGGACCAGTACCGCACGCTGTTCAAGGCCCTGGGCTTCGAGCTGGTCTGCGATACCCGTGGCTTCTACTACTTCGTCCCCGACCAGGCCGCCGCGCAGGTCAACAAGACGGCCCAGCGCCTGTCGCTGTTCACCTTCATCCTGGTCGAGCACCTGGCCGACCAGGGCCGCGACCCGATGGCCGTGCTCGATGGCGGCAGCATCGGCCGCGACGAGCTGCCCTCGCTGCTGGACAAGTACCGCGACCTGTTCCTGCAGGCCGAGGTGCAGACCGTCGACGAGCTGGAAGAAAAGATCATGCGCCGCATGACCCAGCTGGGCTTTGCCCATGAAGAAGGTGGCATCTACCGTTTCCTGCCGCCGATGCACCGCTTCCTCGACGTGTGCCTGTCGGTGCAGCAGGACCGCGACCTGGCCGCCAGCCTGCACAGCGATTTGCCGCTGCCGACCCCGGTACTGGTCGAGGAAGAGACCCCGGAAGAACTGGCGCGCACCGACGACCCGCTCGACCTGACCCCGTTCGAGGCCGAGGAAAGCGAAGAAGAGGCCCTGGCCCGGGCCATCCGCGAAGAGCAACAGGAGATTGACGCATGAGCCAGGAACGCTACGGCATCCGCCGCTTCGCACTGCTCAACACCGCCGGCTACAGCCTTGGCCTGTTCCCCCTGGAACACCCGCTGTCGGTCTACGGCGCCAACAACCTGGGCAAGTCGGCCTCGATCAACGCCCTGCAGTTCCCGATCCTGGCGCGCATGTCCGACATGAGCTTCGGCAAGTACAGCCTGGAGCAGTCGCGCCGCTTCTACTTCGCCAGCGACACCTCGTACATCCTCTGCGAACTGAACCTGCCCCACGGCCCGCACGTGATCGGCGTGGTCGGCCGCGGCCCGGGAGGTGGTTTCGGTCACCAGTTCTTCGCCTACAAAGGCGAGCTGGACCTGGCCCACTACCAGAAGAACGACACCTGCCTGCGCCAGAAAGAGCTGTTCACCAACCTCGAGCGCCTGGGCCTGAAGGCCTATGAACTCAAGCCCGACGAACTGCGTCGGCTGCTGGTCGGTGGCCACACTTCGGTGCCGCTGGACCTGACCATGATCCCGCTGCGCTCGACCAGCGAGCAGAGCCTGAAAACCTTCCGCGCACTGTTCATCAACCTGCTGCACATGCGCGAAATCACCGCGGCCAAACTCAAGCAGCTGTTTCTCGACGCGTTCGAGCACAGCCTGCGTTCGGGCAGCGTCGACTACATCGCCGCCTGCGAAGAAGCCTTCCGCGACGTGCGCCGCATGGAACAGGACTACAACGCCCTGGTCGCTGCCGGCCCCCTGGTCGAGGCCCTGGCCGGTGGCGTGACCCAGCGCGACACCCTGCGCGGCAAGCTGCACCGCCTTTCGCCGCTGCTCGACAACCTGCTGGGCACCTGGCAGGAATACGCCATGGCGCGCAAGGAAGAACTGGTCATCCAGGCCGAGCACTACCGTGGCGAGCAGGACCGCCTGCAGAACGACCAGCGCGGCGGCACCCAGGAGCTGATGCGCCTGGAGCGCGAGATCACCGGTATCCAGCGCTGGCTGGGCGAGCTGTCGGTGCTCAAGCACCGCTTCGCCCTGGTCGATGACGTCAAGGTCCTGGAGCAGCAGCTGCTGGCGGCCAAGGACGCCCACGACGAGCTGGCCGGTGCCCTGGCCCAGTCGCGCCAGTTCTCTGCCGAAGACCTCGACGAGCGCGTGCGCGACCTGGAAAAACGCCTGAAGCAGGTCAAGCAGCAGCTCGACCACGCCGACAACAACAGCTACGCACGCCTGCGCGAAGAGTTCTCGCAGGGCGACGTCGACCGCCTGATGCGCCTGTTCAACGGCGCGCTGTTCAGCCTGCCATTGGGCGAGCGCGGCATCGAGCTGGACGACAGCGACCTGTGGGTGAAATCCCTGGAAGCGGTGCTCGACAGCTTCAAGGGCGAGCGCTTCGAGGCCCCGGGCATTTCCATCGACCTCTCGCACATCGACCCGCCCGCCCTGCAGGCCCTGGCCGATCGTGCAGCGCTGCGCGACCAGAAGGACCGCCTGGAGCGCGAGCTCAAGCAGCTCAAGACCCAGCAATCGGTGGCTGCCGACCGCACCGCCTCCAAGGCGCAGACCGAAGCGCTGTACCAGCAGGTACTGGATGCCCAGAAGGCGCTGGAAGATTTCCGCCGCAGCGAAACCCTGGCTGCCGAAGAACCCGAGAAGCTGGAGCAACTGGCGCAGCTGGAAGCCGCCCAGGATGAGCTCAAGCGCTCCAGCGATGCCTTCACCGAGCGCGTCCAGCAGCTGTCTGCCAAGCTGCAGCTGGTCGGCCGCCAGATCGGCGACCTGGAGTCCAAGCAGCGCACCCTGGAAGACGCCCTGCGCCGTCGCCAGCTGCTGCCGGCCGACCTGCCGTTCGGCACGCCGTTCATGGAAGCGGTCGACGACTCCATGGACAACCTGCTGCCGCTGCTCAATGACTACCAGGACAGCTGGCAAGGCCTGCAGCGCGTCGACAACCAGATCGAGGCGCTGTACGCCCAGGTACGCCTCAAGGGCGTGGCCAAGTTCGACAGCGAAGACGACATGGAGCGTCGCCTGCAACTGCTGGTGAACGCTTATGCGCACCGCACCGACGAAGCCCTGACCCTGGCCAAGGCGCGCCGCGCGGCCGTCACCGACATCGCCCGGACCTTGCGCAACATCCGCAGCGACTACGACAGCCTCGAACACCAGCTGGCCCTGTTCAACCGCGAGATCAACAAGCGCCAGGTATCGAACCTGGAGAGCTTCCGCGTGGTGCTGGCGCCGAACAAGGAAGCGCTCAAGCACATCGACCAGATCATCCACAGCGCCGGCCAGTACGAGGAAGGCGAGACCCTGTCGGTGTTCGACCTGACGCAAAGTGCCGAGCAGGACCACAAGAACGAAGAGGCCAAGGAATACCTGGCACGGCTGGTGGCGGCCAACCACAACCAGCTGGGCCTCAAGGACCTGTTCGAACTGGCCTTCGAGATCACCAAGATCAATGGCCAGCCGGTGATCCACGCCGACATCGACGGCGCGGCGTCCAACGGCACCACCATGACCATCAAGGCGCTGACCAACATGTACCTGTTGCTGCACCTGATGGACCGTGACCTGGCCGGGCGCATTCGCCTGCCGTACTACCTCGACGAGGCGGCCGACATCGACGAACGGAACCAGGCGGCGCTGCTGGAGACCAGCCTGCAGCTGGGCTTCGTGCCGATTCTGGCGAGCGTGAAGCCGCAGGTGTCGGCGCGGGTGGCGATCGATCTGGAAGGTGGCAGCGGGCCGAATGGCATCTACATCGACGAGGCGGACTGGAAGTACATCAGCCGGCTGGATGAGGTGAAGGCGATCGTGCGCGAGGATGAGGCCGAGGAACTGGCCTGATTCGGTGCACGGGGCCGCTTTGCGGCCCAATCGCCGGCAAGCCGGCTCCCACGAGGATCTCTAGTGCTCTTGAAGGCTGTGGAGATCCCTGTAGGAGCTGGCTTGCCAGCGATTGGAGGCCAAGGGCCTCCCCGCTAGATCAATGCGCCCAAGGCAGGATAGGTATTGCGGTCACCGCATTCTGCGGGCTGCCCTCGATCATGCGGTCGCTATACACCAGGTACACCAGCGTATTGCGTTTCTTGTCCAGGAAGCGCACCACCTGCATGGTCTTGAACACCAGCGAGGTGCGCTCCTTGAACACCTCCTCGCCATCTTTCAACTCCCCCTTGAAGTTGATCGGCCCGACCTGACGGCAGGCGATCGACGCCTCTGCCCGGTCTTCCGCCAGCCCCAGCCCACCTTTCACACCGCCGGTCTTGGCGCGCGACAGGTAGCAGGTCACACCTTCGACCTTGGGATCGTCGAACGCCTCGACGACGATGCGGTCATTCGGCCCGACGAACTTGAACACGGTGGACACCTGGCCGATTTCCTCGGCCCCGGCGACCATCGGCACGGCCAGCGCGATCACCGCCAGCGCCCGCTTCAGCACGCTCATACCAGCACCAGATTGTCGCGGTGCACCAGTTCGGGCTCTGCGCTGTAGCCAAGCACGGACTCGATGGCATCGGACGGCTGACCGATGATCTTCTGCGCTTCCAGCGCGCTGTAGTTGGCCAGGCCACGGGCCACTTCCAGGCCATCGGGGCCGACGCAGACCACCATCTCGCCGCGGCGGAAGCTGCCCTGCACGGTCTTCACACCCACCGGCAACAGGCTCTTGTTGGCCTCACGCAGCGCCTGCACGGCGCCGGCGTCGAGCACCAGCGTACCGCGGGTCTGCAGGTGGCCTGCCAGCCACTGCTTGCGCGCCGCCAGCATGCCGCGCTCGGGCGACAGCAGCGTGCCCAGGCGCTCGCCGCTCTTGAGGCGGTCGAGCACGCGCTCGATGCGGCCACCGATGATGATGGTATGCGCGCCCGAGCGTGCCGCCAGGCGCGCCGCACGCAGCTTGGTCTGCATGCCGCCACGGCCCAGCGCGCCGCCGGTACCGCCGGCCACCGCATCGAGCGACGGGTCGTCGGCACGGGCCTCGTAGATCAGCTGCGCTTCGGGGTTGTTGCGCGGGTCGGCGTCGAACATACCGTCGCGGTCGGTGAGGATCACCAACAGGTCGGCTTCGACCAGGTTGGCCACCAGCGCGGCCAGGGTGTCGTTGTCACCGAAGCGGATTTCATCGGTGACCACGGTGTCGTTCTCGTTGATCACCGGTACCACGCCAAGGTCGACCAGGGTACGCAGGGTACTGCGGGCGTTCAGGTAACGCTTGCGGTCGGACAGGTCGTCGTGGGTCAGGAGGATCTGCGCAGTATGCTTGCCGTGCTCGCCGAAGCTCGACTCCCAGGCTTGCACCAGGCGCATCTGGCCGATCGAGGCGGCAGCCTGCAGCTCGTTCATCGCACTCGGTCGCGAGGTCCAGCCCAGCTGGCTCATGCCGGCAGCCACGGCCCCGGAGGAGACCAGTACCAACTCCACGCCTGCCTCACGCAGCGCGACCATCTGCTCGACCCACACGGCCATGGCGCCGCGGTCGAGGCCCTTGCCATCCGCCGTGAGCAGCGCACTACCGATCTTCACGACCCAGCGCTTGGCGCCAGTCACCTTGCTTCGCATCTTGTCTTCCAACCTATGTCGAATCTGTAGATACCGTAGATACAAAAACGCCGCTCCAAAGAGCGGCGTTCAGTGTACTGCAACCGATCAGTCGCGCACGTAAATGATTTCCGGGCCGTCTTCGTCGTCCTCGAAATCATCGTCCCAGGCATCGTCGTCGCCGATGTCGTGGACGCTCTTGACGCCGGTGCGGCGCAAGGTGCGGGCATCGTCCAGGGCCTGAAGCTGGGCGCGGGCCTCGTCTTCGATGCGCTGGTCGAGCTCGGCCAGTTCTTCGGCGTAGGCCGGGTCGTTGGCCAGGCGGTCGGCGCGGTCTTCGATGTAGCGCATCAGGTCGTGGCTGAGCTGCTCGGTGCCCTGCTTGGCGATGGCCGAGATCACGTAGACCGGGCCTTCCCACTGCAGGCGCTCGACCACTTCCTTGACGCGCTCGTCGCGCTCGTCGTCCATCAGCATGTCGGCCTTGTTCAGCACCAGCCAGCGCTCACGGTCGGTCAGCGACGGGCTGAAGCGGGTCAGCTCGTTGATGATCACCTCGGCGGCATCGGCCGGGCTGCTGCCATCCAGCGGCGCCAGGTCGACCAGGTGCAACAGCACGCGGGTACGCGCCAGGTGCTTGAGGAAGCGGATACCCAGGCCGGCACCGTCGGAGGCACCTTCGATCAGGCCGGGGATGTCGGCGATGACGAAGCTCTTCCAGCGGTCGACACTGACCACGCCCAGGTTCGGCACCAGGGTGGTGAACGGGTAGTCGGCCACCTTCGGCTTGGCGGCCGAGACGGAACGGATGAAGGTGCTCTTGCCGGCATTCGGCAGGCCCAGCAGGCCAACGTCGGCCAGAACCTTCAGCTCCATTTTCAGGTCGCGCTGATCACCCGGCTTGCCTGGGGTGGTCTGGCGCGGGGCACGGTTGGTGCTCGACTTGAAACGGGTGTTGCCCAGGCCGTGCCAGCCGCCCTGGGCGACCATCAGCTTCTGCCCTGGGGTGACCAGGTCGCCGATCACTTCCTGGGTCGAGGCGTCGATCACGGTGGTGCCGACCGGCACGCGCAGGAACAGGTCCTCGCCCTTCTTGCCGGTGCAGTCGGTGCTGCCGCCGTTGGAGCCGCGCTGGGCCTCGTGGTGACGGGTGTAGCGATAGTCGACCAGGGTGTTGAGGTTTTCGTCGGCGACCATGTACACCGAACCGCCATCACCGCCGTCACCGCCGTTGGGGCCACCGTTCTCGATGAACTTCTCGCGGCGGAAGCTCATGCAACCGTTACCGCCGTCACCGGCCTTGACCCGAATGGATACTTCGTCAACAAACTTCATTCAAAAACCGCCTCTCGCCAATCGGCGAGTTGAATACCTGAAAACCTGAGGCTCTTGCAAAAATGAGCGCGGCGGCCCCGTACGACCGTAGAAACCCACGCCGGCAGCCCATACAAACAGCTTTGCAAGAGGCTCACCACAAACGAAAAAGCCCCGTCGCATGACGGGGCTTCTGGAGCGACGTCGCGATTAAGCGGCGACGATGCTCACGTAACGGCGCATGAACTCGCCTTTCTTCTCGAACTTGATCACGCCTTCGATCTTGGCGAACAAGGTGTGATCCTTGCCCATGCCAACACCGTAGCCAGCGTGGAATTCGGTGCCGCGCTGACGGACGATGATGTTGCCCGGCTTGATAACCTGGCCGCCATACATCTTCACGCCAAGGCGTTTAGATTCTGAGTCGCGACCGTTACGAGTACTACCACCAGCCTTCTTGTGAGCCATGGTTCAATTCTCCAAATAAATTCAGGGGATCTAGGAAATTAAGCCTGGATACCGGTGATTTTGATCTCGGTGAACCACTGGCGGTGGCCCATACGCTTCATGTGGTGCTTACGACGACGGAACTTGATGATGCGAACCTTGTCGTGACGGCCTTGCGAAACGACTTCGGCAACCACTTTAGCGCCGGCGACGACTGGTGCGCCGATGGTGACTTCTTCACCGTTGGCAACCAGCAGAACGCGATCGAAGGTCACGGATTCGCCAGTGGCGATTTCCAGTTTCTCGATCTTGAGGAATTCACCTTCAGCGACTTTGTACTGCTTGCCGCCGGTAACGATTACTGCGTAAGACATGGGTATTTCTCCGATAATCCTGCTCACCCAGCGCTTTATATGATGAGTATTGGCTGGCATGGCTGCATGGGGCTGGAACGGCCCTGTGCAATTGCGTAAGGCAGGTGCTGCCCAGGAAGTTAGGGTGCGCGATTGTACGCAACCCGGCTTTTGCTTGCAAGTGCCGCCCCCGGGCCACGGGCAGCGCGCCTTGACACACCGGGACCTGCGACCTAGCATGCCGCGCAACCTCACTGGAGCAGCCGATGCAACCCCAAACCTTCTACCGCGCGGTAGCTGATGATTTCAGCGCCGTCGACGAGATCATCAAGAAGCAGCTGACCTCGCGCGTGCCGCTGGTATCGAAGATCGGCGACTATATCACGTCGGCCGGCGGCAAGCGCTTGCGTCCCCTGCTGGTGCTGCTGTGCGGCAAGGCCCTGGGCCGCGAGGGCGACGACCTGCGCCTGCTGGCCGCGACCATCGAGTTCCTGCACACCGCCACCCTGCTGCACGACGACGTGGTCGACATGTCCGGCATGCGCCGTGGCCGCTCCACCGCCAATGCCCTGTGGGGCAACGCGCCGAGCGTGCTGGTGGGCGACTTCCTTTATTCGCGCTCGTTCGAAATGATGGTCGAGCTGGGCTCGATGCCGGTCATGCAGATCCTCTCCAAGGCCACCCGCGTGATCGCCGAGGGCGAAGTACTGCAGCTGTCGCGGGTACGCGACGCCAGCACCACCGAAGAGGTCTACATGGAGGTCATTCGCGGCAAGACCGCGATGCTGTTCGAGGCCTCGACCCACAGCGCAGCGGCCCTGGCCGAAGCCACCGAGGAGCAGCGCGAAGCCCTGCGTACCTTTGGCGACCACCTGGGCGTAGCCTTCCAGCTGGTCGATGACCTGCTCGACTACGAAGGCGATGCCGAGGCCCTGGGCAAGAACGTTGGCGACGACCTGGCCGAAGGCAAGCCGACCCTGCCGCTGATCTACACCATGCGCGAAGGTACGCCGGAACAGGCTGCGCTGGTACGCCAGGCAATCCAGAAGGGTGGCCTGGAAGACCTGGAGCCGATTCGTGAAGCGGTCAAGGCCTCGGGTTCGCTGAAGTACACCGCCGAGTTGGCGCGTGATTACGTCAAGCGTGCCATCGCCTGCCTGGAAGTGCTGCCGGCCAGCGAATACCGGGATGCGCTGGTCGAGCTGAGCGAGTTTGCCGTCGCGCGTACGCACTGAGATCGCGTCGCCTTCATCGCGGGCAAGCCCGCTCCTACAGGATCAACATCGCCCTCGGGCATGCGCGATCCATGCAGGAGCGGGCTTGCCCGCGATGCTTTTGTGCAGACGAAAACACTTCCAGGAGAAAACCTTATACAATATGGGCCTTTACCGCCTGTCTGCTTAAGGAACCGAAGTGAGCACTCTGCCACCCTGCCCCAAATGCAACTCCGAATACACCTATGAGGATGGCACTCAGCTGATCTGCCCCGAATGCGCCCACGAGTGGTCGGCCAACGGCGAAGCCGAGGCTGCAGGCGACGACGTGGTGAAGAAGGATTCGGTCGGCAACGTGCTACAGGACGGTGACACCGTCACCGTGATCAAGGACCTCAAGGTCAAGGGTTCGTCCCTGGTGGTCAAGGTCGGCACCAAGGTCAAGAACATCCGCCTGTGCGACGGCGACCACGACATCGACTGCAAGATCGACGGCATCGGCGCCATGAAGCTGAAGTCGGAATTCGTGCGCAAGGTCTGATTGCACAAAATCCGCCAATTGGCGCTTGCTATTCTGATAATAAGAATTATTCTCATTGGGACCGCTATCCAAGGAGAATAGCCATGACTTATCTGATCGACGCCTGGCTGGACCGCCCCCACCCTTATCTGCGCATCCTGCACCGGGAAACCGGTGAAGTGTGCGCGGTGCTCGAGGAAGAAGCGCTGGATGAACTGCGCGACCAGGGAGACCTGGACCTTGAAGGGCTCAATTCGAGCGAGCCGATGGTGCTCAAGGAATTGGTGAGGAACCTGTTTCTGTTCTGCTATGCACGGGCGTTGCGCCCTGGGGGAACAGACTGGAATTGAGGCAGGACACAGCGCCGGCAAGCCGGCTCCCACAGGGACCGTGCAGCTTGCACAGAACCTTGTGGGAGCCGGCTTGCCGGCGATTGCGGTCTTACAGAACGTCGAGCAGCTCGACGTCGAACACCAGCACGCTGTGCGGCGGGATGCTGCCAACGCCCTGGGCGCCGTAGGCCAGCTCGCTCGGCACGTACAGGCGCCATTTGCTGCCAGCGTTCATCAGCTGCAGTGCTTCGGTCCAGCCGGCGATCACGCCACCGACCGGGAATTCGGCTGGCTGGCCGCGATCGTAGGAGCTGTCGAACACAGTGCCGTCGATCAGGGTGCCGTGGTAGTGGGTGCGCACGTTGCTCTCGCGGCTCGGCTTGGCGCCGTCACCTGCGGTCAGCACTTCGAACTGCAGGCCCGACGCCAGGGTGGTGATGCCATCACGCTTGGCGTTCTCGACCAGGAATTCCTTGCCGGCGGAAGCAGCAGCTTCTGCCTTGGCAGCGGCTTCGGCCTGCATCACTTCACGGATGACCTTGAAGCTGGCCGACAGGTCGGCTTCGCTGACGCGGCTGTCGGCGCCGTTGAAGGCGTCGGTCAGGCCGGCCAGGATGGCTTCCAGGCTTACGCCCGGTGGCGGGTTGTCGCGCAGTTGGCCGCCCAGCTGACGGCCGATGCCGTAGCTGACGCGGGTTTCGTCGGTGGACAGGTTGAGTTCGGACATTGTCGTGCTCCACTGCAGGGCGCAGTGCTGCCGCGCCCTTGATGAAAAGGGCGAGCAGCCTAGCACACTGGGGAGCTGCGAGCAGCTACCAGGCCGAACGCTGGGAAATCGGCACCTTGAGGTCTTCTTCCGGATGGGCGCCCATACCGCACATTTCATCCTGCACGGACCAGTGCACCAGGTTCATCGAGACCATCGGGATGGTTTGCAGAACCTTGCGCGCATCTTCCACCGAACGCACCCGCAAGCGCTCGCCACGGGTATCGGCCAAGGGATGGGCGCGGCCCTTGACCCGGGCCTCGAGCAGATAGTCACCGCCTTCGATGGCGATCAGATTGACTTCGTCGACATGGCCAGCCCTGGCCTCGGTGTTGAGCTGATGCAGGTTCATGGGAGCACCTCGCTGGTGGAACCAGGCATGAGTGCTCATTTTTTGTACAAGGTGGGAGATTGCACAAGGCATAACTGACGCCGCTCGTCAGTTGGACTGCGCTGGCCCCATCGCCGGCAAGCCGGTTCCCACAGGGCAAGGTGGTGTGCCGGCGATGGGGCCGGAAAGGACTCAGTGCTTGGTGAGCTTGTCCAGGTAGCCCATGCAGAACGCCGACACCACGAAGGTCATGTGGATGATCACGTACCACATCAGGTAGTCGGTGGAGATGTTCTGCGCATCCATGAACACCCGCAGCAGGTGGATGGACGAAATCGCCACGATCGAGGCGGCCACCTTCATCTTCAGCGACGAGGAGTCCATCTTGCCCAGCCAGTTGAGCTTCTCCTTGCTGTCGTCGATGTCCAGCTGCGAGACGAAGTTCTCGTAGCCCGAGATCATCACCATCACCAGCAAGCCGCCCACCAGCGACATGTCGATCAGCGACAGGATCACCAGGATCAGGTCGGCTTCGCTCAGGGCGAAGACGTTGGGCAGGACGTGAATGACTTCCTGGAAGAATTTCAGCGCCAGGGCCAGCAGGCCGAGGGACAAACCGAAGTAGATGGGGGCGAGCAGCCAGCGCGAGGCATACATCGCGTTTTCGAGAATACGTTCCATGGAGGGTTTGGGACTCGTCAGGTGACTGGAAAAGCGTGCGCGAGTATAGCCAGCCACCTGTGACAGCAAAAGCCTCATCGCCGGCAAGCCGGCTCCCACACAGACTGTGGTGTGCCCTGCTTTCAGGATTCAGGATGGAACTGGTAGTCCCCAAGGTTGCGGCAACGTTCGCCATTGATCCGGCGCAGCTGCGCTTGCAGGTGCAGCGTCCAGATCTGTGGCCCCTCCGTCACCTGATAGCCATGCAGGGTCAGGCTGTCGACGATGGCGTTGAGCACCGATTCGGCCACCAGCGGCCCATGGAAAGGTCCCTGGGCCTTGATCGCCGAAGGTTGCTCGCCGGCCATGCCGGCGGCGAACAGCAAGGTCCACATGCCGTTGTCCCCCGCCAGCGGACGGATGCTGCATTCGATGCGGGTCACCAGGCCCAGGCACTGGCGAGTAAGGCTGAGGTTGCGCATGGCCGCGTCCCCTCCATTGAGCCCTGTTCAGCCTGGAATGCCCAGGCTGTTTCCGTCCTGAACCCTGATGCCGTCCTTAGGTTCCAGCATAGAAGAACGGTACGGAAAGTTAGAAAAACGGCGCTGAACGGTAGCACATGGCCGCCAGCGCCGTTTAATTGACTCAGGCCGGCTTGGCCTGGGCAATCACCTCTTCAAGGCGCTCCTTTTCCGCCCTCTCGATCTCTTCTTCGCTGATCATTTCGGCGATCTCGCGCAGGCGCTCGACCACCCGGGCGTTGACGCTGCCTTCGCTGAACTGGCCCTTGTCGTCCTGTTCACCGGCGTCCTCGCCCACCAGCAGGCTCAGCGCCTCGTCGGCCTGGCTGACCGCATAGACATGGAACACGCCGTTCTCCACCGCCTGCAGCACGCGCTCGTCGAGCATCAGCGTGGCAACGTTGGCGCGCGGGATGATCACCCCCTGCTCGCCGGTCAGGCCGCGGGCCTCGCAGAGGCGGAAGAAGCCTTCGATCTTCTCGTTGACCCCGCCCACCGCCTGCACTTCGCCAAACTGGTTGATGGAGCCGGTGATGGCGAAGCACTGCTTGAGCGGTGTACGCGACAAGGCGGAAATCAGCGTGCAGGCCTCACCCAGCGAGGCACTGTCACCGTCCACGTAGCCGTAGGACTGTTCCAGGGCAATGCTCGCCGAAATCGCCAGGGGGAATTCCTGGGCATAGCGGCTGCCCAGGTAACCGGTGAGGATCATCACGCCCTTGGAGTGGATCGGCTGGCCCAGGTTGACCTCGCGCTCGATGTCGACGATGCCGCTGCCGCCCGGGTAGACAGTGGCGGAAATGCGCGCCGGCATGCCGAACGCCGAGTCGCCGACCTCCAGCACGGTGAGCCCGTTGCACTTGCCGATCGCCGCGCCCTCGCTGTCGATCAGGATGATGCCGGCGAGCATGTCGTCGAGCACCCGCTGCGAGACACGACCGGTACGCGTGGCCTTGGCCTTCAGCGCACGCTCGATGTGCCCGGCGTCGGTCATCTCGTCACTGGCCAGCTGGCGGATGAAATCGGCCTCGCTGACCAGCTGGAACAAGTCGCCGATACGGGCCGACAGGCGCGACTGGTTTTCCGCCAGGCGCGCGCTGTAGGTGGCCAGGCGTGCCACCGCATCGCTGGTCAGCGGCGCCATGCCTTCCTCGTTGGTGCGGGTGCGCAGCAACTGGGCGAACTGCTCCAGGTTCTCGTCGACCATGGGCATGTCTTCGTCGAAGTCCACCAGGACCCGGAACATCTCCTGGAAGTCCGAATCGTGGTCCTGCAACGCGTAGTACAGCTGGCGCGAGCCGATGATCACCAGCTTGACGTTGAGCGGGATCATCTGCGGCGTCAGGCTGACGGTGGCGACCCGGCCCAGCTCGCCCAGCGGCGACTCCATCTTCAGCTTGCGCGACTGCAGGGCACGCTTGAGCGCATCCCACACAAACGGCTCGCCAAGCATCTTCTCGGCTTCGAGGATCAGGAAGCCGCCATTGGCACGGTGCAGCGCACCCGGGCGAAGCTGGCGGTACGAGGTGTACAGCGCGCCCTGGTCGGTGCTGTATTCGATACGGCCGAACAGGTTGTCGTAGGTCGGGTGCGGCTCGAATACCACCGGTGCCCCACCGTCGGCGTGGTGGCCGACCACCAGGCTCGGCGCGTACTGTTCTTCGAGCAGCTTGCGCGCCACGGCATCGGTCTTGCTGTCGTCGACCAGTTGCTCGACCAGGGTGCGCAGCAGGTTCAACTGCACGGACTGCAGGTAGGCGCAAACCGCCGCGTTCTCGGCGTACTTTTCCGACAGCGGCGCCAGCAACGGCTGCAGGGCCAGGGTGATGGTCTCTTCGTTGAGCTGGCGCAGCTGGTTGTTCGACTCGCGCTTCCACTGCGGCAGGCTGGCGAGCTCCTCGTTCAGGCGTTCCTCGAGCAGGGCGATGTCCTCGTGGAACTGCTCACGCACTTCCTCCGGCAGCTGGGCGAACTCGGCTTCGTCCAGCGCCTTGCCGTCGGCCATCGGGGTGAAGGCGACATTGCTGGCATCGCGGTACAGGGCCACGTCCTTTTCCAGCGAGGCGCGCTCGATCACATCCAGGGCACGGTCGTAGCGCTGGTTGAAGGCGCGATCGATGGCGCCCTTCTTCTGCTGGTAGGACGGGTGCTCGAACACCGCCGGGAAGGTGGCCAGCAGGTTGTCGATCAGCCCGCCCATGTCGCTGGTGAATTCTGCGGCGCTGCCCGAGGGCAGTTCCAGGGCACGCGGTTCGCGGGTGTCGTCGAAGTGGTTGACGTAGACCCAGTCGGCCGGGGTCTGCTGACGCTTGCCCTCGGCCTTGAGGTAGCGCTTGACGAACGAGAAGCGGCCGGTGCCGGGCTCGCCCATCACATAAACGTTATAGCCAGGGCGCGGCATGGCCACGCCGAATTGCAGGGCCTCGACAGCTCGTTCCTGGCCCAGGACTCCGCGAAACGGCTCCAGATCGTCGGTATGGGTGAAGGCAAACTGCTCGGGGGAGAAGCGCCGGGTCAGGGCTTCAGGCGCAAGACGCAGGCGCGCAGCGACAGGATCGGGCATTGGGTTTCCTTACTTCGGCGGGGCGGATACGCAGCATTCTGGCGCTGCCCGCGCGCGCCTTGCAAGGCTCGGCGGGACTTTATGTCGCAGCGCCCGCGCGGTAGTACAGGAGCAAATTTTTCGCAATGAATGACGCAACCTTTAGATCGTGCCTAAACTCCAAGCTGCGCGGGTGGGTGAAATGCTTCCCCGACCTGGCAACCGAGTTGCCAGAAACCCTGACCCTTGGTTAAGACAAATAGAGAACAAATGCTATGAAACGGATTCTTCTGGGTACTCTGTTCACCGTGGTCTCCCTCAACGCCATGGCCGAAGCGCCAGGTGGCCCAAACTGCGGCTGGGGCAACATGCTGTTCGAAGGCCAGCGCGGCACACCGGCCCACTTCCTGGCCTCCACCACCAACGGCACCTCCGGCAACGCCACCTTCGGCATGACCTCCGGCACCAACGGCTGCTCCACCAAGGCCTCGCTGACCTACGGTGGCAAGTCCTGGTTCGCCATGAACGGCATGATGAACGAACTGTCCGAAGACATGGCCATGGGCCAGGGCGAAGCCCTGACCACCTATGCCGTGGTCCTTGGCGTGGCACCGGAAGACCGCAGCTACTTCGCTTCGGTCGCCCACCAGCACTTCAACCAGATCTTCAGCAGCGCCGACGTGACTGCCGAGACTGTCCACAGCAACACCCTCGCCGTTCTGAAGAACGACCCGCGCCTGGCCAAGTACGCTACCGAGGCCTGATGCCGGTTGCTCCCGCCCCGGCTCCGGGGCGGGCTTCGCCCTTTCTTTCGGCATCGTTCAGACGTAGTTGCCCGACATGCTCAAACGCCTCGCTTACCTGGCGCTGTGTGCCTGCGCCCCGCTCCATGCTGCACCCGTGCTGGATGAAGGCCGTCTCCAGCAACTGGCCAACACCCCTTACTGGATTGCCCTGGGCCATTATGAAACCGCCAAGCTTGGCGGCTGGCGCAGCTATGTGGACGATGACAACTTCTTCCTCGCCGACGACGGCGCGCACCACCCGGACCGCGAACTGCGGGCCACGGTGCAGGCGCTGTATGCCCCGGCCAGCCTTGGCGACAAGCACGCCCAGTGCGTCTTCCCCGCGCGCACCCGCTGGCTGCGCGAGCAGCTTGACCTGCAAGGCCTGCCGCAGCCGGACTGCCAGGAGTTCAAGACCTGGTACCAGTCGATCGACCCGCACAGTGCTGCCTTGATCTTCCCGGCGGCCTACCTGAACAGCCCGTCGTCGATGTTCGGCCATACCCTGCTGCGCATCGACCAGTCCACCACCCGCAGCGACGACACCACGCTGCTGAGCTACGCGATCAACTTCGGCGCCTACATCGAAGGCAGCGACAACAGCATCCTGTACGCCTGGAAAGGCCTGATGGGCGGCTACCCGGGCCTGTTCGCGCTGATGCCCTACCAGGAAAAACTCTCCGAGTACCGCAGCCTGGAGAACCGCGACCTGTGGGAATACCAGCTGGACCTGACGCCCGAGGAAACCGGGCGCATGGTCGAGCATGTGTGGGAGCTCAAGCAGGTCCAGTTCGACTATTTCTTCTTCGACGAAAACTGCTCGTACCGTTTGCTCGAATTGCTGCAAGTGGCCCGGCCGAGCCTGGACCTGACCTCGCAGTTCCCGATCACCGCCATCCCCACCGATACGGTCAAGGCGGTGAAGCAGTCGGGGCTGGTCGCCAGTGAAACCTACCGCCCGTCGCGCGAACGCGAACTGCTGGCCCGCGCAGAGCCCTTGGACCACGACGAAAAGCGCCAGGTACTGGCAGTGAGTGCCGACACGGCTCAGTTGCAAAGCCCCGCGTTCACCGCCCTGCCCCGCGACCGCCAGGCCTTGGTGCAGGATGCCGCGTACCGCCTGGAGCGCTACCGCGCCAATGGCCAGGAGCGCGACCCCGGCCAGGCACGGCGCAGTTTCGAGCTGCTGCGGGCGATCAACAGCAACCCGCCGCCGCCGTTGCAGATCGAACGCCCCGGCCTGCCCGAGGACGGCCATGACTCGCGCACCTGGCAACTGGGGGTCGGCACACGCGAAGACCGTGCCTACGCCGAGTACGGCCTGCGCATGGCCTATCACGACCTCAACGACAACGCCTACGGCTTCCCCCTCGGCGCACAGATCGAAATCCTCCAGCTCAAGCTGCGCCAGTACGAAGGCAACGACTGGCAGGTGCAACGCCTGGACCTGGCGACGATCCGCTCGCTGACACCGCGCAACGAACTGCTCAAGCCCTGGTCATGGCAGGTGGCCGGCGGCCTGGAACGGGTGCCGGGCAAGCATGACGACGAGGTGCTGGTGAGCCATGTCAACGGCGGCGCCGGGGGGACCTGGCAACTGGCCGACGGGTTGCTGGGCTTTGCCCTGGGTACCGTGCGGGTCGAGCACCACAACGACTTCGCCCAGTTCGTCGCCCCGGCGGCGGGGTTCAATGGCGGGCTGCTGTGGCGCAACGGGCTGGGCAACCTGACGCTGGAGGCCAAGGGGGACTACTTCACCAATGGCGAAGTGCGGCGTAACGTGAGCCTGAACCAGCAGTGGGAAATCAGCCAGAACCTGGGTTTGCGACTGAGTGCTTCGCGGGAGTTCAGCCATCTGGCGACGGCGCAGAATGAGGTGATGCTGGAGCTGAAGTGGTATCACTATTGAAGTTGGATGTTGCCTGTACCGGCCCCATCGCCGGCAAGCCGGCGATGGGGCCGGTACAGGCAACCTTGTGAACCAACCGACGCTTTGACACGCTTTTGACAGCCCCACGACAACTGAGCACCTAGACTTTCCTGTATCACTCAGGAGGCCTTGAAATTCATGTCGCGGTACTGGTTCGGCCTCTGCATCGCCTTGCTCCTGGCAGGCTGCGAATCCACCCACGAGCAAATGCTCAGCCAAGGCTACCCCCCTTCCTACGCCGACGGTTTCAAGGACGGCTGCAGCAGTGGCCACCAGGCCGCCGAATCGATGGCCGGCGACTTTCGCAAGGATGTCTCGCGCTACCTGCAGAACCGCCAGTACGAAAGCGGCTGGGACGATGGCTTTCGCCAGTGCAACGCCATCCAGAAAGACGACGATGAACGCCAATACCGTGACCGCTACTGGAACGAGCGTGACCGCGAATGGCAGCAGGAGAAAGACCGCGACGCCGCACGTGCCTATCGCCACGACTAGGTCGCAAGCGGACATCCCTTGAAACCACCGACCTGTCACCATGGTCTCCAGCACAAGGAGGCCTGCCAATGAGCCGAGCATTCGTCAACGAGGACCAGGCCGCCGCCCAGGCCGATCAACCGGTGGAGCGGCGGGTCAGCGACCAACCCAACTACGTCACCGCCAGTGGTCTGCACCAGCTGCAGCAGCGCGTTGCCGAGCTCAATGCCTTGCGCAGTGAATTGCAGGCTCAAGGCGAGCACGCGGACAAACAACGCCTGGCCGATACCGAACGCGACCTGCGCTATTTCAGCGCCCGGGTGCAGAGCGCGCAGGTGGTGCCTGCCGCCACCTCGGTCGACAAGGTGCAGATTGGTAGCCAGGTGAGGTTTTTAGATGAGCAAGACCAGGAGCACGTGGTGCGGCTGGTCGGGGAAGATGAAGCCGATGCCAGCCATGGGCTGATCAACTGGGGTTCGCCGTTGGGGCGGGCGTTGCTGGGGGCCGGGCCTGGGGATGAGGTGATGTGGCAGCGGCCGGTGGGGGATCAGTCGATAGAAATCATCGAGATCGTGGGCGAAGGTTGAAAGGCAGGGCCGCTGCGCGCCCCAATCGCCACCAAGCCTGCTCCCACATTGTTCAGCTGTGGGAGCAGGCTTGCCGGCGATTGGGCTGCAAAGCAGCCCCCAGGGCCTGTATCAGACCACGCCCTGGGCCAGCATGGCGTCGGCAACTTTCACGAAGCCTGCGATGTTCGCGCCCTTCACGTAGTTGATCTTGCCATCGGCCTCTTCACCGTAATGCACGCAAGCATGGTGAATCGACTGCATGATGTTGTGCAGCTTGCTGTCCACTTCGCCTGCTGTCCACAGCAGGCGCATGGCGTTCTGCGACATCTCCAGGCCCGACACTGCCACGCCACCGGCGTTCGACGCCTTGCCCGGGGCATAGAGGATGCCGGCCTCGATGAACAGATCCACAGCCTCCAGGGTGGTCGGCATGTTGGCGCCTTCGGCGACGCAGATGCAGCCATTGCGCAGCAGGGTGCGCGCGTCTTCGATATCCAGTTCGTTCTGCGTGGCGCACGGCAGGGCGATGTCGCACGGCAGGCTCCACGGAGTCTGGCCCTTGCGGAACTCAAGGCCGAACTGCTCGGCCAGCTCGCTGATACGGCCACGCTTGACGTTCTTCAGGTGCATCAGCGCGTCCCACTGGGCGTCGGTCAGGCCCGCCTCGGCGTACAGGGTGCCTTCGGAGTCCGACAGCGAGATGACCTTGCCGCCCAGGTCCATGACCTTGCGCGCTGCGTACTGGGCCACGTTGCCCGAGCCGGAAACGGCCACGCGACGGCCATCGATGCGCAGGTCCTGGCGCTTGAGCATTTCTTCGGCGAAGTACACACAGCCGTAGCCGGTGGCTTCAGGGCGGATCAGGCTGCCGCCGTAGGTCATGCCCTTGCCGGTCAGCACCGAGGTGAACTGGTTGGCCAGGCGCTTGTACTGGCCGAACATGAAGCCGATCTCGCGGGCGCCCACGCCGATGTCACCGGCCGGCACGTCGAGGTCGGCGCCGATGTGGCGGTACAGCTCGCTCATGAAGGCCTGGCAGAAGCGCATGACTTCGGCATCGCTCTTGCCCTTCGGATCGAAGTCCGAGCCACCTTTGCCGCCGCCCATGGGCAGCGAGGTGAGGGAGTTCTTGAACACTTGCTCGAAGGCCAGGAACTTCAGCACGCCCAGGTTCACCGACGGGTGGAAGCGCAGGCCGCCCTTGTACGGGCCGATGGCGCTGCTCATCTGGATGCGGTAGCCGCGGTTGACCTGCACCTTGCCCTGGTCGTCGACCCACGACACGCGGAACAGAACGGCGCGCTCGGGTTCGACCATGCGCTCGAGGATGCCGGCTTCAAGGTAGTGGGGATTGGCTTCGAGGAACGGCCAGAGGCTGCGCAGCACCTCTTCGACGGCCTGGTGGAATTCAGGTTGCGCCGGGTCACGTTGCTTCAGGCGCGCGAGGAAATGGTCGACAGATTCGATCATGGTAGACGTCTCACCAAGAGGGATTGGACTTTTTGGTTTTTTCGGAAATGTACCAAGAAGCAAACGCACTGGAATAGGGCGAAATGTCGTTTTTTTGAAATTATTTGGTGCGATATATATAAATGTATACAAAATCAGATTAGCGGTGCGTGGATCTCGGACCAGCAAACCCTGGTCTGCGGGCTTGCGATAACGGCGGCGCCGAGCAGACACCAGGCACAAAAATGGGGCCCCGAAGGGCCCCATTGCTGTGCATCCGAAACCGGCTTACTGGGCCAGCTTCTTGTGCCGTACACGGTGCGGCTGGGCAGCGGCATCGCCCAGGCGCTTCTTGCGGTCGGCTTCGTACTCGGTGTAGTTGCCCTCGAAGAACACCACGTTCGAGTCGTCCTCGTAGGCCAGGATGTGGGTGGCCACACGGTCCAGGAACCAACGGTCGTGGGAAATCACGATCGCGGCGCCCGGGAAGTCCAGCAGGGCTTCTTCCAGCGAACGCAGGGTTTCGACGTCGAGGTCGTTGGACGGTTCGTCGAGCAGCAGGACGTTGCCGCCCTCCTTCAGGGTCAGGGCCAGGTGCAGGCGGCCACGCTCACCACCGGAGAGGTCCTTGACGAACTTCTGCTGGTCGCCACCCTTGAAGTTGAAGCGGCCAACGTAGGTACGCGAGGGGATCTCGTAGTTGCCGATGCGGATCATGTCGGAGCCGTCGGAAACCTGCTGGAACACGGTCTTGCCACCGTCCAGGTCTTCGCGGCTCTGGTCCACGCAGGCCAGCTGCACGGTTTCACCGATCTCGATGCTGCCCGAATCCGGTTGTTCCTTGCCCATCAGCATGCGGAACAGGGTCGATTTACCGGCACCGTTACCACCGATCACGCCGACGATGGCGCCCTTCGGCATGGCGAACGACAGGTTGTCGATCAGCACGCGGTCGCCATAGCCCTTGGTAACGTTCTTGAACTCGATGACCTTGTCGCCCAGGCGCGGACCGGCCGGGATGTAGATCTCGTTGGTCTCGCTGCGCTTCTGGAACTCCTGCGACTGCATCTCTTCGAAGCGCTGCAGACGGGCCTTGGATTTCGACTGGCGGGCCTTGGCGCCTTTGCGCACCCACTCCAGTTCCTCTTTCATGGCCTTCTCGTGGGCGCTCTGCTGCTTGGATTCCTGCGCCAGACGATCCGACTTGGCCTCCAGCCAGCCCGAGTAGTTGCCTTCGTACGGGATACCGGCACCGCGGTCCAGCTCAAGGATCCAGCCAGCGACGTTGTCGAGGAAGTAACGGTCGTGGGTAATGGCTACCACGGTGCCCGGGAAGTCGTGCAGGAAGCGCTCCAGCCAGGCCACCGAGTCGGCGTCCAGGTGGTTGGTCGGTTCGTCGAGCAGCAGCATGTCGGGGGCCGACAGCAGCAGGCGGCACAGCGCCACACGGCGCTTCTCGCCACCGGACAGGTGCTCGATGCGCGCATCCCAGGCCGGCAGGCGCAGGGCGTCGGCGGCGACGTCCAGCTGACGCTCCAGGTTGTGGCCGTCGGCCGCCTGCAGGATGGCCTCGAGCTTGGCCTGCTCGGCGGCCAGCTTGTCGAAGTCGGCATCAGGGTCGGCGTAGGCCGCGTAGACCTCGTCCAGGCGCGCCTGGGCGTCCTTGATCACGCTGACCGCTTCCTCGACCACTTCGCGCACGGACTTGTTCGGGTCCAGTTGCGGTTCCTGTGGCAGGTAGCCCACGTTGATGTCGGGCATCGGACGGGCTTCGCCGTCGAATTCCTTGTCGACGCCCGCCATGATCCGCAGCAGGGTCGACTTGCCCGCGCCGTTCAGGCCGAGCACGCCGATCTTGGCGCCCGGGAAGAACGACAGGGAAATGTTCTTGAGAATTTCCCGCTTCGGCGGCACGACCTTGCTCAGCCGATGCATGGTGTAGACGTATTGAGCCAAAACCAAGCCCTCTAATCAGATAGATAAAGACATCGACGATCGCCCCGGCATGGGCCAGGGCGATGTGTTTACGAGATGTGATTGAACAAAGACGCCCATTCTACGCCAACACGCGGCATTTCACAGGGTGGTGGGGATGATTGGGGCCGCTGAGCGGCCCATCGCCGGCAATAAGGCCGGAAAGGGCATCACAAAAATCAGACTTGGCGCTGCTTGGCCTTGCCCCGCGGCAACCGGCAACGCTCGCCCTGCTCGGCCAGGCGCGCGGCGTAGGCAGCCTTCACGCTGAAGCCACCACTGCGGGCTGGCTGCTCGACGGCCTTGGCCGGCTTGGCGGCAGGCGCACTGACGAGCTTGGCCGCCGGCTTGCTCGCGGCTACCGTCTCGACCGGCGCTGCCGCCTTGGCGGTCTTGCGCAGTTCGGCCAGCGACGGCGTCTTGTTTTTCGCGGCAGCTGCCGCCTCAGGCTTGACCAGCGAGCGCTGGCACGACCTGCACGATACGTCCGCGGTCACGGCAGTGCTGACAAGGGTCTGACTGCTGCGCCCGCAGGCGGAATCGAGGCCATTGGAGGAAAAGTGAGTAACCAAAACCGAACATCTCCGAAGCGTTGTCATTGAAGCGGGCGGTATTCTCGCACAGGAAGCAGGGTCTTGCCGAACCCGCGGCCCGGACCACGACCGTCGGCAGCAGACAAGAAAGCTGGCACGTTGCCATAATACTAGCCCGTTTCGGGTGCCCGGCTTTATAGTGCGCCACCACGGTTCGGGCCTCTGCGGCCGCCGGTACGCACCGTACATAGCTCTCCCTGCCATCGCCAGCCCAATCGCAGGTCCAACGCTTGACCAATTACAAGAAACCGTCGTCGCTGTGCCCTGCCACCTCGGCCCCGGTCGCGTCCCTGCGCGGTTCGATAAAGGGTGCGTTGGCATTGCTCGCGTTGGTCCTGCTGGGCCTGCTGCTCTGGCAACTGCTCGCGCAGTTCAGCCATACCCAGGCGGACCAGCGCCAGCAGAACCTGGAGACCAGCGCGGAGCTTGCCGACCGCCTGCACCTGAACATGGCACTGCAGGCCCAGCAGGCGCTGAATGTGGTCCAACCCTACACCAGGGCGCCTGCCCCGGCAGCCCTGCCCAGCCTGCTGGCGACCTTGCGCGAACGCCTTCCCGGCCTGCGCGAGCTGGCCTGGATCGACCACGCCGGGCAATTGAGCGCCGACAGCCTGACCGGCAGCCCCGACCGCCAGCTGATCGACGAAGTGCTGGAGCTGAACCAGGGCCGTGCGTACTTTTTCACCAACTCGGCAGACAACCGCACCCTTTACCTGCTGCTGCGCCAGGCCAGCGAACAGGACCGCGGCTACTGGCTGTTGCGCCTGTCCAGCGACTACTACCAGGCCCTGACCGCCCCCCTGGACCGCTCCGGTCACCCCCTGTGGTTGCTGGAAAACAGCCGCAGCGGCGAAGTGCTGCAGCGCCATGCCCCTACGGCGACCAGCGATGAGCCGCTGCAGAGCGTGATGCTGGCCTTCATCGACAACAGCACCTGGCAACTGCGCGGCCTGTTCGATGCAGGCTTCGCCCGCCAGCAACTGCTGCCGGCGTTGCTCGGCAAGTGCCTGCTGGCGTTGTTCTGCGCCCTTTTGCCGGTGCTGGCGCTGATCAACATGCGCCGTCGCCAGCGCGCGCTGCAGGAAGACCGCCGGCGCTACCAGGAGATCTTCGAGGGCACCGGTGTGGCCCTGTGCGTGCTCGATCTTGCCAGCCTGCCCGGCAAGATCGACCGCTACCACCTGCGCAACCTCGCCGCGCTCAAGCAGAGCCTGGCGCTCGAGCCCAACCTGCGCCGCGCGCTGCTGCAGGAACTGAAGATCACCGAAATCAACCAGGTGGCGCGCCAGCTGCTCAACGTCCAATGCCACGAAGGCGCCTGGCAACGGCTGATCGATGGCAGCGGCGATGGCCTGGACAGTGTCGGCATGCAATTGATCGACGCACTGATCGAGCAGCGCCCCTCCCTCGAACTGGAGGTGCGCCTGCCTGCCCCCCTGGGCGGCGAGCTGCACCTGTGGCTGATGGCCCGCCTGCCGCAGCAGCGCCGCGACTACCAGGCGGTGATCCTGAGCATCAGCGACATCACCAGCCGCAAACAGGTGGAGCTGTCGCTGCTGGAGCGGGAAAGCTTCTGGTCGGACGTGGTGCGTACCGTCCCCGACCAGCTGTATGTGCAGGACATGCTCAGCCAGCGCATGATCTTCAGCAACCGCCACCTTGGCCAGACCCTGGGCTACGACCGCACCGAGCTGGCGCAGATGGGCGAGCGCTTCTGGGAACTGCTGCTGCACCCCGAAGACGCCGCCAGCTACCGGGCCCTGCGCCAGCAGCAGCGCGACAGCGGTCACAGCCAGTCGCTGCACACCCAACTGCGCTTTCGCCATCGCGACGGCGGCTGGCGCTGCTACGACATCCGCGAACAAGTGCTTGCCCGCGACGGCGACGGCCAGGTCACCCGTATCATCGGCGTGGCCAAGGACGTCACCGTGCAGATCGAAGCCAGCCAGTCGCTGCGCGACAGCGAACAACGCTACCGCATGCTCGCCGAGAGCATCAGCGACGTGATCTTCTCCACCGACAGCCAGTTGCAGCTCAACTATGTGAGCCCCTCGATACACGCGGTGCTGGGCTACCCGGCCGAATGGATCTTCGACAACGGCTGGCAGTCGATCATCGCCAACCCGGCCCAGCTCACCGGCATCTACAGCCTGATGGAGCGGGTCAGCCGGGCCATGGGTGATGCCGAGCAACTGGCGCAACTGCGCGAGCAACTGCCGACCCAACTGTTCCTGTTCGACTGCCTGCGCGCCGATGGCCGCAAGATCCCCATCGAGCTGCGCCTGGTGCTGGTGTGGGACGACCACCAGCGGTTCGAGGGCGTGCTCGGCGTCGGCCGTGACATCAGCCAGCAGCGCCGCGCGGAAAAAGACCTGCGCATGGCCGCCACGGTGTTCGAGCACTCCACCTCGGCGATCCTCATCACCGACCCGGCCGGCTACATCGTGCAGGCCAACGAAGCCTTCAGCCGGGTCAGCGGCCATGCCATGAGCGACGTGCTCGACCAATTGCCCGGCATGCTGACGGTCGACGAGCAGCAGGAAGGCCACCTGCGCTATGTGCTCAAACAGCTGCACCAGCGTGGCAGCTGGGAAGGCGAAGTGTGGCTCAAGCGCCGCGACGGCGATCCCTATCCGGCCTGGGTCGGCATTACCGCGGTGCTGGACGACGAAGGCGACCTGGCCAGCTACGTGTGCTTCTTCACCGACATCAGCGAGCGCAAGGCCAGCGAACAGCGCATCCACCGCCTGGCCTACTACGACGCCCTTACCCACCTGCCCAACCGCACGCTGTTCCAGGACCGCCTGCACACGGCCCTGCAACAGGCCGAGCGGCAAAAGGCGTGGGTGGTGCTGATGTTCCTCGACCTCGACCGCTTCAAGCCGATCAACGACTCCCTGGGCCACGCCGCAGGCGACCGCATGCTCAAGGACATGGCTCTGCGCCTGCTGGCCTGCGTCGACGATGACGACACCGTGGCGCGCATGGGGGGCGACGAGTTCACCCTGCTGCTGCAACCGCGCGCCACCCGCGAGATGGCGCTGAACCGCGCCATCCACGTGGCCGAGAACATCCTCGGCAGCCTGGTGCGGCCATTCGTGCTGGAAAACCGCGAGTTCTTCGTCACCGCCAGCATCGGTATCGCACTGAGCCCGCAGGACGGCAGCGAGCTGAGCCAGCTGATGAAGAACGCCGACACTGCCATGTACCACGCCAAGGAGCGCGGCAAGAACAACTTCCAGTTCTACCAGGCCGAGATGAACGCCAGCGCCCTGGAGCGCCTGGAGCTGGAGAGCGACCTGCGCCACGCCCTGGAACAGAACGAGTTCATCCTCTTCTACCAGCCGCAGTTCAGCGGCGACGGCAAACGCCTGACCGGTGCCGAGGCGCTGCTGCGCTGGCGTCACCCGACCCGCGGCCTGGTGCCGCCGGGCGACTTCATCCCGGTGATCGAGGAGCTGGGGCTGGTGGTGGACGTCGGCGACTGGGTACTGCGCGAAGCCAGCCGCCAGCTCAAGGCCTGGCACACGGCCAAGGTGCGCGTGCCGAAGGTGTCGGTGAACATCTCGGCACGGCAGTTCTCCGATGGCCAGCTGGGCAACCGCATCGCCTCGATCCTGGAGGAAACCAGGCTGCCGCCGGCCTGCCTGGAACTGGAGCTGACCGAAAGTATCCTGATGCGCGACGTCAACGAGGCGATGCAGATTCTCGACAGCCTGAAGGTGCTGGGCCTGAGCATCGCGGTCGACGACTTCGGTACCGGCTACTCGTCGCTCAACTACCTCAAGCAGTTCCCCATCGACGTGCTGAAGATCGACCGCACCTTCGTCGACGGCCTGCCCGAAGGCGAGCAGGATGCGCAGATTGCCCGGGCGATCATCGCCATGGCCCACAGCCTCAACCTGGCGGTGATCGCCGAGGGCGTGGAGACTCATGAGCAACTGGAGTTCCTGCGCGAGCATGGTTGTGACGAGGTGCAGGGCTACCTGTTCGGGCGGCCGATGGCGGCGAACCAGTTCGAGGCGCAGTTCGCCAACGAGACGCTGTTCATGTTCCATTGATGGGGCCTGTGGCGGCGATTGGGGCGCAAAGCGCCCCCAAAAATCGGACCCCAAAGTCAACTCCCGCCCCCCAGCCAGCCCAGACACGGCGCGGGATACAACATGAAGCCCATTGGTCCGCGACTTGACGCCACTTCATATGCCAGGCGCGAATCAATCGGTTAGAATGCCCCCCCAATCCCCGCCCGATCCTTGAGGACCGTTATGTTCAGCCGTGATTTGACCATTGCCAAGTACGACGCCGAGCTCTTCGAAGCCATGCAGCAAGAAGCTCTGCGCCAGGAAGAGCATATCGAGCTGATCGCTTCGGAAAACTACACCAGCCCAGCCGTGATGGAAGCCCAGGGTTCGGTGCTGACCAACAAGTACGCCGAAGGCTACCCAGGCAAGCGCTACTACGGCGGTTGCGAGTACGTCGACGTGG
Organism: Pseudomonas plecoglossicida NBRC 103162 = DSM 15088; assembly: GCF_000730665.1. Taxonomy (GTDB): domain Bacteria; phylum Pseudomonadota; class Gammaproteobacteria; order Pseudomonadales; family Pseudomonadaceae; genus Aquipseudomonas; species Aquipseudomonas plecoglossicida. The sequence goes on from NZ_BBIV01000005.1 coordinate 228,018, forward strand.
TCGAGCAACTGGCCATCGACCGCGCCAAGGAACTGTTCGGCGCCGACTACGCCAACGTCCAGCCGCACGCCGGCTCCCAGGCCAACGCCGCTGTCTACCTGGCCCTGCTGTCGGCCGGTGACACCATCCTGGGCATGAGCCTGGCCCACGGTGGCCACCTGACCCACGGTGCTTCCGTCAGCTCCTCGGGCAAGCTGTACAACGCCATCCAGTACGGCATCGACGCCAACGGCCTGATCGACTACGACGAAGTCGAGCGCCTGGCCGTCGAGCACAAGCCGAAAATGATCGTTGCCGGCTTCTCGGCCTACTCGCAAGTGCTGGACTTCCCGCGCTTCCGCGCCATCGCCGACAAGGTGGGTGCCTACCTGTTCGTCGACATGGCCCACGTTGCCGGCCTGGTTGCCGCTGGCGTGTACCCGAACCCGGTGCCGTTCGCCGACGTGGTCACCACCACCACCCACAAGACCCTGCGCGGCCCGCGTGGCGGCCTGATCCTGGCCCGTGCCAACGCCGACATCGAGAAGAAGCTGAACTCCGCCGTCTTCCCAGGCGCCCAGGGCGGCCCGCTGGAGCACGTGATCGCCGCCAAGGCCATCTGCTTCAAGGAAGCCCTGCAGCCTGAGTTCAAGGCCTACCAGCAGCAAGTGGTGAAGAACGCCCAGGCCATGGCCAGCGTATTCATCGAGCGTGGTTTCGACGTCGTTTCCGGCGGCACCCAGAACCACCTGTTCCTGCTGTCGCTGATCAAGCAGGAAATCTCCGGCAAGGACGCCGACGCCGCCCTGGGCAAGGCCTTCATCACCGTCAACAAGAACTCGGTGCCGAACGACCCACGTTCGCCGTTCGTGACCTCGGGCCTGCGTTTCGGCACCCCAGCCGTCACCACCCGTGGTTTCAAGGAAGCCGAGTGCAAGGAACTGGCCGGCTGGATCTGCGACATCCTGGCTGACCTGAACAACGAAGCGGTGATCGACGCCGTGCGTGAGAAGGTCAAGGCCATCTGCAAGAAGCTGCCGGTCTACGGCAACTGATCGGCAATCGCCCGATGTGAAAAAGCCCGGCCTTGTGCCGGGCTTTTTCGTTAACCTGTGCGGCTTCAGCCCACCAAGCACAGGCCCGGCCTTGACCAGAGAACAACTCGAAACCCAGCAGATCCCGATCTACTTCGCCACGGTGATCGCCGCCGTTGCCTTCGGCCTGCTGGCCCCAGGCGCCGCGCAGCAGCTCGAAACCCTGGTCACCCCCGCCATCGCCGTGCTGATGTACGCGATGTTCCTGCAGATCCCGTTCCTCGACCTGCGCCAGGGCCTGGGCAATCGCCGCTTCATGGCTGCCCTGCTGCTCGCCAACTTCATCCTCGTGCCGCTGTTGGTATGGGCCGTAACCCGTGGCCTGGTCGCGCACCCGGCGATCCTCATCGGCGCCCTGCTGGTGTTGCTGACACCGTGCATCGACTACGTGGTGGTGTTCACCCACATCGGCAAAGGCGACTCCCGCCTGACCCTCGCCGCAACGCCGGTGCTGCTGTTGGTGCAGTTGCTGCTGCTGCCGGTGTACCTGGCATTGATGCTCGGCGACAGCCGCGAAGTGACGATCGCTATCGCACCGTTCGTGGAAGCCTTTGTGCTGCTGATCGTCTTGCCGATGATATTCGCCGTGTTCACCAGCGCGGGTGCTCGACGTTCGCGTGCAGTGTCGGTGTGGAGCGACGCCTGGGCGTGGCTGCCAGTACCGGCGATGGCGTTGGTGCTGCTGGCGGTGATCGGCTCGCAGATTGCCGTGGTGTGGCGCGATTTCGACCGGTTACTGCCGGTGATTCCGGTGTATGTCGGCTTCATGCTGCTGGCACCGCTGCTTGGTTTCATCGCCGCACGGCTATTGCGCTTGCCAGCTGCCGAGGCGCGCTCGGTCACCTTCAGCGCCGCCACCCGCAACTCGCTGGTGGTGTTGCCGCTGGCCTTGGCGCTCCCGGAAGACCTGCGCGGCCTGGCCGCAGCGGCGGTTATTACCCAGACGCTAGTGGAGCTGGTGAGTGAGCTCATCTACGTGCGCATGGTACCGGCCCTGATCCGCTGACACCCCGCCCTGTGGGAGCCGGCTTGCCGGCTCTCACATGGGTTTCGCAGCCGTCTTCAAGAGCGTGGGCAAGACCGTTGCTCCCGCAGAAAAGCCCATGGCCTGTTTACCCTGCCTGGATTTACAAAGCGCGAACCATTTGGATATTCTTCGCGACCAAGTGGCGATATGACATCATGGAGCGATGGGGTGAAGATTTTTTGTACAGTGATGTCCGGGTGGTCATCATTGCGCTCGTGCTTCAAGTGGGTGGATGACAGATTCGAGCGGCTGCGTCGGTTGCCACTGGTTCGTATAGGGCTTTATTCACTCTTTGCCTCCTGGGTCTTGCTCAGCGACCCGTTCGGCTTGTCCTCTGCTGCCGACAAGGCTTTGTCGGACCAGCTCGGGCGCTTCCGGGCGTTTGTTCAGCCCGTCGCGCCTGCCCCCGTAACAGTCGTGGCCATCGATTACCCAAGCATCGCGGGGTTGAACAATGACGGCAATGGCTGGATGGAGGCCAATGACTGGCCCTTGACCTACGCGGACCATGGCCGAATCCTGCGTGACCTTGCTCTGCCCAAAGGCGGCGAGGCGGCCCCTGCAGCCGTTTTCTACGACATCTTCTTCGAGCGCCCACGTGCGACCAGCGGCGATCTGGGGCAACTCGGCCGTATTCTGAAACGGCTGGACGCTGATACCTCTGCAGCAAGCATTCATCTGGCGGGTGGGGGGCAGTTTGTGCCGATCTCTCAACTGTCCCGCGAACAATTGCCGCCTGCCTCACTGGTCGTCTCTGCTTGGGAAGGCAGTGGTGACCTTTACCCATTGCAGGCTCCCCTGGGATCAGCGGCAGAAACCAAGCCTGTAGCAACGGCAGCCAATGCACTCTACCAAGACTTGTGCAAAGCCCGCGGCGATGATTGCCACTGGGCCGACGCGACAGACCTGCCTGATTTGTCCATCCAGTGGAGTATCACGGCCAGGGACGATTGCCAGGCCGGGCCGCTGAGCACTGCGCGGGATGTCGTCGCAATTCTCCATCGATTTGTTGGCCTCGGAACAGCGATACAAAACCCGCCTGCCGAATGCATGCCCGTCCACCAGGTGCGGTTGTCGCAACTGTATGGTGAGCACCCGGTCAGCCTCAGGCCGCCGCACCTCAAGCCCGGCGAACCGTTCGTGGTACTGGTGGGCAACGTCATGCCCAGCCTGAACGACTACGTGGCTTCCCCGCTTTACGGGCAGGTGGCGGGCGTATACCTGCATGCCAACGCATTGGTGAACCTGGAGGAAATGGGCCAGAACTACGTACGGCAAAGCAGCAATCAATGGCTCATCCTTGCCTGTTTGTTGGTGGCGATACTGTTCTGGATGTGGCGGTCCGGCACCCTTGGTTACACCTCCCGCCAACCGAAGCGCGAGGCATCCATACACACTTCATTTCTATCCAACTCATTGAGTGCAGCGGGGTTATCCCTGATCACCCTGCTGCTGGTCTCGCTGACGTTCTATCTGTGCCACATGCTTCATGTCGCACCAGAAGGATGGATGGCATTCACAGCCTTCCTCCCGCTGCTGAGGGAAACAATCGCAGCGACAGAGTCGAATTACTACAAGGACGCACCCCGTGAAAACACGCAACCCGATCTGCCTGCTACTTCTTGCCAGCCTGAGCATCGTTCCGGTCTCGGCCGATACCCTGCGGATCCAGAAAATTCTCAATCCCGAACTGGTTGAGGCCGAGTCTGCCAAGGGTGGTGAATATCGGTTGATATCGGAGTTGGGTACGTTGACCTACCCCATTGCGGCCAAGAGCGTAGAAGGCAATCGCCTGGAATTTCGCCAGGGCACCGGCGCGTGGCGGGTTTCACGTGCCGACGTGGAGTTGGTCAATGAGAAACTTGTGGTCGACTCCTGCAGCACCATACCCGTGACCCTGGCCGGCGATGCGAAATCCGCAAGCGTCAAAGGAGCGGGCGAAGGATGCAAATGACCAAGCTGGTCGGTGGCTTGTTCGCGCTGGTGCTGGTGATGCTCTCCGGTTGTGCTGTCGACCCGAAGTACAGTGCGCTGAAGCCCCTGGAAGGCGCCGATCGGAAGGTCGATATCAACGACATCCGGCAGTTGCGGCAAATGGACCGCACGCCGATCCTCGACCCCAACCTGATCGGGTTTGTGCAACGCGTCCGCCAGCGCCTCGAGACTGCGTGGGGAACCCCGTGCAATTGCGTGGTGGTCGTGGACTCGTTCAGCGGCTACGAGGCTTACTCGCTCTCCACGACAACCATCGTGGTATCGGCCGGGCTGATTGCCCAGGCAAGTTCCGAAGACGAAGTAGCGGCCGTCATCGCCCACGAACTCGGGCATGTCTATCAGGGTGATACCACCAAGGGCAGCCAGCAGCAGGCCGCCCTGGACATGGTCAAACTGGCTGGCTGGGCCGCCGGAGCCGGCGGCTACACGCTACTGTTCGGTGAAACCGTGGATGACGTGACCAAGGGCCTCATCTACAAACGCTGGAATCAGGATCAGGAAATAGCCGCTGACCGTTTCTCTGCGCAGTTGCTGCTGAAGGCCGGATACTCCCTCGATGGCCTGAAAATGGCGGTACGCCGCCTCGGACAATACGGTAAAGGTGTGCTGCTGGCACAAGCGCCGCAAACACCTCAATGCGTTAGCGCAAAGAACGGCAACTACCAATTCAGTCTGCGAGGCTGCAGCAAGGTGCTCAGCGGTGCAAATGACAGCATCTATCAATCGCCCGAGGGACGGCTCGAGCCGGTCTTGAAACTTGCAGCCAGCCTGCCACCCGAACAGCGTCGACGCCGCCAAGGTGGGCCGCTTCCCGCCTTTGCTTCAACCGACTACCTGTTCCGCTTGAATGACCTGGTCTCGAGCAATCGAGATCAACTCAAGGGCACCTTGGCGAAAATTGAAAAACAACCGGTGCCCACGACGCTTCAAGGCAATGTCGCCGTCACCAACAAACTGGCCATGGCTTACGCAATAGCCGGCGATTCGGAACGCGCAGGATCCTATATGCGCACCAGCTTGCTGAGTACCGGGCGTACGGCCTGGACATTCAACATGCTTTTCAAGGAAGTCGACCGCGCGGGTGATCGCAAGCAGGTGATGAAGGCCATCGAAGACTCGCACCTGGAGGTGGGTTATATGGCACAGCTGCTGCCGGTGGAGTATTACCTGACCAAGCGCCACGGCCTGCAAGTGTACGAGTTGGTCGCGTATGGCCGGTGTGTGTCCAATGTGGTGGATGATGTGGCCACCTACAACACCTGTGCCAAATTCGAGAAGTTGGCAAAACAGGGGGGCGCTGCGAGTTGGTAGAAAGGGTGAGAGCCTGAGCGTTCCGCTAGTGGGCGCCCAGGCCGTGTTTTGTCTGCACCGACCTCATCGCCGGCAAGCTGAACTGGCCTAATGATTTTGGACACCTTCATCGGGCGCTATTATGGCGCCCAATCGGAGGCAAAATCAGTGCGAAAGTCATACTCGAAAGATCAAAAAATCCGGGCTGCCGAGATGGTGCTCGACGGCGGCCAGTCGGTCCCTGAAGTCTGTGAAATGCTCGAGATCGGGCCTACAGCCCTGCGGCGCTGGGTTGAGCAGGTGCGTAAGGAACGAGAGGGTCATGTTCCAGCTGGAGCCAAGGCAATCACCCCGGATCAGCAACGCATCCAAGAACTGGAGGCGCTGGTACGACAGAAGGACCGAGACATCGAAATCCTAAAAAAGGCCAGTGCTCTCCTGCTTCGGGACTCCAAAGATCGTTCTCGCTGATCAACGAGCTGAGTGAGCATTACGGTGTTGTCGAATGCTGTCGCGTGCTTGGGGTCAAGCGCAGCAGTTTCTATGCGTGGCGCCAGCGTCAGGCCAGAAAAAATCCAGTCCGGGATCAGTTGCGCTCGACCGTGAGTAGTCTTTTCAAAGCCTCTCGAGGTTCGGCTGGGTCGCGAACGCTGACCCAGGAAATGCGCCGTGCAGGCCATGAAGTCGGGCGCTACAAGGTGCGTGCCCTGATGCGCGAGGCTGGCCTCAAGTGCAGGCAGCGTAGGCCACATCGGTACCGCTCATCAGGCGCTGAAGCATTGATTGCAGAAAATCAGCTGAAGCGGAATTTCAACGTTTCGACGATCAACGAAGTGTGGTGTGGGGATGTGACGTATATCCAGGTTGGCAGGCGCTGGCTTTACTTAGCTGTGGTAATGGATCTGTATGCACGTCGGGTCATGGGCTGGGCATTCTCAATGATTGCCGATGCTCGATTGGCCGTAACCGTCCGAATTACACCGCCTTGCCTCTCAGACCCTGATCTCCTTTAACCACTCATTCGCTTGTTCCCAGTCAAAAGCCGTTGGGTCAAAGGTTTCCCCATACCATTCCATCATGGCTTCATGCTCCGGGTGGTCGGGGTCTGCCATCGCCTCAAGAAACTCGGCATAGCCCGGCTCGCCACCCACGTCCTCTGGAGGGCAGGCATTAGCGCCGTCGACGCAATACGGCACTTGCGGACAGGCAATGGCAGGCAGCACTTTTTCGACTTTGATCCGGTGATCCCAGCTGTCGCCAAAGTCATACACATAGCGAAACGTCTTCTTCCCGCACAAGGCTTTGACCAGGGTCTTGCGGGCTTCTGGCTTGACCGGCGGGCCCCATCCGTCGGGGTCAGGTATGCCATAGTTTTCACCGGCAATTTCAAACTCATGCAGATGCCCACCTTCCCAGCCCATTACGATCTGGATCACGGAGTGCAATCTGCTCAGGGTGATATTTTCCGGTACCGCCACACGACGCCAAATCGTGGGCTCTATGTATTTCAACTCAATGCGCAGCAACAACAGATCTGCTTCAGGTTTTGGCAAACGAACAGGGTTGACCATGGATTAAGCCGCTTCGCAGTGTTCAATGGGGGTGAGAGAAACGTTCCAGGGCAGCAGTTCATCGACCCGATTGATCGGATGCTCGGCGATGCGCTCCAGCACGTATGTCAAATAGGATTGTGGATTCAGACCATTGAGCTTGGCCGAACCCACCAGACTGTAGATCGCCGCCGCTCGCTCTCCACCGGTATCGGAACCGGCAAACAGGTAATTTTTGCGACCCAACGCGACGGCGCGCAGCGCGCGTTCGGCGGCGTTGTTGTCGATTTCGATCCGGCCATCGTCGCAGTAGCATGCCAATGCCTGCCAACGATTGAGGGCATAGAGGATCGCCCCGCCCAATGTCGATTTTTTCGACACTTGAGCCAGCGTCTGGTTGAGCCAAGCGTGTAATTGTCCGAGCAACGGACTGGCCCGGCTTTGTCGAACGGCTTTTCGCTGATCCGGTGGTTGCCCACGGATCTCGCTTTCAATGGCGTAGAGCACTGCAATCCGTTGCAATGCCAGGGCAGCCAGCGGCGAGGCCTGATCTTTGTAGACATCGTAGAATTTACGTCGGGCATGAGCCCAGCAGGCGGCTTCCTGGATCGTCCCCGAGTCATACAACTGGGCAAATCCGGCATAACCATCGGCTTGTAGAACACCGCTGAAGTCTTTGAGGTGAGCACGAGGATGCAGCCCCTTTCGGTCAGGCGAGTAAGCGAACCAGACCGCAGGCGGCGTCGAGTCGCCCGCCGGTCTGTCATCGCGAACGTATGTCCACAGGCGAGCCGTTTTGGTCTTGCCGTTGCCCGGCGCGAGTACGCCAATCGGCGTGTCATCGGCGTGGACTTTGTGGCCGTTCATGACGTGACGCTCAAGGGCATTGATCAATGGTCGCAGCAGCTGACTGCTCTGGCCGACCCAGTCGGCCAAGGTTGAGCGCTCCAGATTCACGCCCTCGCGGGCGTAGATCTCGGACTGCCGATACAACGGCAAATGATCGACAAATTTGGAAACCAGTACATGGGCCAACAGCCCCGGGCCGGCAAGGCCTCGGGCTATCGGGCGACTCGGCGCCGGCACTTGGGCGATGTGCTCGCAGCAGCGGCAAACCCACTTGGGGCGGATATGGCGGATCACTTTAAAGCGTGCCGGGACGTACTCCAGCACCTCAGACACATCCTCACCCAACTGACGCAGTTGCCCACCGCAACCCGAGCATTGCGACTCGGGCTGGTGGACGTGAATTTCGCGTGGCAGATGTTCAGGTAATGGCTTGCGCCGAGAGACGGTGCGAGGTGGCGATACGGTAGGTGGCGTCAGTTCAGTCTGACTGACCTCCAACTCCTCGAGGCTCAGTTGGAGTTGATCGATCATCGCTTCCAGTTGCTCGGAACTGCGACCGAACTGTTCGCGCCGCAGCTTGGCGATCATCATCTTCAAGCGCTCGATCTCTGCCCGCTGGGCAGAGACCAGGGCCTTCAAGGCTTGGAGATCGTTCGGCAGCGAGTCGGTCACGAAAGTCATGACCGGATGCTACCGGTTTTTTTCAGTGTGGTCAGTCAGACCGCATGGACAGGTGCTGTGCGTATGGGCCTTCGCCAATCAATGCCCTCCAACAGCATCGACAACTGCGCAGTCGTCAGCGACACGCTGCCGCTGGTCGCTTGCGGCCAGACGAAGCGTCCTTGTTCCAACCGTTTGCAAAACAGGCACAAGCCGTCGCCATCCCACCACAGCAGCTTGATCCGGTCACCGCGCCGCCCACGGAAAGCAAAAATCTGGCCGGAGAATGGATCGGTTTCCAGCTGCGTCTGCACCAAGGCCGCCAAGCCGTCGAAGCCACGGCGCATGTCGGTGACCCCAGCGGCGATCCAGATGCGGGTTCCAGCGGGAGGAGCAATCATCGCAGTAACTGCTGCAAGATGAGTTGCAGGGCTTGCGGGTCAGGCGTGCCGGTGATGCACAGCTTGGCTTTTCCCACTTCAACAATGATCTCGGGATAACAGGCTGATGGCGGTTGGGCGTACGGTAGATCTGTCGGCACCTCAATCACCTGGACAGGCAACAGCGTTGCACTCTGGCTGACCGGGCCGAATAGCCCTTCCTGGTATTGCTGACGCCAGCGAAATATCAGGTTGGCATTGACGTCATATTCGCGAGCGATCAACGACACGGAGGTGCCTGGCTGAAGCGTGGCTTCGACGACCTTGCGTTTGAACGCTAGAGGGAAGTTCGGACGACGACCGGGCCGAAGGGTTGGGGCAACTGTATCCAAGATAGTGTCCACTAAAAAATGGTGTCCACTATCTTGGCCAATTTGGAGGGCTGTCAGGAGAGGGGGCTGGCCGGACGGTTACGATTGGCCTGTGACGCGCTACGCATGGCAGTCGAGTCCAGGGGTAGACCGGTGGGAGTCATGTTCCACTCAGACCAAGGGTGCCAATACACCAGCCACAAGTTCAGGGCCGCACTTGAAGAGTACGGCCTGAACCAGAGCATGAGTCATCGCGGGCAATGCTGGGACAACGCTGCCATGGAGCGCTTCTTCGGAGCCCTGAAATCAGAGTGGATCTCTGCTGAGGGTTATGAGAGCGAAGCGCAAGCTCGGGCGGACATTCAGGCTTACTTGGTGCGCTACAACCTGAAGCGCCTCCACAGCTACAACGGCTACGAAACCCCAGTAGCCATGGAGAAAAAGCTCAAGGAAGCAGCATGAAACCTAAACCGGTGTCCAAAATCAGTTGACCAGTTCAGGGAGGCCTTCGGGTCTGCCGAATTCCTTTTCCTCGGTTCGCCAACCTGCGTACAGCTGCCACCCTTGCATTCGGGGCGACAGCTGGTTCGGCCCTGATGGAGTGGGTTTATCCGCGAATGCGTCAGTGAATTTACAGAACCGTCCGCAGGCAAGGCCTTCAATCGAACAGGTCATAAATCCGCTGAGCCACGGCTGGCGGCAAACCTTCTTCGTATTCGTCTTGTACCAGGTCCCGGTCGTAGTATTCGGTGCCATCGACCACCTGCAGCATCATGGCAGGGATGGGGCGGTTGACGGGCTGCTCGGGGTAACGCTGACGACTCATGGCTCCTCCTATTTGGGCCTCATTATGAGGCTTGGAGGTGTCTACGAAACCAGGGGCGATTCAGTCACCATCCTGCACTGTGACCCTCACACCCGTCGCTGCAATTTCGTACTCAGACTCGGAAACTTTATGCACAGCACCCCCAAATTGCATTTCAAAATGCTTTAGACCTGCATGTCGAATCATGCCATGTGGAGAGCGCTCAACTGTCTCGTCCTGATAAATGTTAATGATGTAGCTCACATTATCCGTACCCAGTCCAACTATTTTCCCAACATATTTATCGGCCATATCTCCACTCCTTTAGTGAAACCTCATAATAGTTGGAATTGAGATGCTGACCGTTGAAAACAAAGGTGATACAGGGTAAGCACAACCTCACGCTAAAGCACGTTCCCTCCTCTTCGGACGATACGACCGAAACATCGCCCGCATGGGCCTTGGCTATCTGCTTCACGATGAATAACCCAAGCCCGATATTGCTTGCTTGCACAGACTTCTGGCGACCGCGTATCAGCGGCTCGAACAGGCGGCCGAGCAATTCCGCGGGTATTGCAGCGCCCTGATTGAGGACGCTGAGCGTGGTAATCGAACCCTCGGTCCTCGACGTCACGCGCACCGGTAACCGTGTATCGCCATAGGCCACTGCATTGGCGACCAGATTGCAGATGAGCTGATAGAGACGATCCTTGTCGAACATGGCGCGGCGCTCACCGAAGTGCTCGTAGAGCAGCGAATGAGAGGGGTAGGTCAGCCGTAGTTCTTCCACGCATGCACCTACGACCTCCGACAGATCGGCGACACCGGGGTGAATCGAAAGGACCTGGCCTCCCTGGATGAGCGTGTAATCCAAAAGGTCGGCCACCAGTCGCTGGGCGCGCGCCACAGATTGGCTGATGTGCCTGAGCAACTCGCGCGTTTTGTCAGTCTGAGAGCGACGCACCAAAAGGTCCGTGGCCATACTGATCGTCAGCAGGGGGGTGCGCAGGTCGTGGCTGACCATGCCAAGCATATGCCGGGAGAACGCTGTCTGCGCGTCCACCTGTGCCTGAACCGCGCTGGACCGCCCCGACGACAACAGCTCGCGCTGAACCTTCAGGCTCTTCGCCAGGCAGCACTCGGCCAGCAGCCGGGTGACAAGCAGTTCATATTCGTATCGTTGCCCCTGCGGGTCGTACAAGGTCAGCTCGTAAACGATGGCGTTCGAATACTGACAAGTAATTGCACTGGACATCATCGGCAGCAGAAACCCCGCACGGTGCACAAGATCGAACTTGACGTTCAGCACCGCGCCCTGGACCTCCATTAGCGGCTGCCAGTACATCTGTTGAAAGGTTCTGGCCTCCTGGCTCAACAGCTGCTGAAAATGCATGCCGAGCAACTCGTCGCAGGCGTAGCCGATCCAGCGGCAGAAGGTGGGGTTGGCGCTTCGGATGCATCCATTTTCGTCCGTCAGCAGCAAGCCGTGCTCGGATGGCTCCACACGAATTTGCAAGGCGATATCAGGGCGCTTGCCGGTCGATGTTGTGATGTAGCGCGTGTTCAAGGTGCGGCCTCCTTCGCTCTGGCACTCCGGCCACTGTGTGCCGGGGGGAGCGCGTTCGCGATTCTCGCGCAGCGATCCCTCACTTCAGGGTGTGCGCATTGCAGGGATGGGTCTGTTCGCTACCGAACAGACCCATCGTGCGCCGCCCCTCAGACTGAATACTGCCTGGCCTGAACGCGGCTCCGGAACACCATGGAAAATCCTTGGCTTCACATTCCCGCTTTCGTACAGCGCCTGACGGGTTTTTCCCCGCGCTGGGGTTCACCGCGCCACTCGTTCACCTACGAAAGCCTGCTGCGATCAGAACTCTATGGCGCCGAGCAGATGGCCAGGCATGGTACCTGGCTTGCCAGCCAACACCGCTTGAGCCAACTGTCCGCCGACGATTCGCTGCTCGACCGCCTGGCCGACAACGAGCAGATGCTCTCCACCAGCTGCACCGCCCTCGCTGGTGCCCTGCCCGGCTCGCGCCCAGCGCTCCCCGCGGCGCAATGGTTGCTCGACAACTTCTACCTGGTCGAGTCGCATATCCGCATCGCCAAGCGCCACCTGCCAACTGGCTACAGCCTGCAGCTGCCGCGACTGGACAGCGGCCCCTCGAGCGGCCTGCCGCGGGTCTATGACCTCGCTCTGGAAACCATTTCCCACGGCGATGGCCGCTTCGACGCCGAAAGCCTCAGCCGTTTCGTCGAGGCCTACCAGCAAGCCGCCACCCTGACGCTCGGCGAACTCTGGGCGATCCCGATCATGCTGCGCCTGGCGCTGATCGAGAACCTTCGCAGGGTGGCGGCGCGGGTCATGGCCAACTTGTCAGATCGCGACCTGGCCAATACCTGGGCCGACCGCCTCGGCGAGATCGCCGAGCGCGACGCCAAGAGCGTCGTGCTGGTGGTCGCCGACATGGCCCGCTCGGACCCGCCGATGACCGCCGCCTTCGTCGCCGAGCTGGCAAGGCGGCTGCAGGGCCACAGCGCCACGCTGACCCAGCCGCTGGCCTGGGTCGAGCAGATGCTCGGCGAGTCGGCACTCAGCATCGAACGCTCCGTGCAACTCGATGCCCAGCAGCAGGCCATCGACCAGGTGTCCATCAGCAACAGCATCGGCAGCTTGCGGCTGCTGTCGAGCATCGACTGGCGGCTGTTCGTCGAGCGCCTGAGCCATGTCGAACAGGCCCTCTGCCAGGATCCGGCCGCGATCTACTCGGCCATGGATTTCGCCAGCCGTGACCACTACCGCCACGTGGTCGAACAGGTGGCACGCCATTGCGCCTTCAGCGAGGAGACGGTGGCGCGAACGGCCATCGAGCTTGCCCAGGCCGCAGGTGCCCGGCCAGGTGAGCAGGCCGAGCATGTCGGCTTCTACCTGGTGGGCGGCGGCCTGCCGTTGCTGGAGCGACGCCTCGGTGCCCGGGTTGCACTTGCCCAGCGCTGGCAACGCCTGTTGCACCGGGCACCGTTAGCGTTCTACCTGGTGCCAACGGTGCTGCTGTCAGTGCTGTTGGCCTGGGGCTTCGTACATGCCATCTACCTGGCTGGCTGGTCGTTAGCGGTCACGACGGCCATGGCCCTGCCGGTACTGTTGACGACCAGCCGCCTGGCCATTGGCCTGGTGAACTGGCTGGTGACACTGACCGTGAAGCCTTCCTTCCTGCCACGGCTGGACTACACCGCTGGGATTCCCGCCGACGCCCGCACACTGGTGGTGGTCCCTACCCTGCTGACGACGGCCGGCGATGTCGAGGAACTGGTCGAAGGGCTGGAGGTTCGTTTTCTGGCCAACCGTGACGAACACTTGCATTTCGCGCTGCTCAGCGACTTCATGGATGCCCGTGAACAGACAATCCCCGAAGATGCTGCCCTGCTTGACCTGGCCTGCGAAGGCATACGGGCGCTGAACCACAAATACCCGATCCCGGGTTGCGAGCGCTTCTTCCTGCTGCAGCGGCCACGGGAGTGGAACGCGACCGAGCGCTGCTGGATGGGCCGCGAGCGCAAGCGTGGCAAGCTCGCTGACCTCAATGCCCTCCTGCGCGGGCGCGCCAGCGAGCGCTTCATGCGCATCGTCGGCGACCTGCAACAGCTCGGGCACGTGCGCTATGTCATCACCCTGGACACTGACACCCAGCTGCCACGCGGCGTCGCCCAGAAATTCGTCGGCGCCATGCAGCACCCGCTGAACCGCGCACGGTTCGACCCGAGTACCGGCCGCGTCCGCTCGGGCTACGCGATCCTGCAACCACGCGTGGGCATCAGCCTGCCCAGCGTGTCGCGCTCGACCTATGCACGCCTGTTCGGCAGCGATGCCGGCGTCGACCCCTATACCCAGGCTGTGTCGGACGTCTATCAGGACCTGTTTCTCAGCGGCTCCTTCATTGGCAAGGGCATCTACGCCGTGGATGCCTTCGAGCGGGCCCTGGATGGCCGCTTCGCCGACAACCGCGTGCTCAGCCACGACCTGATCGAAGGCTGCTATGCACACTCGGGCCTGCTCAGCGACGTGCAGTTGTTCGAGGCCTACCCGGCGCGCTACAGCGCCGATATCAAGCGTCGCCACCGCTGGATCCGGGGAGACTGGCAACTGCTGCCGTGGCTGGTGCCCTGGCTGCGCACCGGCCGCCACGGCCCGGCGCAGAGCCCGCTCAGCGCACTGTCGCGCTGGAAGATCCTCGACAACCTGCGCCGCAGCCTGGAGCCGGCGGCCCTGCTGATCATGCTGCTGTGGGGCTGGCTGGCCAGCGCCTCGCCGCACGCCTGGACCCTGGCGGTGCTGGGGTTGCTGCTGACCCGCCCGCTGCTGGACACCCTGCTCGAGTTGAGCCGCAAGACCAGCGATGTTCCGCTCGCCGAGCACCTGCGCGCGGCCCTGCACACCTCAGGCAGCCACTTCGTGCGTGCCGGCCTGACACTGGCCTGGTTGCCCTTCGAGACCGGCTACAGCCTGGACGCCATTCTGCGCACCCTGTGGCGGCTGATCGTCAGCAAGCGTCGGCTCCTGCAATGGAACCCCTCACGAGAGGACGAACGCACCAGCGCCGACACCCTCCTGGCGGTGTATCGCCAGCAATGGCTACAGCCTGCCCTGGCCCTGGCTTTGGCCAGCGCGCTGTCCGTGCAGCCGGGAGTGCTGCTACTGGCCTCGCCGTTTCTCGTGCTCTGGCTGCTGGGTCCGGCACTGGCCTGGTGGCTCAGCCGGCCGCGGGGGCGGGCCGCGTTCACGCCGTTGCCCGGGGACCTGCGATTCCTGCGTCGATTGGCGCGCAGCAACTGGGCATTCTTCGACCATCATGTCGGCCCTGCCGACAACTGGCTGCCGCCCGACAACCTGCAGGAGCCGCCCTTTGCCTGCATCGCGCACCGGACCTCGCCGACCAACATGGGCATGGCCCTGCTCTCGCACCTGGCGGCCCATGATTTCGGCTACCTGGGGGCCGGCCGCCTGTTCGAGCGCCTGGCGCAGATGCTCGACAGCATGAGCCGCCTGCAGCGCTACAAGGGGCATTTCTACAACTGGTACGACACCCAGACCCTCGCGCCCCTGGCACCGCTGTATGTCTCGGCGGTGGACAGTGGCAACCTGGCTGCCCTGCTCCTGACGCTGCGGCCCGGCCTGCTGGAAATGGCCGACACACCCGTGCTGGACCGACGCCTGACCCAGGGCCTGCTGGACACCTTCGACGCCCTGCTCGACGCGCACGCCAGCGCCGGTCGTGACACCCGGGACATAGAAGCCTTGCGCGAGCAGGTACAGCAAGCCCATGAGCACCCAGGCCAGCCACCGGTCACCTTGATGGCGCTGCTGGCCGAACAGCTGCATGGCATGATCACCTCGCCGGCAGCCGCGGATACCGATGACAGTGTATTTTGGCTGCAGGCCCTGCATGCGCAGTGCCTGGACCTTGGCTCAGAGTGGCAGGGCTTGCAGTTGCCACCTGGCAACGCCCTTGCGCACCAGGCTCCGCTGAGCTGGCGACAACTGGTACAGCTCAAGCCTGACCAGTGGCCGGCCGCCGAACGCCTGGCAGTGAACAATGCCCGAGCGCTCGCCCGCCAGCGCATCGCCCAGGCAGAGGCCCTGGCACAGCGCATCACGGCCTTGGCCAGCATGGACTTCAGCTTCCTCTACGACACCCACCGGGACCTGTTCGCCATCGGCTACAACGCCGACGAGCATCGCCTGGACTCCGCGTTCTATGACCTGCTGGCGTCGGAGATGCGCCTGACCAACTTCGTGGTCATCGCCCAGGGTCAGGTCCCCCAGGACAGCTGGTTCGCCCTGGGCCGACTCCTCACCAGCAATGCCGGTGTCCCCGTTCTGCTGTCCTGGTCCGGTTCGATGTTCGAATACCTGATGCCCTTGCTGGTGATGCCCAGCTATGAAGGCACCCTGCTCGACCAGACCTGCCAGGCCGCCGTCAACCGACAGATCGAGCACGGCAACCTGCTGGGACTGCCCTGGGGCGTCTCCGAGTCGGCCTACAGCGCAATGGATGCACATTTCAACTACCAGTACCGGGCATTTGGCGTACCGGGCCTGGGCCTCAAGCGCGGCCTGGGTGAAGAGCGTGTGGTGGCACCTTACGCAAGCGCCCTCGCCCTGATGGTAGAACCCACGGCCGCCTGCCGTAACCTGCAGCGCCTGGCCACGCTCGGGCTGTCGGGCCGCTTCGGCTTGTACGAGGCAGTGGACTACAGCGAAGCACGGCTGCCACCCGGGCAGAACTCGGTGGTGATCCGCTCCTTCATGGCCCACCACCAGGGCATGAGCTTCCTCGCCCTGACCGCCTTGCTGCTGAACAAGCCCATGCAACGGCGCTTCGCCTCGGACCCGCAGTTCCAGGCCAGCATGTTGCTGCTGCAGGAGCGGGTGCCGAAAACCGCCGCCCCGTACCTGCACACCCTTCAGGCCCCGAACGTGAACGACGCCGAGCCCGCCAGCGAAACTCGGCTGCGCGTGTTCAGCGAGCCGAACCGCCGCCATCCCGCCGTGCAACTGCTCTCCAATGGCCGCTATCACGTCATGGTCAACCACGTTGGCAGCGGCTACAGCCAGCGCAACGACATGGCCGTCACCCGCTGGCGCGAGGACGCCAGCCGCGACGAGCTGGGCAGCTTCTGCTACCTGCGCGATGTCGCCAGCGGCGCCTACTGGTCCACCACCTACCAGCCGACCCGGCACCGCAGCAAACACCAGGAGGCGATCTTCAGCGACGGCCGGGCGGAGTTCCGCATCCGCGAACGCGACTTCGACTGCCATACCGAAATTGCCGTCTCCCCCGAAGATGACATCGAACTCCGTCGCCTGCATCTGACCAACCACGGCGACGAGCCCCGCACCCTGGAGCTGACCAGCTATGCCGAGGTGGTGCTGGCGCCGGCCCTGAGCGACGCGCTGCACCCGGCCTTCAGCAAACTGTTCATCCAGACCGAACTGATCCGCCCACTGCAGGCCATCCTCTGCACCCGGCGGCCACGCTCGCTACAGGACGCCGTGCCGTGGATGTGCCATGTACTGGCAGTGCATGGTGCCGATATCGATGCAGTGTCCTATGAGACCGATCGGGCCCGTTTCATCGGTCGCGGCCGCACCCTCGTCGCCCCGGCGGCGCTGGATCCCGACAGCAAGGCATTGTCCGACAGCGCGGGGGCGGTGCTCGACCCCATCGTGGCGATCCGATGCCGCATCGTCCTGCTGCCGGGCCAGACAGCGACAGTCGACCTGGTCACCGGTGTGGCCAACAGCCGCGATGCCTGCCTGCAACTGGTCGCCAAGTACCGCGACCGTCACCTGGCCGACCGGGTCTTCGACCTCGCCTGGCCGCACAGCCAGGTGCTGTTGCGCCAGCTCAACGGCTCGCTGATCGATGCCCGGCTGTTCGAGCAGATGGCCGCCTCGGTGATTTACCCCAACGCCAGCCTACGGGCCAGCGCTGCCCTGCTGGCCGGCAACCGGCGCAATCAGTCCGGCCTCTGGGGCCAGGGACTGTCGGGGGACCTGCCCATCGTGCTGGTCCAGATTGGCGACCCGGCCAACATCCAGTTGGTCAAGCAGATGGTGGTCGCCCATGCCTATTGGCGCCAGAAGGGCCTGGCCCTCGACCTGGTGATCTGGAACGAAGACCAAGCCGGCTACCGCCAGCAATTGCAGGAGCTGATCATGGGCATCGTCGCCTCCGGCAGCGAGGCGACCCTGCTCGACCGCCCCGGCGGCATATTCGTGCGCCCGGCGCAGCAGTTGTCCGAAGAGGACCGGATTCTCACGCTATCGGTCGCCAGGCTGGTGCTCAACGACAGCCATGGCACGCTGGCCGAGCAATTGCGTCGGCACCGTCAGCCGGCGGTGCCACCGGCCCTCCTGGCAGTTCCTGCCCCGCCCCGACCCACGCCCTCCAGCCAGCAGCCGATGGGCGAACCGGCGCTGATGCTGGCCAACCCCTACGGCGGATTCAGCGCCGACGGGCGCGAGTACGTCATCCCCCTGATCCCCGGCAAGCCGCCACCCGCGCCGTGGGTGAACATCATCGCCAACCCGCTGTTCGGCAGCGTGGTGTCGGAGGCCGGCAGTGCATACACCTGGTACCAGAACGCCCATGAGTACCGCCTGACACCCTGGCACAACGACCCCGTCGCCGACCCCAGTGGCGAAGCGTTCTACCTGCGCGACGAGGACAGCGGGCACTTCTGGTCGCCGACCCCGCGGCCCTGCCCCGGCCCCGGCCGCTATCGCACCCGGCATGGCTTTGGCTACAGCGTGTTCGAGTATGCCGACGACGACCTTGGCAGTGAGCTGTGGGTGCATGTGGCGCTGGAGGCCCCGGTCAAGTTCAGCCGGCTGAAACTGCGCAACCACAGCGCACGGACACGGCGGTTGACGGTGACCTGCTTCGCGGAGTGGGTGCTGGGCGACCTGCGCGGCAAGACCGCCCTGCACGTGGTCAGCGAGACCGACCCGGTCAGTGGCGCCCTGTTTGCCCGCAACAGCTACGCGGTGGAGTTCTCCACCCAGGTGGCGTTTCTCGATTGCGACCTGCCGCGCCATGGCTTCACCTGCGATCGCAGCGAGTTCATCGGCCACAACGGCACTGACCAGGCTCCGGCCGGGCTGCGCCAGACACGGCTGTCGGGGCGCACGGGCGGCGGCCTGGACCCCTGCGCGGCGCTGCAGGTCAGCGTGCAACTGGAGCCCGGCGAACAGCGTGAAGTGGTGTTCCTCCTTGGCGCTGCGCCCGACGCCCCTGCCGCCAGCCGCTGTGTGCAGCAATACCGCGGCGTACAGGCCGCCATGGAGGCGTTCGACAAGGTCCAGGCCTACTGGCGCCGGACACTCGACACCGTGCGGATCGAAACCCCCGAACCGTCCCTG
Source organism: Pseudomonas plecoglossicida NBRC 103162 = DSM 15088 (assembly GCF_000730665.1). Taxonomy (GTDB): domain Bacteria; phylum Pseudomonadota; class Gammaproteobacteria; order Pseudomonadales; family Pseudomonadaceae; genus Aquipseudomonas; species Aquipseudomonas plecoglossicida. The sequence continues at coordinate 246,944 of NZ_BBIV01000005.1, forward strand.
GATGTCCTGGCCAACGGCTGGTTGATGTACCAGGTGATCGCCTGCAGGTTCTGGGCGCGCAGTGGCTTCTATCAGTCCGGTGGCGCCATTGGTTTTCGCGACCAGCTGCAAGACAGCATGGCCATGCTCCACGCCGCCCCGGAAGCGGCGCGCCAGCACCTGCTGGCCTGCGCCGCTCACCAGTATGTGGAAGGCGATGTGCAGCACTGGTGGCACCCGCCCATGCAGCGCGGGGTTCGCACCCGGTGCTCGGACGATCTGCTGTGGCTGCCGCTGGCGGCCAGCCGCTACGTGGAGATCACCGGGGACCAGACGATCCTGGATGAACCGGTCGGCTACCTCGAAGGGCGTGCGCTCAATACCGGTGAAGAGTCCTATTACGACCTGCCCGCCCACTCGCCCGTGGTCGAGAGCCTGTACCAGCACTGCCAGCGCGCCCTCGGGCATGCCCTGCAGTGCGGCGCGCACGGCCTGCCGCTGATCGGCAGCGGAGACTGGAACGACGGCATGAACCGCGTCGGCGAACAGGGCCAGGGCGAAAGCGTGTGGCTGGGGTTCTTCGGCCATGTGGTGTTGCGGGCCTTCGCCTGCGTCGCCCTGCGCCACGGCGACAGCACCTTCGCGGTGCGCTGCGGCGCTCAGGCTGCCGCCCTGGCGCAGCAGCTCGAAGAGCACGCCTGGGACGGCGACTGGTACCGCCGCGCCTGGTTCGACGATGGCCGGGTACTAGGCGCGGCGAGCAACCAGGAATGCCGGATCGACTCCCTGGCGCAAAGCTGGGCGGTGCTGTCCGGGGTCGCCCCACCCGAACGCGCGCGCGCCGCCATGATGGCGCTGGATCATCATCTGGTACGCCGCGATATCGGTATCGTGAAACTGCTCGACCCTCCTTTCGACCAGGGCGACCTGGACCCCGGCTACATCAAGGGCTACCTGCCCGGAGTGCGCGAGAACGGCGGGCAGTACACCCACGCGGCGATCTGGGCGAGCATGGCCTACGCCCACCTGGGGGATACCGAGCGGGCCTGGGAGCTGCTGCGGCTGATCAACCCGGTACGTCAGGGTTGCGCCGCGCTGATCGACACCTACAAGGTCGAGCCCTACGTCATGGCCGCCGATGTCTACGCCGTGGCACCCCACGCGGGCAGGGGTGGCTGGAGCTGGTACACAGGTTCAGCGGGCTGGATGTACCGGCTGATCGTCGAAAGCCTGCTGGGCCTGCAACGCAGCGGTGACACCCTGCGGATCAACCCGCTGCTGCCGGCCGGCTGGCCGGGTTGCGTGCTGCACTACCGGTTTGGCAGCACCCCCTACCGCATTGAAGTCCTCAATAGCGCCGCCGCCAAGCTGACCCTGAGCCTGGACGGCCAGCTGCTTGCCCAGCCCATACTGCAACTCAAGGACGACGGTAAACCGCACCAGGTGATTGCCCAGTGCAAGCGCAATCCCGTGCCCATCATGTGAACCGCCCGGCAGACCTCGGGTGCCGCGACAGCAATCCCCAGCCCTACTGGGCTATTCTTGTTTCGACAGCCGCTGCACTCGACGGTCCCGAGCATGCCCCCCTCGCCCAAGCCGCAAAATAATCACCTGCTGGCCGCACTGTCAGCGTCGACGTTCAGCCGGCTGGAGCCACACCTGGAACGGGTGAACCTGCCCCTGGGCAAGGCGCTCTACGAGTCCGGCGATGCCCTGCGCCATGTCTACTTTCCTGCCGATGCCATTGTCTCGCTGCTGTATGTGATGGAAAACGGGGCCTCGGCCGAGATTTCGGTGGTGGGCAATGAAGGACTGGTCGGCATCGCCGTGTTCATGGGTGGCGAAAGCACCCCCAGCCGCGCCATCGTGCAAAGCGCCGGACATGCCTATCGCCTGCCCTGCCAGCGGCTCAAGGACGAGTTCAATCGCCATGGCGAGCTGATGATGCTCATGCTGCGCTACACCCAGGCGCTGATTACCCAGATGGCGCAAACAGCGGTGTGCAACCGACACCACTCCATCGACCAGCAACTGTGCCGCTGGCTATTGCTGTCGCTGGATCGCCTGCCGGGCGACCGCCTGTGCATGACCCAGGAACTGATCGCAAACATGCTGGGGGTGCGCCGCGAAGGCGTGACCGACGCCGCTGGCAAGCTGCAGCGCCTTGGCGTGATCGAGTACAGCCGGGGCAACATCAAGGTGCTCGACAGAACCCGCCTGGAGCAGCTCAGTTGCGAATGCTACGCCGTGGTCAAGAAAGAGACCGAACGATTGTTGCCATACCTGCCACCCGCCCCCCCTGCTGTTTGAGTTCAGCCGCAAATCTGTATCACCTGCGGTCAGACGAGGGATTACAACGAGCACATGACTGTCGAGCCAGTGCCGAAAGCGAAGCTTTGGGCGAAACGGCTGATTTTTGTGCCTCCGCTGGTGATACGTAAGCGCTCCATAAACCCCACATTCAAAGCACTTACCTGATCCCTGATGCTGTGCTCCCGATTTCTTTCTGGAGCTCGCCGACCATGATGCGACCCGACGCCAAAGTCGAAAAAGTGTACCTCTACCCAAAGCCTGTCGACTTTCGAAAATCCATCGATGGCCTGGCCGCGCTGGTCGAACTCGATATCAAGGTGGCGGTGTTCGACCCGGTGCTTTTCGTCTTCCTCAACAAGCCGCGCAACCGCGTGAAGATCCTGTATTGGGAGCGCAACGGTTTCTGCCTGTGGCTCAAGCGCCTGGACTCCGAACGGTTCAAAACCTCACCCGATCCAACTGGGGCGCAAGAGCGAGCAGACAGGCAATGCGGCGACACCACAATTGCCACTCTTCGACGAAGCTGAAAGCCTGGCCGAACTCTTGGATGAGGCTGGCGACGAAGAATTCGCTGCGCCGACCAAACGCCGTGGAAAGCGCAAGCCGCTGCCGGCTAATTTGCCGCGTATCGAAGTTGTCCAAGAACTGCCCGAGCATGAACTGACCTGCGCTTGCGGCTGTCGCAAACATGCCATCGGTGAAGAAGTCAGCGAACAGCTTGAAATCGTCCCCATGCAGATTCGCGTCATCAAACATGTTCGCAAGGTGTACGGCTGCCGCGACTGCGAGTCAGCGCCCGTAACGGCAGACAAGCCCGCCCAGGTGATCGAGAAAAGCATGGCCAGCCCGAGTGTGCTGGCCATGCTGCTGACCACCAAATACGTAGACGGCTTGCCGCTTCACCGCTTCGAAAAAGTGCTGGGGCGCCACGCTATCGATATCCCGCGCCAAACCCTGGCACGCTGGGTGATTCAATGCAGTGAGCACTTTCAGCCACTGCTGAATCTGATGCGCGAAAGCCTGTTGAACAGTCGGATCATCCACTGTGATGAAACACGCGTTCAGGTGTTGAAAGAGCCTGGTCGTGAGCCCAGCAGCCAATCCTGGATGTGGGTACAAACCGGCGGCTCACCTGATCGGCCAGTGATACTTTTCGACTACACCACCAGTCGAGCGCAGGAGGTGCCGATGCGCCTGCTGGATGGCTATCGCGGTTATGTCATGACCGACGACTACGCCGGCTACAACGCGCTGGCCGCACAGAACGGCGTGGAGCGGTTGGGCTGCTGGGCGCACGCACGTCGTAAGTTCGTGGAAGCGCAGAAAGTGCAGCCCAAGGGTAAAACTGGGCGGGCAGACATCGCACTGAATTTGATCAACAAGCTCTATGGCATCGAGCGCGACCTCAAGGAAAGCAGCGATGAAGATCGTAAGCTGGCCCGCCAAGCGCGAAGTCAACCGGTGCTGGCCCAGTTGAAAAGCTGGACAGAGAAAACGCAGCCCCAGGTCACGAGCCAGAATGCGTTGGGTAAAGCCATGGACTATCTGGCCAGCAACTGGAGCAAGTTGGAACGCTACGTCGAGCATGGCGACTTGCCGATCGACAATAACGCCGCCGAGCGCGCGATCCGCCCGTTTGTCATCGGCAGAAAGAACTGGTTGTTCAGTGACACGCCCCGAGGGGCGACGGCCAGTGCGCAACTATACAGCCTGGTCGAGACGGCCAAAGCCAACGGCCAAGAGCCCTATGCGTGGCTGCGCCACGCACTGGAACACCTGCCGCTGGCGTCCTCAGTGGAGGACTACGAAGCGCTGCTGCCGTGGAATTGCACGCCTAAAATACATAGCTAAGTGCTCTACCCGTCGTGGGTCAGGTAGGGCCTACGAAGCGTTTGAAGAACAAGAGCGGAGTAACCATGGACTACGACGATAGATTGATTGAAGACGCAGTGCTTGCCCTGTTAGCAGCCTATAGCTCCGACAAAGGTAACGCGTGGAAAGGATTCGACTTCGGCCGACTAAATTAACCAACCCCACCTCTATCAGTCACGGCTTATCAAGAGGCTCAGGGATAAAGCCCTGCTCCCTCAGCGCCTTGATAACCCCGCGCACCAGGTAGTTGTTGGAGAAGCCCAGGGTGTATTGCCTCGAGCCCGGGTTAATCGGCAGAAGCATGCCTTGCTCTACCAGGTTTCTAATCTGATACGTTCGTTGGTTGGGGTTGAGCGCAGGAAGCGCCTGAGCAATATCACTCGATTTCACTACCTTCATCTTTATCACGCTGATAAGGATCTGTTCCTCGGTCTCGGTGATCCACTCCCGACTGCGTGCAAAGCTCACCGCTGGGTGCAGAATGCATTTCGTGAGGTAACCATAGTCAGTGAGCTTGTCCTCCTTCTCCAGTTCGTCGCGAATACCCTGCAGCACATAGGTACACCATGCCTCCAACCCTGCTGTGGTACCGGCATCGGCCACCCCCAGCATGGTGTAGTACTTGTCTCGATCATTGCAGAACACCGCCGTGGGGTTGAGCACCCTGCCGCCCGTGTTCACGTTGAAGCCGTACTTCATCAACAATGCGTAAGTAAGCAGTCTCACTACCCGCCCATTACCATTGCCGAATGGGTGAATCCAACCGAAACGGTGGTGAGCGAGGGCGACCTTCATCAGTGCGTATTTGGGTGAATCGTCGCGGTTGATGAAGCTGACCAGCTCCTGCATGTACTGCGGCACCAGCACACCTTCCGGCGGTAGATGCTCCGCTTGAGCAATCCTGACCGCGCCTTCCCGATAAGCGCCTGGGGTTTTGTCGCCTTCACGCCGCAACCCCATCACAGTCATGGCGTGCAGTTCTCGAATCGTATGCTCTGTCAGGTCTTCACCGGGCTTCATCACCGCTTCGATGTAGTCCATTGCCTTCTCGATATTGGCAATTTCCAGCAACTGGTCGGTGCTTTCGGCTTTACCTTCGACCTTGCTGTCGATGTAGTCGGCCAACGTGGTGTGGTTACCCTCGATTCGAGCTGAACCCAAGCTCTCCAGCGTGTGAAACAGCGCCTTGAGCTGAAAGAACACCTGGGGTGGGGTGTCTCCCTCCAACCTCAGTCTGCGAAGAAACTCGAGCTCGGCCAGAACGTCAACCAGCGGCGAGTCGAAGGATGGGTTAAGCAGCTGCAGGTCGTAGTGAGAAAACTGGGGCATCTGAAAATTATCTCTACACGGAGAAATCATTATCTAGAAAAATTCTGGATTTATCCCCGTAAACGTTGGCCAAAACCGAATCAGAAGATAACCACTATCTGGAAAACCGTGCAAGCCTAAGTGGAAAACCGCTACCCCTCAAGTCAAAAACGCGCTGATCAGCAGGGTAAAAACAGGCACAAAAAAACCCGCACAAGGCAGGCTTCTTTGTAGGGCCAGCAAGCAAAAATATCGCCACTGGCCAATCTGAATCTGGTGCGGAGACAGGAGTCGAATCAGGCAACTCAATCCCAATGGAAACGGGCACTTCGACGACACCACGCCACCACCGTATACCTAAACATATACCTAAAACGAAAAGTACCTGCACTGCCGCCCTTGGTATGCGACTCGATCCACCACCCCGCCGCGGGGTAGTGGCTGGCACCAGGTGAAGGTGGGCCCCGGGTGAACGGATCGTTCACCCCGCTGGGGGTGATGCCCAGCTACCAGAAGGGGGTCGATTTGAAATCGAACCCGGCCCATCCCGGTCAGTTATGCTCATCACTTACATGCCCACAACTCCGGGTGTGGGTTCGGCAACCAACGCGATGCCAGGGGGGTTATGTATAGCCATTGTTTAAGCCATGCCCAGGGGGTTATGTATAGCCGGCCGATCATAGGTACCGGTCATTTTCGGATAGCAGTGTGTCAGCGGCCGTGGCATTTCTTAAACTTGACACCGCTGCCGCATTGACACAGCTCATTCCGTCCTTGTTTTTCGATCCCCGCTGCTGGTATGAATTTCTTCTCAGGCTTTGGCTTCACCATGAGCGCGGACTGGGTGATTCGGGCGGCCTCCTCGAAAACATGATCATTTTCTGCCGTTCGCTGTGCGGGCGCATGAACTGCGAAGGGTTGGGCTCGATGATAGGTCCCATCGGAATCTACGCAGGCCAAAATGCCTACCATGTCTGAGGCATTGATAGACAAAGCGCCTGCGCTGGCCTTGACATGCACCGTAGTCCAGTCAATTTTGTGATCGTGTTGTTGAAGCCAGACGAATATGGGTGCGGAGCCCCCAAGCAGGAAAAAGCGATAGGGGCGCTGATTCAGAGTGCGGCGAAGATCAGACAGCGTTTTGGCTAGATCATCACGTCCCTCTTCTCCCAGATCACGAATACGGCTTTCCGCGACAAGCCATCCTGGAGTTCGGTTTGCGTCAAGAGCTTGAAGTAGCCTGTCTAACTCCACAGGGAAGTGTTGCTTAGGAAGCGGAGTGTTATTCCAATCTTCGCCCTCGAAGCTCTTATCTATTAGATCACTCATACCATCCCAAATGAGCATGCTTACTGAACCATCTGCTAAATGGTTGTCGATGTCCTGATCGAAGCGGTTCTTCTTCAGATAGGCACCCAAGTGGTCAAACTCATCGAACAGATGAGCATGACGCCTAGCTGCCACAGCCTGGCGCACCTCCATATAGTGCATGAACTCGCCCGGCGTTGGCAGGAAGCGCTTAAGCACGAACAGGTCGTCAATAGACATCGAAATGAAAGCGTGCTTACCAAGTAGCGGCGCGATCTGCGGCAGTTTTTTGCAATACGCTGAAAAGGGGGAGAAGGATTCGACTGTCAACCCGATCGGTACCATCACTCGGTATTCGGAAGAGCGGACACGGCCGCACTCTTGATATTTGCCGTCTACGAGCTGGTAGAGGGTGACTTCCTCTGATGAATTCAGATAATTGAAGAAGCGCTCACATTGGGTATAGGCCTTAATAACCAAATCTTGCACGGACTGGGCATGACGTCCGAAATCAAGTGCCGGAGATGCAATAGTCGCAGCAGCGCCGGCTTTGGCTTCGACTAGGAACAACACGTCGTCGATCAGGATAAGAGTATCGTTCTCTGACCATTTATTGGTGGCGGGGTCTTTGTAGTAAACCTCTTGGAAAACTTTAGCGCCTGGAAGCTGGGCGGCCAGGATGTCGGCGAAAGCCGCTTCGCTCATCGTTTTCTGGCGATCATTGAACGATTTTTTGTAGTCAGGTTTTCGCTGAAGGAGATTGAAAAGCAGTGCCCGATAGCCCGAGTCTCGCGTGAAACACGGATCTACTGCGTAGTAATCCTCGCCTAGCTGGATCAGGGGTTTCTTCCTAGCTGGCAGTGTCCTATACGGTGTCCCAACGAAATCCCCAGGCGCAAAAAACTCGGTTTCCTCCCCGCGCCGATACGCTAAGTCCGCCAAGAGCAAAGGCGGCAATTTCGTATGAAGACTCACGTTGGCTATACCACCCCGAAACATGTCATTTATCGCCTGGCCTGCGGCATTCGTCTGTTCCTCGTCGGACGCGACCCATTCCTCCATGACGTCTTCCAGGGGCTTTCCCTGAACCGCAGCGAAATTCTGCACAGACTCGAACTGTCTCATAAGCATCGAGATTGCATTGGAATGCCCTGAACGGCTGGCATTGGCCAGGGCCTGGAAACCATCCGCGATCTCAGCGGGATTAGCTCCATATACCTCTCTCAGCACATCCTCATGAGGTGACAAAACGTATCGATAGAACTCGCCTTCCAACACTTGGTAGCGGTTCCCTCGCAGTAAGACCCAAGAAGATTTCGCGCGAAACTCAATGTCTGCAGTGTCTGGGCCAAAGACACCATCTTTAGTATTGTCGGACGAAGCCATGGCGAAAATCATAGCCTGCTCTCGCAGTTTTCGGCCAAGCTCAAACAGTTCGACACACCGGGCTTCGTCGAAGACTACATCCATAGGGGCGACATCTGATGCGAGAACTGCATGGACGTACTCTAATAGAAATTGATTTTCATCAACCAAATCATCCAAGACGCCTTCTTCGTGTTGGTCCTGAGAGCCGCGTTGACCCGCTATCGCTTTCATCATGTGCCGGGCGTAGATGTAGCCGAGTAAATCATGTGGGGGCATAGCAACAATCAAATCGCGCATACGGGCGGCAGTGCTCTCCATACCCCGTAATAGGGAAGCACAAGCGTCCGTCATATTTTCCTGATCCATAACAACTTCCCTCGATGCGATTGAGGCCAAGATTCTAGTAGAGCCAGGGTTAGACGTGGTGTTAATAATCAGGGATAGCTTGGCAGAACTACTGTTCTAGGCCCAATCTCCCTAGATGAGAATGTACGGAAATTTTTGACGACGGTCGCCTCGATCAGTCCGCCAGGTTCAATGCCAGCCCTTGTACAGCAAGGCTTACAGCCGACCATGCTCAAGCGTCCGCGGCTGAATCCGTCAAGCGTGGTCAGAAATTTCCGTCAAGGACTGTCAAGGGGGCCAGGGTGCTGGCCATTCTGGACAGAGCAAGCTGGCCAGGCATGATCGAGATGCCCGCACACCAGGCACGCCGCTGGCTTCATGACGTCCTACCTACCGGTGCTGGCGCAAATCCGTCCAGAGCCTGTCCAGAATTCGTGCCTCGGCATTAGACGGGGTTACCCGCGCCAGCCTGTCACGCATAGGTCCAGGCCAGGCGCGGCAAGTGATCCAGTGAGTCGGGCCACCGACCACCGTCTATCGCGGTCTAGTGCGGGTCTAGTTTCACCTGGAAACTCTGGACGAGCTTACGGCTGGAGTCGCCCGCCACCAGACTGGCAGCCCAACCATCACGCGCCATAGCGCCAGCACCACCACCCAACACCCGCACCGATCCGTCCAAAGCGGTCCAAAATCCGTCTTAGGCCTGTCAGGGGTACGCCCCCCTTACTTTGACGGCCTCCAGCACCGGAAAGACCTCAGACGCCCGGCCACAAGAGCCACTGCCATCTGTCTGGTCCGTACTCCGTCAAAGCGTGGTCAAACAAGTGCCCAACACCACCGGCAAATTGAGACGGCGTCATCCCCCCAGTTTTACGATCTCTGCCTGAACAAAGGCCTCGGGCGCACAGGCCATGCTGGTTCCGTCTCATGCCTGTCTCATATTCGGTAAAGGCTGGGTAAAGCTAAACCTGCGGTGCTAGTGGAACAGCTATGATAGGGGGTTGATCAAAGTCGAGCTGTGCTCCGGATAAAGCAGCTTGCATGAACCGCTCGCGAACGACGGGATAAATCGCCTTCCCGGTGTGCCCTTTGTAATTAACCAGTGCCCAAAGACACCCTCTCCCGCCGAAATCAAAAAACACGGTTCTCCGGGCATGTAGCCAAACCTCACGTGGCCTTTTCCAAGACCAGGCATGGTGGCCACGGTGCGATCCCTCAAGGGCCTCAAACTCCTTGCCGTGGAAGAGCTCCATGAGGTCGCGCGTGGACGTTCGGGCATCCAAATCCGCCCGACGAAAGTACCCAAGCCACGAAGCTGCTTGAGCCCCAAAGATCGGCATAGCCAACTGATATTCGTCAAGCTGGGGATGCTCGGGGGCAGGCAGAGCAACGCCGATGTTAATGTGATTGCGGAAACTCTCACCATTGACGACCCAGATCATCCTCTCGCCATAGAACTGCTCTCGACTTCGCATCTCGTCGAGCGGCATTGGAGAGTTCTGGAGCTCAATCACAAGATCATCAGGCCGCCTGATATCAGCCACATGCCTTTCCCCGTTGGCTTCGTCAATGCGAACGTTTTCACGCCATTCGAAGGGAAATAGCTCCTTCCAGGCCTTGTGCCATGGTCCTTCATTCTCCATCCAAGGGTCGCAATGACGCCGGCCGGCATGCGCCCAATGCCAGCGAACGATCGGCCCACACTTCGCCTGAGCAGGCGCCCCACACCTCTCACAAACTCCCTTCAATCCGGGAGCAGGCGGCAGTCGCTGCCCATCAACAACTGCTACATCCATTGAAGCCATGCGATTTACTCCGGGGCGTTTGTCCAGGGGGATCTGACGGGCACCCGTGGGGCTACTGCCGCGAATAAAAAACCCCGCTGTCGGCGGGGTTATTATTAAGGCTTCATAGCGTCGGTGGTGGCCTTGATGATCTCTTTCGCCGCCTCGACGCTGATGGGCAGCGTCGCCTGCGGTTCATCCTGCTCAGGCTTGGGCCTGTGGTGGAAGTACCTAAGCAATGCGATCAGCAGAAGCGTCGGAACCGTTGAGAGGGACACGATGATGGGGATGTCGCCAGTAGTATGCGGCCTCACCGAAGCAAAGAAATACCAAGCACCGGCCGTTACTCGAATGTTGCCGAAAAATACGAACCCGAGCAGCGATACATAAAAAATGATGATGAGGCTGACGGTAACGGTGGTAAGACGCTTCTCCCACCGAAACCGCCAAGCCTCTTTCCGAAGGTAATCGCCAATCAGACCCGGATTCTCAGCTTCACCTTGGGACAGGTCATCGCTCGAAACTGTCATAGCAACCCGATCGCTTTGAGCCGGAACTCCATGGCAGCAGTGGATACTCCGAAGGTCTGCGCCAATCTGGAGAGATCGGTAATCCTTTGCTCAACTACCATGTGCTTGACCAACGCTGCCGGCATAAGTAGTGCGGCCGCGAATCGATTTGCTGCGACCTCTTTGGGGTCACGTGCCCTGGCGCTGAACTGCTCCGTCGTGTCTCGAGGTGCGTCGAGATCGCCATGGACGTGGTGTCCAATCTCATGGGCAATCGTAAACCGTTGCCGCACCGGGGCGTCAGTGAAGTTGTAGGTGATTAAAGGGCGCCCCTCGCGATATGAGTAATGCCCACTTTCATTGGAGCGCCAGGTGGCAGGATCAAAGGGAGTCAGAGCCTTCACCTCAATTCCCATCGCTTGCGCTATGGCCTGAGGATTCACCGGCAATCTTCCATCCCAATGGGCCTGAAGGACGTCTGCAGCAGTGCGATACACCATGTCGACCTCCTGTGTCAGTTGGGTTGGTTCATCAAAAATGAGGCGCGATTCTGCCTAAGTCAAGGCCTGGGGTCAAATTCATGTTGACACCGTCGTCGTGCCTCGTTCTATCAGCATACAGCAATTCACTGTTTATTCATACAGCGCTTGCGGCACTAAGCTCTACCTTGGAACCTGAGAGCGGGTCGGCTGGCGCTGGGCAGCGAGCATTGTGGTTTTCATGTGGTCATTCACTGCGGCATGGTGGTCACCGGAAGCCGCAATACCGTGGAAACCTCAGTGGAAACCTCCACCTGGAAACCACAACTTTTGATAGCCGGCAGGCCGCCCAAGTTCGTACGGAAGGTTCGCGCATAGGGGGTTGCGAACCTGACTGCGAGCCATGGTTGCGAACAGGTAGGTGTGAGGCGGACGCCGGCGCAATGGCTATCATGGATATCTCATCTACGTGGGAGGTCACAATCATGGCTATTTATCGACTGACCCAGGCCGGGCACGAACTGAACTACGGCTTTCGGCGCAATGCGCGACTCGCGCTAGAAGCACTAGGCCCGACGTTCACAAAGGAGCAAGCGCTGGAAAAACTCCGCGTACTTCACGACCTAGGCCGGCTTGGCAAAGGCACGCCTCAAAGCTTCTGGCACCGGTTCGCGTCTCTGGGCGCCCACTCCAAAAGGAAAGCATTTATTGAGTCAGTGCCTCGCTGACTTTTGACCCGCACGCCAGAATGCGTACCAGCGGTGCGTACCTGGCCGCGTACCGCCTCGCACGAAGACTGATTACCAGTCAGGTGGTAAGGGCGGATAGGTTTCCAAGACCTCAATATCGCTGAGCGAGAACGGATCAAGCGTGTACTCATGCTCGCCAAGATCAATACTATGGTCGTTCGGACCGGCAATTATCGAAGACTGATTGGCCATGGTTGCCAACAGTACTCCACCATCGCCAAAATATGCATTAAGACCGCGCGCAAACGTTCTAGCCATCTCAATATTTGGCGTCCAGCAAAATCCGATTCGCCCAATTCCATAGCGCTATGCACTCTCTCCTCGATAGAGCTTAATTGATTCGCCCCGGTATTCTGGAAGCAGCGCGCTCAGCATTCTGGCAAGAGCCTTGTCATCACCGACCTGGCTTCTGATTCGCCCGCCAAGCTCAACCCATACTGTATGGAACTGCTCTTTCGCTGCTTCGGTTACTTCAGCGCTAAAAAGACTAGAAATGAAATGGCTCCATTTACCTTTACTTTCTCCTATGGCGTAAACAATATCCCTGATTGCTTCTTCATCCGAGCCCAGTACGGCTTCCATTAAATAATTAGTGTTTTTCCTGTTAGCCATCTGAATAGGCCTTCCTTGATTATCGTGGCGAATAGAACTCGGTAACGCTCGATTTTAACCCTCGGCCCTGGCTCCCATTTCAGTAAGGCACCCTGTGCAGGAACTCTGATTGCGTGCCATCGTAACCAATCTCTGAGCGGCATGGTTTCCATGGCAACCTAGCCGTGGAAACCATAGCGGATACCGGGCTTCCAGCTGGCGCCTGCGCCCTTAGAGAACCTGACATTGGAGAGTGGTAATGGGCACCAGCTCAGCGAGACAGACGATATGGTCTGAGTGAGACGTTTTGGTCTGTCTCGCGCCAAAAAACGGTGAGGTCGCATTTCGTGGCGCGGAAAGAGTCACAGGCAGTTCTTTGTCGATTCCAGCGCCGCCGCCTTGCCAGGCCCAAAGTCGAGATATGAGCGCTGATAGAACCTCACATCGCTCCCGTTGGCGGCTTTGCTGACCTGCAGAATCTCATTGGTGTTCATGTCGTTTCCGCTCAACAACCTGTAGCCGTTCTCAGTCTCGCTCAAGGTCGCATCCGGCCTCGATTCCTGCCATTGAGGGAAAACACACAAGGCATATTGCTTGGGAGACTTGTGGGTCTGAGCAGCATAGGTTGGCCCCTTCTGGATCAGCTCACCGGGCGAATAACACCCGGCAATCGAAAGGGTAACGGCTGCGGTCAAAGCGAGGCTGGCACAGCGCATGGTCGGTCATCCATTACGAAGAAAACTGAAAACCTACCATGCGCCTGAGTAAAGCG